>NZ_JAMZFY010000001.1:1283269-1604087 GCF_025457605.1 Haloarcula laminariae | reverse complement strand
GTATCAACGCCGCGCTTCAGGAGGGCGACTCCTGGGACCTCCACGCGTACGACACCATCAAGGGCGCGGACTACCTGGCCGACGCGCCGGCCGTCGACACGTTCGCGAAGTCCGCGCCCGAGGAGGTCATCCAGATAGAACACTGGGGGATGCCCTTCTCCCGTGAGGACGACGGCCGCGTCTCACAGCGACCCTTCGGCGGGATGTCGTTCCCGCGGACCACCTACGCCGGCGCCGAGACCGGTCACCACCTGCTCCACACGATGTACGAGCAGGCGGTCAAGCGCGGCATCGAGGTGTACGACGAGTGGTACGTCACCAACCTCGCGGTGACGGACCACGAGAACCCCGAGGACCGCGAGTGTCACGGCTGTGTCGCCTACGACATCAAGTCCGGCGAGATTCACGGGTTCAAGGCCAACAACGGCGTCATCCTCGCCACTGGTGGCCTCGGGCAGGCCTTCGACCACACGACCAACGCCGTCGCCAACACCGGCGACGGCTGTGCGATGGCCTACCGCGCCGGCGTCCCGATGGAGGACATGGAGATGATTCAGTTCCACCCGACGACGCTCCCGTCGACGGGGGTACTCATCTCCGAGGGTGTCCGCGGCGAGGGCGGCATCCTCTACAACGGGGAGGAAGAGCGGTTCATGTTCGAGTACGGCTACGCGAACAACGACGGCGAACTCGCCTCCCGCGACGTGGTCTCCCGGGCCGAACTCACCGAGATAAACGAGGGCCGGGGCATCGATGACGAGCACGTCGACCTCGACATGCGCCACCTGGGCGAGGAGCGCATCCTCGACCGGCTGGAGAACATCCTCCACCTCGCGGAGGACTTCGAGGGTGTCGACGGGCTCGACGAACCGATGCCGGTCAAGCCCGGACAGCACTACGCCATGGGCGGCATCGAGTGCAACGAGAATGGCGAGACCTGCATCGACGGGCTCTACGCCGCCGGCGAGACCGCGTGTGTCTCGCTGCACGGCGCGAACCGCCTCGGCGGGAACGCGCTCCCCGAACTGCTCGTCTTCGGCGCCCGCGCCGGCTGGCACGCCGCCGGCAAGGACATGAAAGCGGCCGAAATCGGCACCGGCCCCTCCGCCAAGAGCGAGGACGGCGCGGTCCAGCCGCCGGTCGAGCCGGGCGCTGTCGACGCCGGCAGCGAGGACGTCGTCGCCGACGGCGCCGCGGTGGAGCCGACCGCAGTCATCGAGAACGCGGTTGACAACGAGCGCACCCGAATCGAGACGCTGCTGGAGGACGACGGCATCAACCACGCGAACGTCCGCGCGGACGTCCAGCAGACGATGACGGAGAACGTCAACGTCTTCCGGGAGAAAGAGAGCCTCGAGGACGCGCTTCGGGACCTCCGCGAGGCCCGGAAGGCCTACGAGGACGTGGCCGTCTCGGACCCTTCGCGGACCTACAACACCGACCTCATCCACACCATCGAGACGCGCAACATCCTCGACGTGGCCGAGGCCATCACCCTCGGGGCGCTGGCCCGCGAGGAGTTCCGCGGGGCCCACTGGCGCGCGGAACACCAGGAGCGCAAGGACGACGAGTGGATCAAACACACGATGCTGGCCTGGAACGACGGCACGCCGGAGCTGTACTACAAACCGGTCGAACTCGAAGGCGACGAGGAGACCTACGAGCCGAAAGAGCGTAGCTACTGACCGCGTCTTACGGTGCGCCGACGAGGACGAACAGGCTCTCCCGGTCGCCGTTCCGTATCTGCCGTCTCGCGTCCGGATCGATTCTGAGCGCGTCGCCCGCCTCTAGCTCGACTGGCTCACCGTCTATATCGACCGTCGCCGCCCCTTCGACGAGCACGTACACCTCCTCGTGGCCTTTGCTGCCGTGATTGTGTTCCTTCCCCGTCCAGCCCGGCTCGCACTCGACGATGGTGACCCCGAGGTTCGAACATTCGAGCGGGTCCCGCATGAAGTGTATCGCGTCGCCGATTGGGTCGACGTCCTCGTAGTTGATTCGTGTATATCTCACGATATGACAATCGAACGGAACCCACAAATACATACTGCCGAGCGCGCCGAACTGTGCCGGGAACGTGGCCGGCCGGTGTAGTCCCCCGTCACATATTTGTTCCCGACAGACCTACTGGGTATCGTTCGGAAGGGTGGCTCAGTGGTAGAGCGCTGCCGGCCAAATGCCAGAAAACGGCCTGGTAGTTTCCCTCGCAGGGCTCCGCGTGGTTCGAATCCCGCCCCTTCCATCGTGCTCCGAACGGATGTGAGGAGCCGATGGTATCCGGGATTCGAAAACGCAAATCGCAGTGGCCGAACGGCGTGAGGCCGACCGTCTTGCCTCGGTTCGAATCCCGCCCCTTCCACTCTGTCACTAACGGACGTGAGCGACGAGTGACGACAGCGGTATCCGCGAGCCACAGGGGCTGTGCGGAGCTAAGCAACTGAAACGAGCGGCCGACGGCGTTTCCCGCTTGGGAACGGCTGTTACGGAGAGTGGACTCGTAACTACCGGTCAGTTAAAAGTATGGAAAGTGGGGGTGGGGGTGGGGGGTAGTGGCACCAAAACGGTGCCATGGCAATAATTGACGTGTGCATGATTAAAAAGCCACCGGCTAAATTATCACAGTTGAATTTCGTAGGCCAACGAGCCTCCCAGAACTGCGTTCGTGTTCGACCCGTTCGAAGACTCTCCGCTCGTCAGCAACGCAGTCGCTCGCGGAGTGGCTCGCGACAGAAGTATGCGTGGGACCGGATTCGAACCGGCGGACCCCTACGGGACAGCGCCCTCAACGCTGCGCCGTTGGCCTGGCTTGGCTACCCACGCTTGCTGCGTCTTACTGCAATAAATCGTATCCCGCGGTCGGATAAAAGGGCTTTCGTTTACGTCCCGGTCCGGGAGGGCTTGCCACTCCGTCGAACCGGACGTTTCAAATATGACGAAACCGCTACCGGGGGCATGGCCAAATACTCGACCGGCAGCGGGGGCGACAGCGCCGGCGGGAGCTGCGAACTCTGCGGCGCCGAGGGCGACACACAGACCGCCAGCGTCGCCGGCGCGACGCTGGAGCTCTGTGGTGACTGCGCACAGAACCACGGCGAGACCGACCGGAGCCAGGGCGGGAGCGACACGTCGGAGGACCAGGAGCGCAGACGGCGCGCGGCCCAGAACGCCGCGAAGATGCAGGACTCCCAGTCCGCCGACAGCTCCCACTGGGAGGACGGCGCCGACTACGACGCCGACCAGCTCCCCTACCTGGTCAGCGACTACGGGTCCCGCGTCACCGACGCCCGACAGGACGCGGGCCTCAAGACCGGGGAACTCGCCGACGAGCTGGACCTCTCCGAAGACGACGTTCTCGCCGTCGAGCAGGGCCGCGCAGTTCAGGCGAACGTCAAGGGCTCGACCATCGCCGAAATCGAAGGGTTTCTCGACATCGAACTCGCCGAGTCCCGGTAGCTATCGCAACCACTGAAGAGCGATACACACGCTCCCACAGTCGGAGCGCGAACGGGATTTTACCGTTTCGAGCGGTACGATAGCGCTATCGACACGCCGAAGCGCATTTGCGAAGCGGCGCCGTACCACCGCTGTGACTCACGACGCGGTCGTCTACGACCTCGACGGGACGCTGGTCGACCTCGCCGTCGACTGGGAGATAGTGACCAGCGACGTCGCCGCCGTTCTCAGGGACAACGGGATTTCCCCCGACGGAGCGGACCTCTGGGGGCTGCTGGAACTGGCCGAGACGACCGGCCATCGGGAGGCCGTCGAGGCGACAATCGCCGAGTACGAGCGCGCGGGCGCTCGCAGGTCGACGCGGCTGGCTCTCGCCGACGGCCTCCCACACGACGTTCCCGTGGGCGTCTGTTCGCTGAACGCGGAGTCGGCCTGCCGAGTGGCGCTTGACGTACACGACATAGCGGACGCGATAGCGTCGGTCGTCGGACGGGACACGCTGGGCTCTGAGAAGCCGGACCCCGAGGGGCTCCTGACGGTTGCCGACGCGCTCGGAACGCCGGCGGAGTCGACGGTGTTCGTCGGTGACTCCGAGCGGGACAGGGAGGCGGCACGCCGCGCGGGGATGGCGTTTGCCTGGGCGCAGGAGTTCGATCAGCGACGGTATCGGGCGTAGAGGTAGACGGAGACGGCGGTCAGTATCCAGATGACCGCGCCGACGCGGACCGCGAACATCGCGCGGCTGGTCCACGTCGGGAGCCGGGTCCCGAGCGAGGCGGCGGCGACGACGGGCGACCCCAGCAGGATGGTCGTCACGAAGGTGGTCTGCATCACCCAGCCGAAGTCGACGCCGTCGGGGTCCGTTTTCTCGACTGCTGGCACGGCCGTGTGTTCCGAGCGGGGTGGCAAGGCGGTTGCGGTTCGGGAGTCGACTCTTATTTCCCCGCCCGTCGCAAACCGCCGGCTATGACTGCCGACGGAGATATACCCGAGATACCGGTCGTCTGTACGGCCTGTGAGACGCGCACGCAGGTCCCGTTCGAGGACGTCGAGGCGGCCGTGGAACGGCACAACGAACAGCTCCACGACGGCGATGCCGTCGCCGAGGTCGACCCCGAGATACTGGAGGCGCTCACGGACCGGCTCGGCCGTGACATGGGGCTGCTCGGCGACGACCCGAACACGTAATACCCCGGAGCGCCCGGCCACGCACATGACCACGGTTCGGGACGTGCAGGAGATGGCCGGTGACGAACAGATTGCGATGCTGACGGCCTACGACGCGGCGACGGCGGCACTCGTCGAGGGCGCCGGGGTAGACATGATTCTCGTCGGCGACAGCGTGGGCAACGCCGTGCTGGGCTACGAGGACACGCTTCCGGTCACCGTCGACGAGATAGCCTCCCGGGTCGGCGCCGTGGCGCGGGGGACCGACGACGCCCTGGTCGTCGCCGATATGCCGTTCCTCTCTATCGGCGCGGACGAGGCCGAGAGCGTGAAAAACTGCGGGCGGATGCTCAAGGAGGAAGGCGCCAACGCCGTCAAACTGGAGTCGGGCCCCCACACCGTCGAACTCACCGAGCGGCTCGACGACCTGGGTATCCCCGTGATGGCGCATCTGGGTCTGACACCCCAGAGCGTGAATCAGACCGGCTACACCCAGCAGGCGACCGACCGGGAAGAGGCCACGGAGATACTCGAACTCGCGCGGGCCCACGAGGACGCCGGCGCGTTCGCGCTCGTGCTCGAACACGTCCCAACGAACCTCGGCGCACAGGTCACCGAAGCCCTCGATATTCCGACCATCGGCATCGGCGCCGGCGGTGACTGTGACGGGCAAGTGCTCGTCTTTACCGACGTGGTGGGACTGGCCGAGTCGTCGCCGCCCTTCGCCGAGCAGTTCGGCGACGTTCGAAGCGAAGTCAGGTCCGCTGTCGGCGACTACGTCGACGCCGTCGAGTCGGGCGAGTTCCCCGGCGAGCAACACGCGGACACGGCCGAGGACCTCGAAGACCTGTACTGAGGCCGGGGCAGACGGTATTTACGGTCGTTGACACCGCCGGGTCGAGCATTGCCCATCGCGGCAATGAGGCCGGTTCCGCGCTGTCGGGAACGAGCCGGCGCTACTGAACTGCGAGCCGTCCAAAGCTGACAATTCTCCAATAGTATTTTCACCGGTGGGTTCGCTAGTCACGACCGGATGGCCGTATACGAAGTCATTCTGACGCTCGTCGGTCTCGCCATGTTCGGGGCAGTGGTCTTGCCGCGGGTGCTCGCAGACGAGCCGCTGTCGTTCCCTATCATATACGTGGCCGCCGGCGCGATACTGTTCTCGTTGCCCCTCGGCGTCGAAATCCCGGACCCCGCCACACACGGGGACATCGCCAAACGGCTCACCGAGTTCGTCGTGATAATCGCCCTAATGGGAGCGGGGTTGAAACTCGACCGCCCGTTCGATTGGCACGCCTGGTCGAACACGTGGCGACTGCTCGGCGTGACGATGCTGCTCACTATCGCCGCTACCGCGCTCCTCGGGTGGGGCGTCCTCGGAATGTTGCTCCCGACAGCGATTCTTCTCGGTGCCGTCGTCGCACCCACCGACCCCGTGCTGGCTTCGGACGTACAGGCGTCACCGCCGACCGAAGCGGTAGACGAGGAGATGGACCCGGCGGACCAGGAGGGCGAAATCAGGTTCACACTGACGTCGGAAGCGGGGCTCAACGACGGGCTGGCGTTCCCCTTCACACACCTCGCTATCGCGATGGCCGCCGCGACCGGGGCGTCGTCGCTGGAGTGGGTCGGCGAGTGGTTTCTCGTTCACGTGCTCTACGAGATTACTGTCGGTATCGTCATCGGCTATCTCGCCGGACGGGTCGTCGCCCGGGTCATCTTCCGCGGCCCCGTCACGACGCAGCTCGGCAAAGTCATGGAGGGGGCGGAAGCGCTGGCGGCGACGCTCTTCACGTACGGCGTGACCGAACTCCTCAACGGATACGGGTTCATCGCAGTGTTCGTCGCCGCGCTGACGCTCCGGCACTACGAGTGGAGACACGAGTACTACGAAGCACTCCACGATTACGCCGAGATGGTGGAACGTATCGTGATGGCGGCCGTCCTGGTGCTGTTCGGCGGGGTAATCGTCGGCGGGCTCTTCGCCCCGCTAACCTGGGTCGAAGTGGTGGTCGGTCTCGTCCTCGTCTTCGTGGTCCGTCCGGTGGCGGGGCTGGTCGGACTGGTCGGAACCCCCATGCCGTGGAAGGAACGCATCGTCGTCTCCTCGTTCGGTATCCGTGGCATCGGGTCGTTCTACTACCTCGCGTTCGCCCTCACCGAGGCGGGGTTCGAGGAGCGACAGCTGCTCGTCGCCGCCGAGGTGCTGTGGGCGCTGGTCGGATTCGTGGTTCTCACCTCTATCGTCGTTCACGGCGTCTCGGTCAATCCAGTGATGAACTGGCTCGACCACGCCCGAGACGCGCCGTCCGGCGAACCCGGGGAGGACCAGAGCCCGGAATAGTGAGTTGGTGTTCCAATGCCCGTAGCCAATCACGCGGGTGATGTCCGAAGGGGAACAGCACGTCTCCGAGCAACGCGCCGACACGCTCGGCTGGACGGAGTGTGCGGTCCCGGTGAGCTGAGACGCCCGCCACCCGAATCCTTATCAGGCCGTCAACTGACATTTGACCCGTGGTTTACGAAACGGGTAACAGGACTGTCGACGACGCAGTGCGGCGCGTACTGGACGGGGAGACGCTCGACCGGCGGGACGGGCTAGCGCTGATCGCCCAGCCCGTCGACGCAGTCGCCGCGGGCGCGGACGCCGTACGCGCCGCGCTGGGCGATGGCACCGTCGACGCCTGCTCCATCGTGAACGCGAAGGCCGGCAACTGCGCGGAGGACTGTGGCTTCTGTGCCCAGTCTGTCCACTTCGACACCGGCATCGACGACTACGGCTTCCTCGGGCCGGAGAAGATACTCGAAGCCGCAAAGCGGGCCGAGCGGGACGGCTCCCAGCGGTTCGGCATCGTCCTCGCCGAGAAGGGCGTCTCCAAGGAACGGCGCCCAGAGGAGTGGGAGGAGGTACTGGAGGCCATCCGACTCGTGCGGGACGAGACCGACGTGGAGGTCGACGCCTCGCTCGGCATCCTGACCGAGGAGGAGGCCGCGATTCTGGCCGAGGAAGGGCTCAACCACTACAATCACAACATCGAGACCTCCCCGCGATACTTCCCCGAAGTCGTCGGAACCCACAGCTTCGAGGACCGCGTCGAGACGCTGGAGGTCGCCAAGGAGGCCGGGATGGACCTCTGTGCCGGCGTCATCCTGGGGATGGGCGAGTCCCCGACCGACCGCGTGGACGCCGCCGTGGCCCTCCAGGACATCGGCGTCGCCTCGCTCCCGGTGAACGTCCTCAACCCCGTCAAGGGGACGCCGATGGCCGAACGGGGTCTCCCCGACATCACGACCGAAGAAGTCGTCAGGACCGTCGCCGTCTACCGGCTCTTACATCCGGATGCCCGCGTGCGGCTGACCGGCGGCCGCGAGGCCAACCTCGACACCGAGGGCCAGGTCGCCGCCCTGGAGGCGGGCGCGGACGGCATCCTCACCGGCGACTACCTGACGACCGAGGGCCAGTCCCCCGCCGACGACATCGAAATCGTCGAGGAAGCCGGCCTGGAGCCCAACACGGGAACGAACGAGTTCGACCCCGAGCGGGTCAAAGAGCGCGGCGACGACGCGACCGCGCCCGAGACCGCGGCAGGCAGCGCACAGAGCAACGCCGAACTGCAGTCCGACGGCTGAGTGGGGCTACGGCGCTGTACCGGTCCTTTCGAGGTCAGCGGAAATACTGAAGCCGCGCACAAAGGGAACAAGTCGGGGACCGGAGTCCCCGAACGTGTGACACTACGGAGCCGGAGAGGCTCCACCCATAATTAGCGGGCCGATAACCAAAAAGGTGAGGTGAGTTTCGACTGGAGATTTCGGGGGATGACCGCGCTGTAGCCCGTTATCAAAGCCTGAAACCGCAGCGGAAACGGTGGCTACTCCGAGAGCCGGAGCAAGGAGTTGACGTCGACGCCGTCGCCGAGGAGCTCCTGCATCCGCGTGACGGTCTCCGCGTCGCGGGTGCGCCCCGAGTGGAGCACGTCCTCCACTCGGTCGATAGTGGTCCGGGTGTCGGACTGGACCAGCAGGATGGGCACGTTCTCCTTCTCGGCCCGGCCCAGCACGGCGCTGGCCGGCCGGAATCCGCCGGTCAGCAACAGCGCCTTGATTCCCGACGCCTCCAGGGCGGCCGTCTGGACCTCCGAGCGGTCGCCGCCGCTTATCATCACGGCGTCGCGCGTCCGCCGGAACTGGTCGAGGGCCTTGTTGCCGCCCATCGCGCCCACAGTGAACCGCTCGACGTGAACGTCGGTCGGGGCCTCGCTGGTGAGCACGTCCGCGCCCAGGCTGCGGGCGAGGTCGCCGACGGTGATGCCGGAGAGGTCCTGCACCCGCGGGAGCGCGCCGTAGACCGACACGCCACGCCCTTCGAGGAAGGGGATGACGTCGTCGACGAGTTCGTCCATGGCCGACTCGGTGACGCCGTTGAACACGACCCCGGAGAGCCGCTCGCCCAGCTGGTCGGCCGCGGCGAGCACCTCGTCCGCGTCGGCGGGCGTCGTGTAGCCACAGACCAGCAACACGCGGGCGTCGATTGCCTCGGCGATGTCCGCGTCGGTGAGGTCGACGATGCCGCCCGTCTCCAGGCGGTCGCTCCCCTCGACGAGCATCGTATCCCGGTCCTCCGACAGCTTCTCGAAGTTCTCGATGACGCGCTCGCGCAGTTCCGCGGGGTCCTCGCGGCCGCGGACGGCCTCCTTGACGAAGGTCGGCGAGTAGACGATGGGCTCCATCTCGTGTATCTCGGCGTCGAAGTCCAACAGCTCGCGCGCGAGCATCGGGTCCTCGTCGCGGGTCTTGCCGACGGCGCTCTGGAGCCGCGTCCCCTTCGGTTTCATGTAGCCGACGTCCCTGTCGGCCGCCTGTGCGGCCTTCGCGAGCGCGATGGTGATTGCTGTCTTGCCGATGCCTTCTTCGGTTGATGTGACGAGTAGCGTGTCGGTCATAGTTCCTCCTGGTCGAGCGTGAGCCGCAGGTCGACCGCCTTGACGCCGTCGGGCGTCGCGACGAGCGGGTTGATGTCCAGTTCGACGATGGCCGGGAAGTCGGTGACCAGCTGCGAGAGCCGCTGGACCGTCTCGACGAGGGCGTCCCTGTCGACCGGTTCGCGGCCCCGTGCCCCTTGCAACAGCGGCGCGGATTCGATGTCGTCAAGCATGGCACTGGCCTCGGGCTCGCTGACTGGCGCGACCCTGACGGTTGTATCTTCGAGGACCTCCACGAAAATACCACCGAGGCCAAAGAGCAGTAGCGGGCCGAACTGCGGGTCCCGGTTCATCCCGAGGATGGTCTCGGTGCCCGCCTCAAGGTCGACCATCTCCTGGACCTGCACGCCCAGGATGGTGGCGTCGGACTGGTAGTTCCGTGCCCGGACGACGAGGTCCTCGTAGGTGTCCCGGACCTCCTCGGGCGGGACGCCGACCTCGACGCCGCCGATGTCCGACTTGTGGAGGATGTCGGGGCTGACGATTTTCATCACCACGTCGTCGCCGATGTCCTCGGCGATGGCCTCGGCCTCGCCGGGCGAGTCGACGACGGCGCCCTGCGGGGTCGGGATGCCGTAGGCGTCGAGCAGCTCCATCGCCTCGACGCCCAGGCGGTTCGTGTCCCGGCGGGTCGCGCTCTGGAGGATTTCGCGGGCGCGCTCGCGGTCCACGTCGAAGGTGTCCGGCTCCTGGAACTCCCGTTCGGAGATGTTGCGGTACTCGGTCAGGGCGTCCAGGCTGCCGACGGCGCGGGCGGGGTCGAAGTACTGTGGGATGCCCGCCCGTGCGAGGATCTCCTGGCCGGCGCCGACGGACTTGCCGCCCATCAGCGTCGTCGCGACGGGCAGCCCGCTCTCCCGTTGTTTCTCGACGACGACCTCGGCCAGCTCCTCGAAGGAGAGCACGGCGGTCGGGCAGGCGACGACGACGGCCATCGAGACGTTCTCGTCGGCCAGGACGGTCTCCAGGGCCGACTCGAACCGTTCCGCGGGGGCGTCCCCGATGATGTCGACCGGGTTGTAGATGTTGGCCGCCTCGGGCATCGTCTCCTGGAGCGTCTCGAAGGTGTCGTCCGAGAACTCAGCGAGCGAGAGGTCCGAGTCGCCCACCGCGTCGGTCGTCATCACGCCGGGCCCGCCGGCGTTCGTGACGATGGCGATTTCCTCGCCGTCGGGCAGCGGCTGGCCCGAGAGAATCTGCGCGTAGTCGAACAGCTCCTGGACGGACTCGACGCGCAGCGTTCCGGCCTGTTCGAGGCCGGCCTCGTAGGCCCGCTCGGAGCCGGCCATCGCCCCCGTGTGGGAGGCGGCGGCGGAGGCCCCGGCGTCGGTGCGACCGGACTTCACGACGACGATGGGCGTGTCCTGTGTCACCTCACGCGAGGTGCGAATGAACTCCCCGCCGTCCTCGATGTCCTCCAGATAGCCCAGGATGACGTCCGTCTCGGGGTCCTCGCCCCACTCCTCGACGAAGTCGCCCTCGTCCAGTATCGCCTTGTTGCCCAGCGAGACGATGTCCTTGAAGCCCACGTCGCGCTCGGCGGCCCAGTCCAGGACGGCCGTCACGAACGCCCCGGACTGGCTCATGAAGGAGATGTCGCCCTCGTTGGCCATCTCGTTGCCGAAGGTCGCGTTGAGCCCCTTCGGCGTGGACATCACGCCGAGGCTGTTGGGACCCACCAGGTTGAGGTCGTACTCCTCGGCCACCTCGCGGAGCTCCCGCTCGCGGGCGGCCCCGTCGCTGCCGGTCTCGCCGAAGCCGGCGGTGATGACGACGACGTTCCCGATACCGACCTCGCCGGCCTGGCGGATAGCGTCGACGGCGATCTGTGGCGGTACGACGACGACGGCCACGTCGACAGTCCCCGGCGAGTCGACCTCCCCGATACCGTCGCGACAGGGGAGACCGAGGACCTCGTCGGCGTTCGGATTGACCGCCAGAACCTCGCCCTCGTACGATTCAAGCAGGTTCTCCGTGATGGCGCGGCCGACAGAACCCTCCGATTCTGACGCCCCTATCACGGCGACCCGTTCCGGCCCAAAGAGTGTTGATAATCGTCCCATTCCTCTCCCTTGAAGTAGCGAATCCGCGGGCAAATAGCTGCCGAAGCACGGGTATTAACAGGCTTAATCCGGTATGATAGACGGGTCACAAGAACAGAGGCTATGTGGCCGGCCCCCGAAGACGGCCACATGACAGAGGAGACGCTGCTGGCTCCGTTCGACTTGGCAGTGATACGTACGACCGCCCAGCGAAACGACGTCGAAGAGGGCGTCCTGCGGGACGCGCTCGCCAGCCACCAGCGGGCGATGCGGGAGAACCCCGGCGTCGAGGACCTCGTCTACGAGTGGCGAAAGCAGTACGACGACCCGGTGCTCGCGCGCACGCCGGAGCGGTTCGTCCTCGCGCTCCCGCCGACGGTCTGGGAGCAGTACGGCGACCATCTGGAGCTCGACTCCGACGTGTTCGCCGCCCTCACGGCCGTCCACCAGGAACAGACCGTCAGGACGGCGGCCGTGGATTTCTCGGCCATCCCCGACGGCCACACCGCGCTCATTGTCGCCCGGGAGTGACGCCGCGGATGTCGCGGTTACCGTGGCAAAAATAATCATATCGGAAAGGAGGTTTTGTATATTCGAAAAAGGTTTTTTCTGAAGCGAAGTTTTAAGTGCCATCCGCGAGTACGTACGAGTGACAATGGCGACACAAGAGCACGTGAGCCGCGAGTTCGGAACCGTAGAGGAGAACGACCTTCGGCTCGACAAGGAGAAGTCCGAGCAGATCATCGACGCCCTGAACCAGGACCTCGCCGACACGTACGTCCTCTACCATCAGGTCAAGAAACACCACTGGAACGTCGAGGGCGCGGAGTTCCGTGACCTCCACCTGTTCCTCGGTGACGCTGCCGCACACCTCGAAGACGGGGCCGACGAACTGGCCGAGCGCGCGCAGGCGCTGGGCGGGACGCCCATCTCCGGCCCGGCCGCACAGGAGGAACACGCCTCGGTCGAGTACGAGGGCCAGGACATCTACGACATCCGCACGTCGCTCGAACACGACCTCGAAGTGTACGGCGACATCATCGAGTCGGCCCGGGACCACATCGAACTGGCCGAGAACCTCGGCGACCACGCGACGGCCCAGATTCTGCGCGAGATTCTGGTGCAGGTCGAAGAGGACGCCCACCACATCGAGCACTACCTCGCGGACGACACGCTCGTGATGGACTGAACGGGCGACTCAACCGAAAACGCTTCCAGTATTTGATTTTTCGACGGCAGAACTTCGACAGCCTCAGCGCCAGAGATCGACCGTGAGGTCGGTGGCGATCCACCCTTCTTTGTTGTCGCTCTCGGTGAACACTGTCCGTTCCGTGTGGCTCTTGTGTGCGGTCACTGTCGGACAGTCCTCGGTCTCTGCCTCGGGGCCCCGTAGTTCCTCGGCCTTCGTTGCCATTAGCGATGATTAGGCATGCCTAAAGCAAAAAGGGTTTTGGTCTGCCTAATTTCCTCGGCGGGCTTTTGTGTGGGACAGTCCAAGTGGGGGTATGACCGACCCCGACGACGACATCGCCGCCCTGCTGGGGGACCTCGTCAGGACGCTACAGGACCTCCAGGGGGAAGTCGAACCCCGCACTGCGGACGGCCGCCCACGCCCGCCGACACCGAGCGAACTCGTCCGGTTCACCAGCGACGTGACCATTCCGGCCGCGATACTCGTCCTGAAGACTAATATCGAAGCGCTGAAACTGCTCCGCCGGGCCCTGCGACTGGCGGACGGGCGGCCGTCGACAGCGTCGAGTGGCGGCGACGTCCAGGAGCGGGCGACCCAGTTGAGCCGCGCGACGCTGGCCCGGCTCGACGACGCGCTCTCGGACCTCCAGGGGGCCGTGGAGGGACGGCCGCCGGACGCGGAGGCGAGGGAACTGCTGACCGAGGCCAGAGAGCTCCGGGCGTCGCTCGCCGAGCGACTGGCCGAGAGCGAGTCCGTCGCCGGCGACGACTTCGACGGCGAGGGGACCGACGTACCGGTCGACGTCGACGCCGAACTCCGGTCTATCAAGGACGATATGGACGACCCGACGGGCGACGAGGAGTGAGAAGGGATATATAGACAAACATAATTCAAAAAACATAACGTTTTATAATTCCACAGCCGAATCAGTAGGTAGGGATGTCCAAAACCGAGTGTCCACAGACCCGGCGTGCGGAGCTGTTCGTCAGAGCCGACCTCCCCACACCGTCGGAGAAACGTCGAGCCGCGGTCGAGAAGCGGCTCCAGGAACTGCAGTGTGCGGGCGCTATCGACGCCACCGGAACCACGGTGTGGGAGAAGCGCGTTCCGGTCGCGGACGATGACTGTCCCGAACAGACCCGCTACGAGGAGTTCCTCGACTGGGCTATCGAGGCCGGAGCGACCCTCTCGCCCTTCTTCGACACCAGGCTGTGTTACAGCTGGGAGACCGGCGAGAAGCGCACCGAACTCGTGTTGCCCGCGCTGTGTCTCGCCGTCTACGAGGACGACGACCTGGTGCAGGTCGCTCCGTTCGCTCGCGGGGGAACCCCCCGCTCTATCGAGGAGTGTCTCGACGACCTCGAATCGGGTCGGACGCCGCTGACACCCGCCAGCCCGACAGTCTCGACGGCTGATTGAGTCTGACTATCACGGGCACCGATACGGCTATCCCCCGACCCGTCGTAGGGCACTCAACAGGAGTACAGCATGAGTCACAACAAACGGTTAGCGGTGTATCTACGCACGCCGGTCGCTAGCGGGACCGAGCAGCGCCAGACAAGTGTTCTCGGCCGGGCCGACGCCCTCCGACAGCAGCGCCTCGTGGACGAGGTGACAGTCACCTACTGGAGTCGTCTCTCGACCGGTGTCGACCCACACCAAAACTCGGATATCCGGGCGCTGGAGCAGTGGGCCGCCGACAACGGCTGTTCGCTCGCGCCGGCGTTCGACCGCCGCGACCGGCACAGCGCCGTTACCGGCGACGACTCGGTGGTGACGCTCCCGATTGCCTGCGTGGCCTACTGGGAGGGCGGCGAGCTACTGGGCGTCTATCCCCACGCCGGCCCCAGCGGCCACTGCACGGTCGCCGACGGGCTGGACAGAATCGAAGCCGCGCTCCGGAGCGGCGAGCGGCTGAATCACACGGGTGCCAGGCGGTAGTGGTCCAAGCGCCGGCTCACACGGGTGCCAGGCGGTAGTGGTCCGACTCCAACTCAGACCGGGTCCCAGCGGTAGCCGTCCCAGTCCGTGCTCTCGGGGTTCGCGCTCTTGATGCCCACGTCGGGGTCCCGAAGCTCCTCGACGTACACCGGTTCGACGACATCCCCGGTCTCGATGTCATCGCTCGTCGCTTGACCCATCGCGCGGACGAACGCGTCCTCGTACTCCAGATGGGAGATGTCGAACTCGACAATCGCCAGCGTGTTGGGCTCCCGCACGCCGGGCGGGGTCGCCGTCGAGGTGGTCCACGTGACGACCTCGGCGCGTTCGTCGGAGAGGTCGACGGTCTCGTCCTGCGGGTCGCCACAGTCCGGACAGCGCGGGTGGGTCGGGTACGATACGTGACCGTTCGGACAGATGCCTGCTTCGAGCGTCATTCTGCCGCCTCCATGATGGTGGTGATGACACAGTTCCCGAAGCCGCCGACGTTACAGGCCAGTGCGGTGTCGGCCTCGACCTGCCGGGGGCCGGCCTCGCCGACGAGCTGTTCGTATATCTCGACGCCCTGGGCGACGCCGCTGGCGCCCAGCGGGTGGCCCTTGGACTTCAGCCCGCCAGAGGTGTTGATGGGGAGCTCGCCGTCCTTCGCGGTGCTGCCGTCCATCGCCAGTTCCCAGGCGGTGCCCTGCTCGGCGACGCCGATACCCTCCAGCTGGAGAAACTCCAGGATGGTGAACATGTCGTGCAGCTCCGCGGCGTCGAGGTCGTCGGGGCCGATGCCGGCCATCTCGTAGGCCTGCTCGCTCGACTCGACGACGCCGCCCATGATTGTGGGGTCGTCGCGCTCGTGGACGACGTGGGTGTCGGTCGCCCCGCCGATGCCGGAGACGACGGCGTACTCGTCGGTGATCTCCTTGGCGCGCTCTTCAGTCGTAAACAGCATCGCCGCGCTGCCGTCCGTGATGGGACAGAAGTCGTACAGCCGGAGCGGGTCCGCGATGATGGGCGACTCCAGGGCTTTCTCGACGGAGATCTCCTTCTGGAACTGCGCGTTGGGGTTGTCGACGCCGTTCCGGTGGTTCTTGACGGCCACGCGGGCCAGCGACTCCCGGGGTGCGTCGAACCGCTCCAGGTAGTGCCGGGCGGTCATCCCGGCAAAGGAAGGCAGCGTGACGCCGTGTTTGTACTCCGCGGGGTGGGTGATGGAGGCGATGACGTCCGTCGCCTGCCCGGTCGTCTTGTGGGTCATCTTCTCTCCCCCGACGAGCAGCGTCATCTCGCTTGCGCCCGACGCGATGGACTGCCAGGCCTCGTAGATGCCCGCCCCGCCCGACGAGGAGGTCTGGTCGACCCGTTCGCTGTACGCGGGCAACACGCCGAGGTCGTGGGCCAGCGCGTTCATGACGCCCCCCTGGCCCTCGAACTCGCCGCTGGCCATGTTCGAGACGTACAGGTGCTCTACTTGCTTCGGTGTGACGCCGGCGTCGTCCAGACACGCCTCGCCCGCCTGCGAGAGCAGCTCCTGGAGCCAGGCGTCGCGCTGCCCGAACTTCGTCATCGACGCGCCGATTACTGCGACTCCCATGTGTCGCTCCTCTCAGGGGGAGCGTGTATTCGTTACGGTCGCTCAGCTCTCGCCGGGAAATTTCAACTCCGCGTCGCCGCGACGGAAAGGCCGGCGGCCGGCCCGTCGCCCGCCGTGGCGACGGCGAAGGTCCACCCGGTCGCCGTCCGCGTCAGGTCGGTGATTCGCGGGGTCACGGCGGTCCGGCGGAGCAACTCGACGGCGATTGGCAGGACCGGACAGCGCTCGGCCGAGAGCGACAGCCGGTACCCCTCGACCGTGACGCGCTGTGTGGGACGACCGGCACTGCCCGGGGTCCGGTCGACGCTGTACGCCGACAGGAGCCCGGTGTCCCGAAGCGACCGAAGCGCGTCGACGAGCGGCGCCGCGTCGGTGTCGAGCGGCGGGAGCCGGCCGGCCGTGGTCGCGAGCACCGTGGCCTGCTCGCTGGCGGTGAGTTGTGCCTCCAGCGCCTCGGCCGACCGTTCGAGCATCGTGAGACAGAGCCGCTCGCGGTCCGTCGTCCCCTCGGCGGCCGCGAGATACGCGTCCATGACCGTGCGCTCGACCGGGCCGTGGCGGTCCGAGAGCGTCTCGAACAGGGCGCCGGCGACGGCGTGGCAGTACTCCGGGAGCGTCTCCGGCGGCCCCGGAGTGGTCTCGGAACCGACCCCCGTCTCGGTGACGACGAGCCCGTGAACCCTCACGCGCGGGTCGTATCGCCGCAGCGCGCGCCGGTACGCCGACGCGACGGTGGCGGCTTCGGCCGCGGTCGCCCGGTCGGGGAACTGTAGGCCGGTCACCGGGAAGGGGCCGTCGCCGGTCTTGGCACTGACGACCCTGTAGGGGCCGATAGCGACCGACAGCTCTTCCAGGCGCGCTCTGATGTCGGAGAGCGTCCGTCCGACCATGGTCACAGGGAGCGCTGGGGCGTTATCTCCGGCTCGGGCGTGTAGCGCACGGCCGCCTCGATGTCGAAGACGTCCCGGAGTAACTCCTCGGTCACGACGTCGGTGGGCGGCCCCCAGTCGTACACCTCGCCGTCGTCCAGCGCGATGAGGTAGTCCGCAAAGCGGGCCGCCTGCGCGATGTCGTGGAGGACGACGGCGACGGTGACGCCGCGCTCGGCGTTGAGGCGCTCGACGGTCTCCATCACGCGCAGCTGGTGGTGGAGGTCCAGATACGTCGTCGGCTCGTCGAGCAAGAGCACGTCCGTCTCCTGGGCCAGCACCATCGCGATGAACGCGAGCTGTTTCTGACCGCCCGAGAGGTTGCCGACGTTCTCCTCGCGGAGGTGGTCGACGCCGGCGAGGTCGATGGCCCGCTCGACGGCCTCGCGGTCGTCCGTGTCCACCGCCCCGAAGAAGCCGCGGTACGGGTAGCGGCCGTGGAAGACGAGGTCCTCGACGCTGACCGAGGCGGGCGCGTCGTTCTCCTGTGAGAGGTGGCCCAGTTCCCGGGCCAGCGCCTTCCCGTCGTAGCTCGCGATGGCCTCGCCCTGCAGCAGTATCTCCCCGGTGTCCGGGGCCAACTGGTCGGCCAGCGATTTGATGATGGTGCTCTTTCCGCTCCCGTTCGGACCGACCAGCGCCGTTATCTCCCCCTCGGGGATGTCGAGGCGGTCGACGGTGACGACCGGCCCGTCGCTGGTGGCGTAGCTGACTTCGAGGTCCGTCGCGGAGAGGGCGCTGTCCTGAGCGGTCCCCTCGGTCGCCGATTGCTGTACGCGTTCCGTTCGGCCGTCGCTGTCTTGTGTTGCCATCAGAGATCACCTATTTGTTGGCGCCGCCGCATCAGATAGAGGAAGTACGGGCCGCCGATGAGCCCGGTCACGATGCCGACCGGGACCTGCGAGTCGCCGACGCTGGGGCCGCCCAGCAGCGCCGTCACGCCGAACGCCAGGATACCGACGGCGGCGGCGCCAGCCACGAACCGGCGGTAGCTCCTGTCGATTCGGTCCGCGTCGTAGAGATAGAGGGCCAGGCCCGCGAGGACGAACAGCCCCGCGGTCGCGACGCCGCTGACGCCGACCATGAAGACGAACATCGCGGCGCCGAGGCGTGACCCCACGTCGGCGACGGCGAGCAGCGCCGGCCCGACGAAGATGGAGCCGAGGACGACGCGGCGGTAGTCGCTGCCGACGATAGTCCGGACCAGATGCGGCACGATGAGGCCGACGAAGCCGACGATGCCGGCGACGGCGATGGCCGAACTGGCCGTGAGTATCGCCACGCCGGAGAGCCCGAATCGCATCCGCTCGACGTTCATGCCGAGGGACTTCGCGGTCCCTTCGCCCAGGACCAGCACGTTCAGATGTCTGGCGCCGGCCAGGGACAGCGGGAGTCCGACGAGCGTTACCGGGAGGATAATCCGGAACTCCTCCCAGTCGACCCCGGACAGCGACCCAGTCGTCCACGCCAGCGCCGTCTGAACGACGCCGAGGTCGTCGGCGACGAAGAACAGGGCCGTCTGCAGCGCGTTGAACACCGTCGCGACGATGATACCGGCCAGAATCAGCCTGACCGGGCTCGTCCCGCCGTTCCACGCGATGGCGTAGACGAGGAGGAAGGCCACGGTCCCGCCGAGCGCTGCGACCAGCGGCAGGAGGTGGGTCAGCCCCGTGTAGACCACCAGCGTCAGCAGCACGGCCAGCCCGGCACCGGCGTTGACACCGAGCGTCTGGGGGCTGGCCAGGTCGTTCCGGGTGATGGCCTGGAATATCGCGCCCGACACGCTGAGGTTCGCACCGACCAGCAGGCCGACGGCGACGCGTGGCATGCGGATGTTCCAGACGACGATGGAGCGCGGGGGAAGGGCGGGCAGCTCGGACCCCAGCAGAAACGCCTTCCAGACGGCCGGATTGGAGAGCAGCGACGGGTCGAATATCGTCGCCCACGCCGTTTCGAGGGAGAGTTCGTAGGTCCCGTAGCTCACCTGCAGCAGTCCGGCGAACGCGGTGACGAGCACGCTCACGATTGCCAGCGTCACCAGCGGTACGTCTATCCAGCCGGGTGCGTCGGCGGCGACTGTCGCCGCTCGGTCGCTGGTGCCGGCCTCGTCAGTCTCCATTGGCTGTGCTACAGGTTCCCGTTGACGATTTCGCCGACGCGCTGTCGGTCGAAGAGGTCCGCGTCGGCGCCGTACAGCTGTCCTGCCTGCCGCTCGGCGACGACCATGTTCGTGATGGGGCCCTGGTAGAGCGGCCCGCCGCGGTACACCTCGCCGTTCCGGACGGCCCGCAGCGTGCTCGCCGTGTCGTGGTCCTCCATGAACGAGACCACCTTGTCCTCGAACTCCGAGCGCGACTTGTCCTCGTGGCCGCGCACGAGCAGGACGTCCGGGTCGGCGTCGAGGAGCGTCTCGTAGTCTATCTGCCCCCGGGTGTCGTAGAAGTCCGGTACGCCGGCTTTCGCGAGCGCGTCGCCGACCTGGAGGTCGCGGAGCTGGCGGTAGGACGTCCCCTGTCCGATGTGGTAGGGGTAGAACGATTCTGGCTGGTTGCTCCCCCAGATGTTCGCGACGTCCGGACGGTCCGCCGCGTCGTCGGGGACCACGTCCGAGAGGTTCCGGATGAAGTCGTTGCGGACCGAGGCGATAGCGTTGTAGTGGTCCGCCCGTCGGAACACCTTGGCGAGTTTCGCGAACGCTTCCTCGATGGTGTAGTAGCGGTAGCCGCTGTGCCAGTCGTAGTTGTGCGTGAAGCTGCTGTTACCGAAGATGGGAGCGATGTCGGCGACGTCGTCGATGTCGGCCTGCTCCCAGCCGCTGTAGCGGTTCTGCAGGAAGTTCGGGTCGAAGATGTGGACGTCGCCGTCGAGGTCGTAAAACTGCTCTTTGCCGACCCCGTCCGAGTACAGCGCCGAGATGCTTGACCCGTCGACCGACACGTTCGGAATGTCGTCGTAGTATCTCGTATAGTAGCGGGACGGAAGCCAGAGGGCTTTCGGCGCCGTTACGCCCAGCGCGAGCGCCATATCGGCCCAGCT
This sequence comes from Haloarcula laminariae, assembly GCF_025457605.1. Classification (NCBI taxonomy): domain Archaea; kingdom Methanobacteriati; phylum Methanobacteriota; class Halobacteria; order Halobacteriales; family Haloarculaceae; genus Haloarcula; species Haloarcula laminariae. Next base: position 1,583,760 of record NZ_JAMZFY010000001.1, on the reverse strand, counting down.
CCCGTTGTTGCCGACCCAGGTCTCGGGGACGCCGTCGAACGTCACTTCGCCCATCGGTTCTATCGACACCGAGTAGGAGCCGTCCTCCGCCGTCTCGGGGTCCTCCAGGTTCTCTTCTATGGGCTCGGATGTGGCCCATTCGGTCGCGGTCTGGTTGCCATCGGCCGGGTCGTCGCCCGGCGGGAACGCGCCACAGCCGGCGAGGGCCCCTGTGACTGCTGTGCCCGCCGCGGCTACGAATTCACGTCGGTCCATGTGTCTTTTAGGCCTACCTAATGTCTAAAAAGTTCCTATCTTTAGGCACCCCTAAATCGAGGGGTTCGCCGTAGAACGGCACAAAATATATAGATGTGCCATCGTGACACAGACACATGCAGGAGGCCTGGCTTCAGCTCCGGTGTCCCGACTGTGACAAACACTGGGAAGCGACGCCGACCGACCTCCCCAGTCCCGAGACGGCGTTTTCCTGCGACGAGTGTGGCGGCGAGCGGCCGCTGTCGGAGTTGATGAAGACGAAACGCGACCTCGAACTGCTACGGAGTTTCGGTCAGTAGCGCGCTCGGGCGGCGGCCTTCCACTCCTCGCCCCGCTCGACGTTCCGTGGGCGGCGGCGTTTGCCGAACCGCTTGAGTCGCCCCTCCAGGGTCCACTCGTCGACGTAGTCCGGCGACTCGCTCGCCGCCGCGGCCGCGGCGGCGGCCCGCTGGCGGTCGGTGATGTGTGCGCTTATCGCCGCCGAGATGGCCGCCGCCTCGGCCTCGGTCGCGTCGTCCGGGATGGACACCCTGATACCGGTGTCGTCCGCCGGTGCCGTGTTCGCTTCCTCGTCGGATTCGTCAGATGCTGACATTACAGTGGGATGTTGCCGTGGTCTTTTGGCGGGCTGTCCTCGCGCTTGCGCTGGAGCATGTCCAGGTCGTCGATGAGCCGCTTGCGCGTGTCCTTCGGTTCGATGACGTCGTCCAGGTAGCCCCGCTTTGCCGGACCGTACGGGTGGGCGAACTCCTCGCGGAAGTCGTCCATCAGCTCCTGGCGCCTGGCGTCGGGGTCGTCGGCCTCGGCTATCTCGTTGCGATAGAGGATGTTGACCGCCCCGCGGGGCCCCAGGACCGCCATCTCGGAGCCGGGCCAGGCGTAGTTGACGTCGCTGCCCAGGAACTTCGAGGACATGACGATGTAGGCGCCGCCGTAGGCCTTGCGGACGACGACCGAGAGCAGCGGCACGGTCGCCTCGGCGTAGGCGTAGATGAGCTTCGCGCCCCTGCGGATGATGCCGTTGTGCTCCTGGTCGGTGCCGGGCATGAATCCTGGCACGTCGACGAAGGTGAGGATGGGGATGTTGAACGAGTCACAGAACCTGACGAAGCGGGCGGCCTTCTCCGCGGCGTCGATGTCGAGCGTCCCCGCGCTCACGCGGGGCTGGTTGGCGACCACGCCCACCGACTGGCCGTCCATCCGGGCGAAGCCGGTGATGACGTTTCGCGCCCAGTTGCCGTGGACCTCGAACAGCGACTCCTCGTCGACGATTCGACCCACGACCTCGGACATGTCGTAGGGCTTTCGCGGCGCCGACGGGACGATGTCGGTGAGTTCCGGCACCTCCCGGTCGGGGTCGTCCCACGGCTGGACCCGCGGCGGGTCCTCCATGTTGTTCTGGGGCAGATAGGAGAGCAGCCGGCGGATGTTCTCCAGCGCTTCCTCCTCGGAGGGGTAAGAGAAGTGCGCGACGCCCGATTTCGTCGAGTGGGAACTCGCCCCGCCCAGCGCCTCCTTCGAGACCTGCTCGCCGGTGACGGTCTCGATGACATCCGGCCCGGTGATGAACATGTGGCTGGTGTCCTGGACCATGAACGTGAAGTCCGTCAGCGCCGGCGAGTAGGTGGCGCCGCCGGCACAGGGCCCCATGATGGCCGATATCTGGGGGATGAGTCCGCTCGCCTTGGTGTTGCGCTCGAATATCTTGGCGAAGCCGACCAGCGAGTCGACGCCCTCCTGGATGCGTGCGCCGCCGGAGTCGTTCAGCCCGATGACGGGGACGCCGTTCTCGATGGCCTTGTCCATGACCTTGCAGATTTTCTCGGCGACGACCTCGCCCACCGAGCCGCCGAGAACGGTGAAGTCGTGCGCGAAGAGGAACACCTTCCGGCCGTCGACGTCGCCGTAGCCAGTCACCACGGCGTCGCCCGGGAACTTCTTGTCCTCCATCCCGAAGTTCGTCGAGCGGTGTTCGACGAAGGGGTCGACCTCGTTGAACGTGCCGTCGTCGACCAGGAAGTCGATGCGCTCCCGGGCGGTCATCTTCCCCTTCTCGTGCTGGGACTCGATACGTGACTCGCCCCCGCCGAGTTCGGCCTCGCGGCGCTTCTCGCGGAGCTCCTCGATGGGGTCGTCGGTCGCCTCTGTCGTCTCGTCGTTCTCCTGTTTGCTCATGTTACCACTCCATCCCGCCGTTGACGCCAAGTACCTGACCGGTCATGTAACTCGACTCCTCGCTCGCGACGAAGCGGACGATGCCGGCGATGTCCTCGACGGTGGCAAAGCGGTCCAGCGGTATCTCGCGGAGAATCTTCTCCTGGACCCGCTCTGGCACCTCCTCCAGCATGTCCGTCTCGACGAACCCGGGCGCGACGCAGTTGGCGGTCGCGCCCGTGTGTGCGAGTTCGAGCGCGAGCGTGCGGGTGAAACCGAACAGCCCGGACTTGGTCGTCGCGTAGTTGGCCTGCCCGATGTTCCCCTGCTGGCCCACGACGCTGGAGATATTGATGAGGCGGCCGTGGTCCGCGCGCTTGAGGTCCTCGTAGAAGGCGTCGGTGCAGTTGAACACGCCACCGAGGTTGACGTTCATCACCGCGTCCCAGTCCTCGCGGGTCATCTTCTCGAACTTCTTGTCGATGGTGATGCCGGCGTTGTTGACGAGGACGTCGACGTTCCCGAACTCGTCGTTGACCCGCTCCCGCATCGACTCGACGTCGTCGGCGTCGGCCACGTCGGCCTGGGCGGCGATGGCGTCGCCGCCGCGCTCGCGTATTTCCTCGACCACCGCTCGGGCCTCCGCCTCCGAGGAGCGGTAGTTGACCACGACGTCGGCACCGTGGTCGCCGAGGTCGGTCGCGATGCCGCGGCCGATGCCCCGCGAGGAGCCGGTGACGACGCAGGTCTGGTCTTCGAGGTTCATCCCGTGGGACGACCCCCGTCTGTTCGTGCACACATTGCTCAACTAGTGACCCAAAGCACAGCCAGATAATAGTTCGCCTTAAACGGGGGGTCCGCGGGTCGGGACGGGCGCCGTCGACACCGATTCGCCGCCCCAGCCGGAAAACACACCTACGTGCGAAATCGGCCGGACCGCCCGGCGCGACCGGAATTGTTTGGGGAGCCTAAAACAGAACACTCTTTAGGCTACCCTAAAGATTCGGAAGCATGACAGAGGCCGACATCTGCGTGATGGTTCCGACGATACGGAACCCAGAGTGCATGCGCGAGTACTTCGAGAACGCCCGCGACCACGGGTTCGACCTGGACCGCCTGTTCGTGGTCCTCATCACCGAGGACTTCTGTGACACCGAGTCCATGGAAGCGATGCTCGACGAGGCGGGCGTCGACGGGGCCGTCTTCGACGAGACGGCCCGCGAGGAGTGGTACGACGAGCAGGGCATCAGCGAGTTCTCGCATCTCGTCCCGGCGGCCAGCCACGCCCAGACCTCCTTCGGCCTGCTGTATCTCTGGGCGGCCGACTACGACTACGGCGTCTTCATCGACGACGACACCGCGCCCCACGACGACGTGGACTTCTTCGGGACCCACATGGAGAACCTCGCCTTCGAGGGCGACATCGAGCGGGTCCGCTCCGACGAGAACTGGGTGAACGTCCTCTACCAGAACGAGGACGAACACGGGCTCTACCCCCGTGGCTACCCCTACGCCGCGATGGACGAGGAAGTCGAGACGGACACGGCCGAGGTCGAACGCGTCGTCGCCTCCCAGGGGCTGTGGACGAACGTGCCCGACCTCGACGCCGTCCGCATCCTGATGGACGGCGACCTGCGGGGACAGGCCCAGACCCGGACCTCCGACGCGGACTTCGGCGAGGACTTCGTCGCCGCCGAGGGGAACTACCTCACCGTCTGCTCGATGAACCTGGCCTTCCGACGCGAGGTCGTCCCCGCCTTCTACCAGCTCCCGATGGACGACAACGCGTGGGACGTGGGCCGGTTCGACGACATCTGGTCCGGGCTGTTCCTCAAGCGCGCCTGCGACGTGCTGGGCGGGAAGATATACAACGGCGACCCGCTGTGTGAGCACAACAAGGCTCCCCGCTCGACGTTCTCGGACCTGACCAACGAGGTCCACGGCCTCGAACTCAACGAACACGTCTGGGAGGAAATCGACGCCGTCGGGGGCGACGCCGACTCCTACCGCGAGGTGTTCGAAGCGATGGCCGACCGACTGGCCGAGGGCGACTTCGAGGACTGGGAGAACGGCGCCTTCCTCAACCACTGCGGGGAGTACATGCGCGACTGGCTCGACTGCCTGGCCGCGCTGGAGGCCGCGCCCGAGACGGCGCCGCCGGCCGCCGACGACTGAAAACGTAAGCCATTTAGGTAAACCTAAAACATACTCATCCAACCATGACTGACCTCAACTCTAGCTCCTCCCGTCGGCGGTTTCTCGCCCTGGGCGGAGCGACTGCCGCCGGCTCCCTCGCCGGCTGTTTCGGGCTGTTCAGCGACGATAACAACCAGATAGGCGTCTCGCTGTCGGACTTCCGGGGCTCCGGGCCGCTCGTTGAGTCCCGCGACCAGCCCGGCGGCACCTCGATACAGGACCTGCCGGCGCTCGAAGGCGAACTCACGGTGTATCTCGGCGGCGGCGAAGGGGGTCTCTACGTCGACCTCCTCGACCTGCTCGAGCAGGCCTACGAGGGCTTCACCGTGAACCACCGCGTGGAGGGGTCCAGCAGCCTCGCCACCACCATCATCGAGGAAAGCGAGGCCGGCGCGTCCCAGGCCGACGTGTTCATGTCCGTCGACGCCGGGTCGCTGGGCGCCGTCGCTAACGCCGGCGCCACCCAGTCACTGCCGAGCGAGGCGCTTGACGCCGTGCCCGGGAGCTTCCAGGACGGCGACGGGCGCTGGGTCGGCTTCGCCGGCCGCGCCCGGGCGATTCCGTACAACACCGACAGGCTCTCGCCGTCCGATCTCCCGGACTCCGTCCACGACTTCCCGGACACCGCTGCCCTGGAGGGGACGATGGGGTGGGCCCCAACCTACGGCGCCTTCCAGTCCTTTATCACCGCGATGCGGCTCAACAGGAGCGACGACGTGGCCCGCTCCTGGCTCAACTCGATGCAGAACCACGGCATCACGGAGTACGACAACGAGTTCGCCGTCTCCAACAGCGCCGCGAACGGCGAGCTGGCGGCCGGCTTCGCGAACCACTACTACTCGCTTCGGGTCCAGTCGGCCCGCCAGAACGCGCCCCTTGACCTGCACTTCACCGAGGGGGACGCCGGCGCGCTGGTCAACGTCTCCGGGCTGGAGATTCTCAACGGGACGAACAACGCCGAACTGGCCGGGAACTTCGTCCGGCACGTCCTCTCCTCGGAGGCCCAGGAGTTCTTCGCCACCCGGACCTTTGCCTACCCGATGATTTCGGGCGTCCAGCCCGTCGGTGGCCTGCCCCGTATCGACGACCTGAACCCGCCGGACATCGACCTCACCGAGCTTGCGGACGTGGAGGGGACCGTCGACCTGATGCAGGACGTGGGCGTCCTCTGAGATGGGCGCGAGCGACCGTCTGGAGCGGATTCGCGAGGGGGCGAACGTCGCCGACCGCGACGCCGACGAGCCGACGGTCCTCGCTCTGGTCGTTCTGGCGATCTCCCTGCTCCTCCTCTCGCCCATCGCCTGGGTGCTCATCGAGGCCAGCGAGATGCCGACCGGCCGGCTGGTCGAACTCGTCGTGAGCGGGACGACGACGACGGTGACGGTCAACACGTTCGTGCTGGTCTCCGCCGTTACCGCGGCGTCGATACTCATCGGCGTCCCGCTGGCCCTGCTCACCGTCCAGACCGACCTCCCGTTCAAGCGGTTCTGGACGGTCACCGCGGCGCTCCCGCTCGTGGTCCCCAGCTACATCGGCGCCTTCGCGTTCGTCTCCGCCTTCGGTCCGCGCGGGGAGCTTGCGGACCTGCTGGCGCCGCTCGGTATCGAGTCGATTCCGACGATTTACGGGCTCCACGGGACCGTGCTGGTGTTGACGCTGTTTACGTACCCCTACGTCTTCCTGACGACCCGAGCGTCGCTCATCTCCTTCGACGGGAGGGCCGTCGAGGCCGCCCGGACGCTGAACGCCAGCCGCTTTCAGGCGTTCAAACGCGTCACGCTGCCACAGATTCTCCCCGGCATCGCCGCCGGCGCCCTGCTGGTGGCGCTGTACACGCTCTCGGATTTCGGGACGCCGGCCATCATGCGCTACGACGTGTTCACGCGCATGATATTCGTCGAGGAGCAGGCCCGGAACCTGGACGCCGCCGCCGTCCTCTCCCTGCTCTTGCTCGTCCTCGCGATGGCGATACTCGCCGTCGAGTCACGCATCGGCGCGAGCCGTGACGGCGCCTACGTCGCCAGCGGCGACCACCGGGCCGGGGAGATACAGCTGGGCTACTGGAAACTGCCCGCGATGGGCTTCTGTGCCCTCATCGCCGCGCTCTGTCTGGCGCTCCCCATCGGCATCCTCGGGCTGTGGCTGGTCAGGTCGGCCGGTGCCGCGCCCGCGGGGTTCGTCTTCGAGGCCCAACACGTCACCAACTCCGTGATGCTCGCGGCCGGCGCGGCCGCGCTCTGTGTCGTCGTCGCGCTCCCGATTGCCTACCTCTCGGCGCGCGGTGACGGCACGCTCTCCTCGCTGCCCGAGCGGGTGTCCTACGTCGGCTACGCGGTCCCCGGGGTCGTCATAGGGCTCTCGCTCATCTACCTCGCGCTGCGGTTCGTCCCCTTCCTCTATCAGAGCCTCTTCGTGCTCGTGTTCGCCTACGTCGTCCGCTTTCTCCCGCAGGCCGTCGGGACGACGGAGTCCTCGATACTACAGGTCGACCCCAGCTACATCGAGGCGGCCCGCTCGCTCGGCTACGGCCCGATAACCTCGTTCCGGAAGGTCGTCCTGCCGCTTGTCGCGCCGGGTATCGCCGCCGGCGCGGCGCTCGTGTTCCTGACGACGATGAAGGAGCTACCGGCGACGCTGATGCTCCGGCCCATCGGCTTCGAGACCATCGTAACGTACATCTGGCTGGTCCGCGGAGCAGCGTACCAAGGACAGGCAGCCGTCCCGGCGCTGATTCTCGTCGGCGTCTCGGGGCTGTCGATGCTCGTCATCCTCAGACAAGAGGGTTAAAATGGCAGAAAACCAATCAAAGCAGCGGATTTCCGAGTTCGAGACGATAGAGACAGCGGTCGACGACCCGGAGCGGACGGTGCTCTCCATCGAGGGCGTCTCGAAGGAGTACGGGGCCGAGAAAGCCGTCGAGGGGCTCTCGCTGTCGGTCAAGGACGGGGAGCTGCTGACGCTTTTGGGCCCGTCGGGCTGCGGGAAGACGACCACGCTCCGGATGCTCGCCGGCCTGGAGGCGCCGAGCGAGGGGACCATCACCATCGCCGGCGAGACGGTGACCGGCGACGCCGACGGCCCCTTCAGGAAGCCCGAGGAGCGCGACGTGGGCATCGTCTTCCAGGACTACGCCCTCTTTCCCCATCTCACCGTCGCCGAGAACATCGCCTTCGGGCTCGACGACCTCGACGAGGCCGAGACCGACGCCCGGGTCGCTGAGCTGCTGGAGCTGGTCGACCTGGAGGCCCACGAGGAGAAGATGCCCAGCCAGCTCTCGGGCGGGCAACAACAGCGGGTGGCGCTGGCCCGCTCGCTGGCCCCGGAGCCGGACGTGCTCCTGCTCGACGAGCCGTTCTCGAACCTCGACGTGCGCCTGCGCGTCGAGATGCGCGAGGAAGTGCGGCGCATCCTCAAGCGGGCGGGCGTCACCGCCATCTCGGTGACCCACGACCAGGAGGAGGCCCTCTCCATCAGCGACCGGGTCGCCATCATGAACGACGGCACCATCGCACAGGTTGGCGACCCGGGCGAAGTGTTCGAGAACCCCGAGAGCCGTTTCGTCGCGAGTTTCCTCGGACAGGCCAGCTTCCTCTCGGCCCGCGTGACCGACCGGCTCGAGACCGGGCTGGGGAGTTTCGGACTCGAACGGCTGAACGGCCCCATCCAGGCCTACGACGGCGCGATGGTGGACGTGCTGGTCCGGCCGGACGACCTGCAGGCGATCCCCGCCAGCGAGCCGAAGGCCGACGGCTACGTCGTCCACCGCCAGTACAACGGCCCCAACTTCATCTACCGGGTCGAGCTGCACAGCGGCGACGTGGTCCACTGCATGCACAACCACGTCGAGACGTTCGAGGCCGGCCAGCCGGTCGAGGTAGACCTGGCCGCCGACCACGAGCTGGCCTGGTACCCCGCTGAATGAGCCGACTGCGACGGCCCCGCGCGCAGGCGGCGCTCGTCGCAGTCGTCGGCGGGCTGGCAGTCTATGCCATCGCCCACGTCGTCTTTCCGTACCACACCAGCAACCACGACGAGGCGGTGTATCTCCAGCAGGCCGCGATGCTGCTTGAGGGGCAGCTCTTTTTGCGCCCGCCGGTCGACGGCCCCTTCCGGCCCTGGTTCTTCGTCGAGAGCGGCCGGGGGCTGTACTCGAAGTACACGCCGCCGACGGCGGCGGTGTTCGCCGTCGGGAAGCTGCTGGGCGGCTACCGAATCGCGCTCGGGCTCGTCGCGACCGGCGCGCTCGCCGGGACCTACCACACGGTTCGGGAAGTCTTCGACGCCCGGACCGGTGTCGTCGCGAGCGTGCTCATGCTCGCCTCGCCGCTGTTTGTCGTGGAGGCCTCCGTCTTCCTCTCGTACGTGCCGGCGATGTGCTGGAACCTGGCCTTCGCGGCGTCGTACCTCCACGCCGACCGGAGCGGCAGTCGGCGGACCGCGGCGCTCGCGGGGCTCGCGGTGGGGGTCGCCTTCTTCACCCGGCCCTACACCGCGGTGCTGTTCGCGGTGCCCTTCATCCTGCACGCGCTGTGGTCGCTCCGCGGCAGGGAACGGCCGGTCGTCGAGCGCGTCGGGCTGACCGCACTGTTCGGGCTGGCCGGCGTCGCCGTCACGCTGGGGTACAACGTCGTGATGACCGGCGACCCGCTCGTGTTCCCCTACCAGGCGTTCGCGCCCCTGGACGGGCTCGGCTTCGGCTACCGTGAGATAGCCGGCCACTCGGAGACGTTCACGCCGTCGCTCTCGCTGCGGGCCAACGCCGAGGTGCTGTGGCTGTTCGCCACGGAGTGGGTCGTCGCCGGCCCGCTCGGCGTCCTCGCCGCCCTGGTCGGCCTCCGGACCGTCCGACGGCGGGGGTTCGACGACCGTCAGCTCGCGCTGGCCGGCGTCGGCCTCAGTGTCCCGCTCGGGAACCTCCTCTTCTGGGGGAACTTCAACATTCTCGGCGAACTCGCCGACCCGACCGACGGGCTCGTCTCCTTCTTCGGGCCGTACTACCACACGGACCTGCTCGTCCCGGTCGTCGCCTTCGGTGCCGTCGGCCTGTTCTCGGCCGTCGAGTGGGCCCGTGAGACGGTCCCGGACCACGTGAGCGGCGAGCGCGCGGCGCCGGCCGTGACCGCCCTGTTGCTGGTCGGGGCCACGGTCGGAGCCGGTGTCGCCGTGGCCGCCGTCGCGGCTCCGCTCGGAGAGAACTACGACGTGACCCAACAGTACGAGCAGGCCTACGAGCCCTTCGACGGGCGCGACCTCGACGACGCCGTCGTCTTCCTGCCGCGGACCTACGGGAACTGGCTCAACCACCCGTTCCAGACGCTGCGAAACGACCCCGGCTTCGACGGCGAGACGGTGTATGCCATGCAGCGCCAGCAGTTCGCCGTCGTCGACAGCTACCCCGACCGGAGCTACTACCGGTACGTCTATCGGGGCCAGTGGGCGCCGTTCCTCGACCAGCCCGTCGAGCCGCGGCTCCAGCGCGTGCGGGAGGCGAGCGGGGAGACGGTACGCACCGACATCTCGGCGACGGTGCCCGCGGCGGTGGAGTCGGTCACCGTCCAGCTACACAACGGGACGACAAACACCAGCGCGAACGAGTTCACCACCGCCACCGATACGTCGCCGCTCTCCCTGCGGCTTCGCACCGACGCAAACCGGAGTCGCCTCGGCGGCGACAGTCTCGACGAGAGTATAGCCGTTCCCACGCCGGAGAGCGGAACCGTGACTGTCGTCGCCTTCGTCGATTACGGCACGGACCGAGCCGTAAAGTACCGCTGGGTCCTCCCGGTAAACGAGACGGACTCGGGCGTGCGGGCCCTGACGCCGCGGATGGAGGTGTGCTGGTCCGAGCGGCTCTGTGGCGGCCAGGCCGCTTACGTGCCCGGCGCCCATCGCGACGGCATCGCACTCAACGCAACGGTGAGACAGGGATGACAGAACTCGACAGACGCGACGTGTTGAAGGCGCTCGGCGCGGTCGGCATCACCGTCGGCGGCGGCGCGGCGCTGCTCGAATGGGCCGACGACGGGGACGGCGACCCCATCGTCACTGACCACGAACGCCGGACGCTGCACGCGGTCGCACGGACCGTCTACCCCAGCGAGGTGGACGGTATCGGCTCGTTCGTCGACGGCTACATGTCCCGGCGGCTGCGGGCCGACCCGGAGCGGGCCGGGGCCGTCCTCGACGCGCTATCGGCTCTCGACGAGTACGCACAGGGGTGGGAGGAGACGACGTTCCGGAAGCTGGACGCGGCGACACAGGAGGAGACGCTCAGAGCGATGGGCGTGGCCGAAGCCGACCCCGTCCCCGACGGCGCCCCCCGAGAGCGGGTCCGGCACTACCTGGTCAACGAACTGGTGTACGGGCTCTACAGCTCGCCGACCGGCGGGGAACTCGTCGGCATCGAGAACCCGCAGGGCCACCCCGGCGGCACCGAGAGCTACCAGCGCCCGCCCGACGGGGAGTGAGGCCGTCCGCGGTCCCGTTATCGGTCGCCGAGCGGGGGGTCACAACGGGCGAACCGCTTGCTACCGGAGCCGCTCCTCGGCGGCGACTTTCAGGATGGACTTGGCGATGGCGGCCCCGCCCTCGAACGGGTCGAGCTTGGTCTCGCCCTTGCGCTCGTCGTACTCGATGGGGCGTTCGCGCACGTCGTAGCCGCGCATCAGCGGGCGCATCAACAGCTCGGCCGAGAGCCCGGTGTTCTCGGTCCATCGTATCTTCTGGACGACCTCGCGGCGGTAGGCCCGCATCCCGGTCGTCGTGTCGTGGACGCGCTCGCCCATCGCGACGGAGGCCAGCAGGGCGAACAGCTCGTTGCCGAGTTTGTTCAGCCCGGGCATCTCGTCGGCGCCGTAGTAGAGCCGGTCGCCGCTGACGACGTCGGCGCCGTCGTTTATCTCGTCGAGGAAGTCCGGGAGCCGCTCCATCGGATAGGTGTCGTCGCAGTCGGTCGTGACGACGACCGGCCGGTCCGGCGCCAGGACGGCCGCGCGCACGGCGACGCCGTACCCCTGTGGCTCCTGTTCGACGACCGTCGCGCCGTGTTCGCGGGCGATTTCGGGCGTCCGGTCGCTGGAGCCGTCGACACAGATGACTTCGGCACGGCCGTCGGTGACGGTCGCGATGTCCTCCAGGACGGTGGCTATCGCGTCTTCCTCGTTGTAGGTGCCCATCACGACGGCGAGATCGTCGAACGTGTACGCCGTGCCGGTCTCGCCTGACTGCTGTGAACTCATTACGCTACCTCTCTCGCGGGGGTTTTAGTATTTTTAGGTTCGCCAAAACAATTGGCGTGGTCCGACAGGAACGGCGACTCAGACGGACGGCGGGGCGTCCCGACCGACCCGAATCTCGTAGGCCTCGATGTCCTCGTAGGCAGCGACCTGCCCGCCAACGTCGATTGGCCCGTCCTCGGTCTCGACAACGAGCGTGGCAACTTCCCGGTTCGTCCCGAAGGAGACCTCCCCGACCTGCCCTTCGACGACCCAGTCGTCGCCGGTCACGACGTTTCGGCCCTCGATGGTCGCGTAGAACACCCCGTCCAGTTCCTCTAAGTCGGAGACGCACCGGCGGATAGTGCCGTAACGCCGCGGAAACGGGAGTTCGGTGTCGGCAGTCGCGATGGTCTCCGCCGTCGTCCAGAGGACGGTGTTGAGAAAGCCCGAGACCAGGAATCCGAGCTCCGAACGGTTGAAAATGACGCCGTAGCGGTCGGGAGCGCCCCTGACCGACTCCCGGGTGGCGTACATCGAGTAGTTCCCGTCGGCGACGGCCACCACCGGAGTCGTGATGCCCCGGCGTCCCTTCACCGTGGTCGCCACGGCGTCGTAATCGAACGTGTCGGGGTCGGGCGCGTCGGCGGCCGGCGACAGCAGGATTTCCGTGGCGATTCCCGACTCCCGTCGGCGCTGTAGCCTGTCCTCGAAGCGGTCGAGCAGGGCGGGAGTCAGCGACAACAGGAGTTCGTACTCGGCGGCGTCGATGATGTCCTCCAGATAGCGGAGGATGGTGGGCCGGGACTTGACGAGCGAGACGGCCTCTGGCTCCCTGGCGGGGGCGGTGTAGCGCGCCGAGAGGTCGTCGACCAGCTCGTCCAGCGACTCCTGGATGTCGCCGAACGCCTCCCGCGGGTCGATGGCTATCACTTTCATCGGCCTGGACTCCTTGAGTTCGACCAGGCCGACATCGCCCAGGCTCCGGACGGTGTCGTACACCCGCGGCTGGGGGATATCAGTCCGCTCGGCTATCTCCGATGCGGTCAACTCCCCGTGCTGGAGGACCGCCAGATACGCCGTTATCTCGTACTCGCCGAGGTTGAACCGCGAGATGACCCCGTCCAGCGCCGCCTCCAGGTCGTCGGATGGCATACGGACGTGGGTTGGCCGGACCGCTACAAAGAAGTTCGCCCCGCCGTCACAGCGTGTCGAACTCGACGACGGCCTTTATCTGGTCCTCGTCGTCCTCGAAGGCCGCGTCGACGCTGTCGGGGCTCGCGACCGTCGTCACGAGGTCGTCGAGCAACCACTGGGGCATCTCGTCGAGGGTGTCGACGGCGGCCTCGAAGTGCTTGACGTGGGAGTTGACGGTGCCGATGAGACACTTGTTGTGCAGGACGATTTCCTTGTGGAAGGTCCCGCCGTCGATTTCGAACTCCCAGGGCCCGGGTATGCCGAGCAAGGCGCCGACGCCGTTGGGCGCGAGCGCGTCGACGGTCTGGACGGCGTGGGGCGCGTATCCGGTCGCCTCGAAGACGTAGTCGACGGCCTCGTGGTCGTCCGGTAGCTGGTCGACGGGCGTCTCGCGGGAGTCGACGTAGGTGGCGCCGAGTTCGTCGATGACGTCGATAGTCGGGTCCGGGCGGTCCCGGCGGCCCACGCAGTAGGTCCGGTCGAACTCCCGGCCGAGCATCCACAGGGTCAGGAGCCCGAGCGAGCCGTTGCCCAGGACGCAGGCGGCCTCGGGGCGCCACTCGAAGGGCTCACGGGTCGAGAAGGCGTGGTCGTTGGCCTTCTCGGCGATGGAGACGGGTTCGATCAGCATCCCGTACTCCGCCAGGTGGTCGGGAATCGGGACGAGGTTGTCTGCGGGCGAGGTGAAGTACTCCGCCATGAACCCGTGTTCGCCGACGATGCCCCGTTCGACGTACTCCCCGTCGGGGGCCATATCGGGCTCGCCGCGGCGGAAGTAGTCGTTCGTCTCCCCGTCGGGTTTCCGGCGGACGGTGGGGACGACGACCTGCCCGGCTTCGAGCCCGGACCCGTTGCCGTCCTCGACGACGCCGACGGCCTCGTGACCCAGTATCATGTGTTCCGCGCCCTCGGGGTAGCCGCCGTGTGAGCCCGCGATGACCTCGTGGTCGGTCCCGTCGACGCCGACACGCAGCGTCCTCACCAGCGCCTCCCCCTCGGACGGCTCCGGCCGGGCTACGTCGAGTAGCTCCACGTCGTCCCCCTCGCGAGTGACACCGATAGCTTTCATCTTACCTGAAACTCCGTGGAGACATGGTTAAAATTGTCCATGGTGGTCACTCCGTAAGCGAGATGGCACGCCCCTCCTCGCTGGAGCGGTAGATGGCATCGAGCACCCGCTGGACCGCCAGGGCCTGCTCGACGGTGTTGGTCCCGGGCGGGTCGCCGGTCGCGACGCTGTCGACGAACCGCTCCAGTTCGATGGCGTGTGCGTCGTTGCCGGCCGTCTCTATCTGTGACGTCCGATGGTGGTTGACGCCGGTCGAGACGGTCTCGTACAGATCCATCTCGTCGTTGCTCAGGTCGAGCCGGGCGCCGGCCCCCGACCCGCGGACGACGTACTCCTGGCTGTCGGTCCGGTTTGACGCCCACGACACCTCCAGTGCGATGGTCGTCCCGTCGGCACACCGGATGAACGCCGAGGCCGAATCGTCGACGTCGAACCCGGCGGAGCCGTGGTCCTCGCCCCACATGGTCACGTAGGCGTACTCGGAGCGGGTGCCGAAGGTCGCCCGCGTCTGTCCGGACACCTCGACCACCTCGGGGAAGCCGAGCAGGTACAGCGAGAGGTCGATGGCGTGGACGCCGATGTCGATGAGCGCCCCGCCGCCGGCCAGCGCCTCGCGCGTGAACCACGACCCCCGACCGGGGACGCCGCGCCGGCGGAGGTAGTTCGCCTCGATGTGTTTCAGTTCGCCCATACTCCCGTCGTCGCGGTAGCCCAGGAGGACCTGGACCGGGTCCCGAAACCGGTTGTGGAACCCGACCATACAGAACCCCTCGGCCGCCTTGGCGGCCTCGGCGATGCGCTCGGCGCTCGCGAGGGAGTGGGCGAGCGGTTTCTCCACGAACACGTCCAGCCCGGCCTCCAGCGCGCCGACGACGTACTCCTCGTGGAACTTGTTTGGCGTCGTCACCAGGACGGCGTCGACGTCCGAGTAGAGGTCGGCCTGTCGTTCGTAGACGTCCGCGTCGTACTGTGCGGCGAACCGGCCGCGCGCGTCGGGGTCGACGTCCAGTCCGGCGGTGACTACGTCGCCGTACCCCGCTTTCTGGAGGCGGTCGCTGTGGAGCCGAGCGATGTTCCCGAGGCCGATGACGCCTATCTCGATTTCATGTCTCTCGTTCATTATGTTGGAGAACGAACCGGAGACGGAAATTATTCCGGTTGGGACAGCTGGTATCGCCCCACATCCGTTCGGACTGCGACGGAGCGGGGCGAGGGGCGGCTGGCTTCGGCTCACGCCGGCGCCGTATCCGGCCGCGGACGGCACAAAGGCGTTGCATATTAAGCCCCGCCGGACAGAAGGCACCGTATGAAGAACATCGACGACCTCGTCGAGAGTGCGGCGGACCTCGCCGAGCGAGGTCTCTCCAAGGGAGAGATAGCCGACGAACTGAACGTCTCCCGCGAGACTGCGAGCTGGCTGGTCGAGCGCAGCGGCTCCGGTCCCGCGCCCACGGAGACCGCCGCGAGCGGTCCCCACGACATCCACGTCGACTGGTCCGCGCTGGGCCGGGACAGCAGCCGCCTCCACCACATCGGCTGTGCCATGGCCGACCTGCTCTCGAAGCAGGGCGAAGACGTCGACCTCACCATCGGCATCGAGAAGGCCGGCGCGCCGCTTGCGACCACGGTCGCCCGTGAACTTGATACCGACCTCGGGACCTACGCCCCCTCGAAACACCAGTGGGACGACGACGAGAGCGACACCTCCGACGGTTCGTTCTCCCGGAACTTCGCACAGATTCGCGACCGGGACTGCTACGTCGTCGACGACACCGTCACCAGCGGCAACACGATGACGGAGACCGTCGAGGCCATCCAGCAACAGGGCGGCAACCCCGTCGCCTGCGTCGTGCTGGCCGACAAGCGTGGCATCGAGGAGATACACGGCGTCCCGGTGTACTCGCTGCTGCAGGTCATCCGCGTGGGCAGCGACCAGTCCTCGGCCTGAACGGGCACGAGCGCGGCACGTGAGCGGCCGTTTTTCGGCGTCAGTCAGCGGTCGAGGACGGCGTGACGGGACAGCGCAACGTCGTAGCCGATAGCTTCGACCCGCCGGGTCGGCCACTCGCCCGTCCCCGAGAGGAGTTCGATACCGTCAGCGGTGACCAGATGCGTGTCCTCGCTTTTCGCCCCCTGGACGGTCGGATTCCAGGCGTACCCCTGGGGGAGTACGACTGGGTTGTCGCTGTCTGGGGTCGCAATCCACTCCCGGCCGGCGTGGCCCGCCGCGCCGCCCTGGTGGTGGTTGCGCCACTCGCCGTCCCACCCGACGGCGTCGTAGGCCCGCTGGACGGCGTCGAAGACGTCACCGGCCGTGCCACCGTCGCGGCCGACGGCCCGCGTCGCGGCCAGCGCGGTCGCCTCGACCCGCATCGCCGAGCGCGTCCGCTCGCGGAGCCAATCGGGCGCGTCGAACGCTATCGTCCGGGTGCAACTGGTGTACAGCCCCCCGCGCTCGGCGGTCACCGAGAGCAGGGCGTACTCGCCCAGCGGCTCGGCCTGGGGCGTGTAGTGGCGGTACCGCTGTGCGCGCTCGGCCCCGCCGACCAGCGCGACCGGCGAGTCGATGCCCGATTCGGCCAGTTCGCCCCGTAGCGCCGCCGCGACGGCCCGTTCGGTGTCTGTGGACTCGACTCGCCGGGCGACCGTCTCGACCGCCTCGGCCGTCTCGGCGCTCAGCGTCCGATACCGCTCGCGCTGGCGCTCGGTCAGGGGCTGTCGGAGCGTGGACGCGTCCAGGGCCTCGAAGCCGGGCACGTCGAAGTCGGCGGCGGCCGGGTCCGGGCTCGCCTCGGCGACGGCCGAGGGCAGGTCAGTCTCGTACCACGTGTAGGTCTCGACCGCGACGTCGTCGTCGAGTTCCTCCGCACGCAGCCGCGACCCCTCGATGTTGTCCGTGACGACCGTGACCCCGTCGCCGTCGTAGCCAGCCGCCGCGAGGCCGATATCGCCGCCCCGGTCGACGACGTTGTCGCCGCCGGTCAGCCAGGCGAAACTGTTCGGTCGGGCGAACCAGACCGCGGCCAGGTCGTTGCGCTCCAGATACGCGTCGAGTCGGGCGGTGACTGACATACCGGCCCAACGAGGGCCGGTCGATTAAAACCGCGCGGTGTGGGCGGGCCGGGTCAGCGCACCGACACCCGCTCGCCGCGCTCGTCGCTCTCCTCGACGGCGGCGAGCACCTGCTGGACCGCCAGCCCGTCCGCGAAGCTCGGTTCGTACGCTCCGCCCCCGGCGACCGCCGAGAGGAACTCGTAGTTCTCGTGGACGAAGGTGTGTTCCCAGCCGATGACGTGGCCCGGCGGCCACCAGTGGTCGACGTAGGGGTCCTCGGGGTCGGTGACCAGAACCGTCTCGTACCCCCGCGACCCCTCGCGCAGGACCTCCAGTTCGTTCAGCCGCTCCAGCGAGAACTTCAGACTCCCCTTCGACCCCTCTATCTCGATCGTGTGGTCGTTCTTGCGCCCGTTGGCGAACCGGGAGGCTTCGAGGGTGCCCATCACGCCGTTCTCGAAGTCGACCTGCGCGCTGTAGGCGTCGTCGACGGTGACCTCTCGGGTCTCGTTTTCGCCCTCTACGGGCCGCTCGTCGACGAACGTCCGGAGGCGGCCGGACACCTCGGCGATGTCGCCGACGAGGTACCGCGCGAGGTCGATAGTGTGCGCGCCGAGGTCCCCCAGCGCACCGCTGCCGGCCATCTCAGCGTCGTTGCGCCACGACCACGGGGCCTCGGGGTCGACGAGCCAGTCCTGCAGATAGCGCCCGCGGAAGTGGTGTATCTCGCCCAGGTCGCCGTTCTCGATGAGCTCCTTGGCGTACTGGATGGCCGGGATGAACCGGTAGTTGAACGCGATGCCGGCGGGGACTCCCGCGTCGCTGGCCGCGTCGGCCATCGTCTCTGCGTCTTCGAGCGTCGGCGCGAGCGGTTTCTCGCAGAACGTCGGCGTCCCGGCCTCCAGCGCGGCGATAGAGGGCTCCGCGTGGACGTGGTTCGGCCCGAGGTTGTAGAACACGTCCACGTCGTCGACCACGTCCCGCCAGTCGGTCGCGGTGCGAGCGAATCCCAGCCGGTCGGCCGCGTCGGCCAGTGCGTCCGCGTCACGGCCGACGAGGACGTCGCGGTTCACCTCGGGGGCGTCGTCGAAGAACATCGGGAGCCTGGCGAAGGCGTTGGCGTGGGCCTTGCCCATGAAGCGGTAGCCGAGGACGCCGATGTCGAGTGGTTCTGCTGGCATCGTTATTCGGTCCAGTAAACGTCACCCGGCTGTGTCCGAAAGACGGCGCGGTCCAGCACGTCGACGGCCTTCTCTAACCCCTCGCGGGCGCTGGTCAGGGAGTCCTCGTGTTCGATGGAGAGGGCCCCGTCGTAGCCGACCATCCGCAGGGTCGAGACCACGTCCTTCCAGTGGCTCTCGTCGTGGCCGTAGCCGATAGAGCGGAAGAGCCACGAGCGGTCGGGCTCGCGGGTGTACGGCGTCGTATCGAGGACGCCCTTCTCGCGGGCCCGGTCCTCGTAGACCTTGGTGTCCTTGGCGTGGAAGTGGTGGATGGCCCCGTGTTCGCCCAGCAGCCGGATGGCCGCGGTCACGTCGATGCCCTGCCAGTAGAGGTGCGAGGGGTCGAAGTTCGCGCCGACGTACTCGTTGGTGGCGTCGCGCAGTTCAAGCATCCCGTGGGGCTCGTAGATGAGCATGTTCGGGTGCATCTCGATGGCCACGTCGACGCCGTGGTCGGCGGCGTGGGCGGCCAGGTCCGACCAGTACTCCGTCGCGACCTCCCACTGGTACTCGTGGGCGTCGGCGTGTTCCTGGGGCCAGGGCGCGGTAATCCAGTTCGGGACCTCGTCGTTCGGGCCGCCGGCGGGCAGCCCCGAGAAACAGGTCACCGTGTTCACGTCCAGCTGGTCGGCCAGCGTGATAGCCTCCCGTAGCTCCGTGTCCGCGGTCGCGGCCCGCTCCTCGTCGGGGTGGAGCGGGTTGTTGTGCGTCGCGAGCGCGCTCACGCCCAGCCCGTACTCGTCGAGCAGGTCGCGGAACTCGGCCTGCGCGTCGTCATCGTCGAGCAATTCGCCGCGGTCGAGGTGGTCCGAGCCCGGGTAGCCCCCACAGCCGATCTCGACGGTGTCGACGCCGATGCCGGCGAGATACGAGAGGGCGTCATCGAGTGACTGGTCTCCGAGCGGAACTGTTAGCACACCGATATCCATGCCAGACGGTACGACAGGTGCTATCATAAAATCCCTGGCGGAGCGGACCCGGGCCCGCTGACGGTCGTCTCCGGGTTGTTAGACGGAGTCCCCGCGGCCGGAGACGGCCGCACGCCGAGACTGTCAGTCCGGTGTGAACGACGGTTGTAGATGCTTATCCTCTAGGTTTTTGTGAGGGGGCCAGTAAGCCACCCGCATGGGAAAAGCGAACGACATCGATTACGCCGACCTGCACGACCCCAACGCGGAGTACACGATGCGAGAGCTGTCCGCCGAGTCGATGGGGGCGACGGCCAAGCGGGGCGGCGGCCGGGACGTAGAGATAACGGACGTCCAGACCACGATGGTAGACGGGAACTTCCCGTGGACGCTGGTCCGTCTCTACACCGACGCGGGCGTCGTCGGGACCGGTGAGGCCTACTGGGGCGCCGGCGTCCCCGAGCTCATCGAGCGGATGAAACCCTTCATCGTCGGCGAGAACCCCCTGGACATCGACCGCCTCTACGAACATCTCATACAGAAGATGTCCGGCGAGGGGAGCGTCGAAGGGGTCACCGTCACCGCCATCGCCGGCATCGAAATCGCGCTGCACGACCTCGCCGGGAAGATTCTGGAGGTGCCGGCCTACCAGCTGCTGGGCGGGAAGTACCGCGACGAGATGCGGGTCTACTGTGACTGCCACACCGAGGAAGAGGCCGACGCCGACGCCTGTGCCGAGGAGGCCCGCCGCGTCGTCGACGAGCTGGGCTATGACGCCCTGAAGTTCGACCTCGACGTCCCGAGCGGCCTGGAGAAGGACCGCGCGAACCGCCACCTCCGCTCCGGTGAGATCCGACACAAGGCCGAGATCGTCGAGAAGGTCACCGAGGAAGTCAAAGATGAGGCCGACGTGGCCTTCGACTGCCACTGGACGTTCTCCGGTGGGTCGGCCAAGCGACTGGCCGAGGCCATCGAGGACTACGACGTCTGGTGGCTGGAAGACCCCGTCCCGCCGGAGAACCTCGAAGTCCAGGAGGAGGTCACCAAGTCCACGACGACGCCCATCACCGTCGGCGAGAACCGCTACCGCGTGACCGAGGAGCGCCGGCTCATCGAGAACCAGGCCGTCGACATGGTCGCGCCCGACCTCCCGAAGGTCGGCGGGATGCGCGAGACCCGCAAGATAGCCGACGTGGCAAACCAGTACTACATCCCGGTCGCGATGCACAACGTCGCCTCGCCGGTCGCGACGATGGCCAGCGCACAGGTCGGTGCCGCCGTCCCGAACTCCCTCGCCGTCGAGTACCACTCCTACGAGCTGGGCTGGTGGGACGACCTGGTCGAGGAGACCGTCATCGAGGACGGCTACATCGAGATTCCCGAGGAACCGGGCCTGGGCGTCACGCTCGATATGGACGCCGTCGAGGAACACATGGTCGAGGGCGACACGCTGTTCGACCCGGCGTGAGCCGGGTCGAAAACGTGGAGCGGCGCTCCACGGCATTCGACGAAGCATAGCTCCGTCGCGCCCGCAAGACCCGATTTTCGCCGTTCGACGGGGTTACTACTCCCCGCCGAACCGCTCGACGACGGCCTGCCGGTCTATCTTCTCCGGGCCTGAGGTCGGCATCTCGTCGACGAACGCCAGGCGTTTGGGCACCTTGTAGCCCGCGAGCCGGCCGTCGCAGAACGCCTCGACGTCGGCGAGCGTGAGCGAGTCGTCGCCTTCGACGACGGCCTTGCCGACCTCGCCCCACCGGTCGTGGGGGACCGGCACCACGACCACCTCGTCGACGCCGTCGTGAGCCGAGAGCGCCGCTTCGACCTCGCTCGGATAGACGTTCTCCCCGCCGCTGACGAACATATCCTTCTTGCGCCCCTCGATGCGGTAGTAGCCCTCGGCGTCGACGCTGGCGAGGTCGCCCGTCGACACCCAGCCGCCGCCGAACGTCGCCTCGGTCTCCGCGGGCTCGTCGAGATAGCCCGCTGCGGCGTGGGGCGAGCGCAACTGGAGTTCCCCGACGGTGCCGGGCTCGACCGGCTCGCCGCCGTCGACGACGCGGGCCTCGACGTGCATCGCCGGTTTGCCCACCGTGTCGGCCTTCTCCCGGGGCCAGCCGTCGGGCATCGCGAAGTTGTTGGGGCCACACTCGGTGAGGCCGTACCCCTGCGAGAGGTCGATACCGCGGCCCCACCACTTCTCCATGACCGACTGGCGACAGGGCCCGCCGCCGGACTTGACGGTTCGCAGCGACGAGAGGTCGGCGGCCGTCCAGTCGTCGTGGTCGGTCAGCATCCGCAGGACGGCGGGCACTGCCACGAGGACCGTCGCGCCCTCGCGTTCGACTGTCGCGAGTAGCTGACCCGGGTCGAACTCGCGGGCGAGCACAACCGTCCCGCCCATATGCCAGACGGGGACCGTGACGACGTTCCACCCGCCGGTGTGGAACATGGGGAAGGTCAGCGGCGTCACGTCGTCGTCACGCAGCCCCCACGAGGCGATGGTGTTCAGGGAGTTCCAGACGACGGCCCGGTGGGTCACGACCGTCTCTTTCGGCGTGCCCGTCGAGCCGCCGGTGTGGAGCAACAGATGCGTGTCGTCGGGCGCGAGCGTCGGTGTCTCGACGGGGCCGTCGTCGGCCGGGAGCGCCTCGGCGTAGGTCGATACGTCGGTGGGGACCTCGCCGCTCGTGTCCGCGCCGTCGGTCGTCTCGATTCCCACCACGGCCGGCGCCGCAGTGTCGGCGTCGGCGAGGGCCGCCCGCGTCTCGTCCAGAAACGGCGCCTCGACGGCCAGGAGGGCGGGGTCGACCCGGTCGAGCAACTCGGCGAGTTCCGGCGGCGCGAGCCGGTGGGACAGCGGCGCGAGGACGCTCCCGGTCTTGGCCGTTGCGAGGAACAGGTCGACGACCGCGGGGCGGTTCCGCGAGACGACGGCGACGCCGTCGCCGCGGCCGACGCCGTTCGCTCGGAGCAATCGACTCGCGCGGTTTGCCCGTCGGTCGAGCGCCGCGTAGGTGTACCGCCCGCCGGTGGTCGCGTCGACCAGCCCGGTTCGGTCGGGCGTCAGCGCCGCCCGCTTCTCGCTCCAGGCACCGACCCAGGCCTGCGGGCCGTCCGTGAACTCAGACATCGGACGCGAACACCCTGAGCGTACCGTCGACTGGGTCTGTCCGCTCGACGAAGCATGGATGGGGAGCCCCCTCGAACTCCTCGGCCGGCCCGCCGCCGTCGTTGGTCGCGGTCGCCATGGGCCCGACTACGCGACCCGCGCGTTTCAATGTGTGTCGGCTGGCGCTCGCTGGCGCCCGAGGTGGTATGTCACACGGTCTCCCGCGGCCGAAAATTCAACTCCGTGAACGCGCTCAGAAAGGCGTTTCTCATGAACAACCACAGGGGACGGAGGCGCGGACCTCACTGATTCAATAATGTTTTAGGCGTCGGATTTGGAGAGACTGGTATGACTTTGCACGCCAGAGAGATAAACCAAGACGTACGGGAGCTTGGCGAGCTCCTGGGTGACGTTCTCGAGGCGCAATCTTCGACTGAAGCGTTCGAAATCGTTGAGCGGACTCGACTGGCCTCGATCGAGTACCGCCGGGGCGACGCCGAGACCCGCGAGGAGGTCGGTCGCACCCTCGACCGCCTCGACCCCGAGATGCAGGACATCGTCGCCCGGGCGTTCACTACCTACTTCGAACTCATCAACCTCGCCGAGGAGCGCGAACGGGTCCGAGAGACCCGAGAAGGGAGCCAGGAGGGCATCCTGGCCGACAGCGTCGAGGAAGCCGTCGACATCCTGGACGAGCGCGGCGCCGACGGGGAAGAGCTACAGCAGGTCCTCGAGGACGTGCTCATCGAGCCGACCTTCACCGCCCACCCGACCGAGGCCCGCCGGAAGACCGTGAAGGCGAAGCTCCGGGCGGTCGCCCGAGACCTCGAACAGCTGGACGAGGTCCGGCTGACCGACCGCGAGGAGGAACGGGTCGAACGCGACCTCGCCGCCGAGGTGACGAGCCTCTGGCAGACCCCGCAGGTCCGTGAGCGACGCCCCGAAGTGACCGACGAGGCGCTCAACGTCCAGTGGTACCTCGAAAACGTCCTCTTCGAGGTCATCGACGAGGTGTACGACGAGCTGGAACGCGCCATCGAAGAGCGATACGACGAGGACATCGACGTCCCCAAGCTCTACGAGTTCCGTTCGTGGGCCGGGTCGGACCGCGACGGCAACCCCTTCGTGACCCCCGAGGTCACCGAGGAGACACTGGAGCGCCAGCGTGACACCATCCTGCCGCTGTACCGCAACAAGCTCAAGGAGCTCTCCGGCGTGCTCAGCCAGGACGCCTCGAACATCACCACCGACGCCACCTTCGACGAGCGGCTCCAGGAACACAAGGAGCGGCTGCCGGGGATTGCCAGCGAGGCCGAGGAGCGCTACCCCGACGAGCCCTACCGACAGAAGCTCAAGCTGATGCGCGAGTCGGTGCTTCGGGTCAGTGACGTGCGACAGGGCGGTTACGAGAACCACGAGGAGCTGCTGACGGACCTCCGCGCCATCGCAGAGAGCCTCCGGGAGAACAACGCCGAGGTCATCGCCGAGTCCCACGTCGACCCGCTGGTCCGGAAGGTCGACACCTTCGGCTTCTCGCTTGCGGGCCTCGACCTCCGTGACCACCGCAAGATGCACACGGACGCCATCGCCGAGTCGATGGAGCGACAGGGCATCGACTACGCCGGGATGGACGAGGACGAGCGCGTCGAGTTCCTCACGGAGGCCATCCTCCAGGACGGTTCGGTCATCGACATGGAGGACGCGACCGGCCTCTCCGATGACTCCGCCCGCGTGCTGCGGCGGTTCCGCAAGACGGCCGACTGGCAGGACGAGTTCGGCGTCGACGCCATCGACACCTACGCCATCTCCTGGTGCGAGGAGCCCAGCCACGTGCTCGAAGTCCTGTTCCTCGCCGACCAGGTCGGCATCGTCGACCTGCCCGGCTACTGCGGGCTGGACATCGTCCCGCTGCTGGAATCGGAGTACGCGCTCTCGGGGGCCCGACGCATCATGGGGACCCTGTTCGAGAACGAGGCCTACCAGATGGCCCTGGAGGCCCGCACCGGCGTCCAGGAGATAATGCTCGGCTACTCCGACTCCAACAAGGAGAACGGCTTCCTGGCCGCCAACTGGTCGCTGTACAACAACCAGAAGCGCCTGGCAGACATCACCGGCGACTTCGACGTCGACATGCGGCTGTTCCACGGCCGCGGCGGCTCTATCTCCCGCGGCGGCGGCCCGATGAACGACGCGATGCTCGCGCTGCCAAACGAGACCGTCACCGGTCAGATAAAGTTCACCGAGCAGGGCGAGGCCATCGCCGAGAAGTACGCGAACCACGACATCGCCGAGCGCAACCTGGAACAGATGCTGAACGCCCAGGTACGGGCCCGACACAACGCGATGGAGGACCCCGTCGAGGAGATACCCGAGGCGTGGCGGGAGGCCATGGAGACGGCCGCCCCCGCCGCCCGCGAGGAGTACCAGGACCTCCTCCAGACCGAGGGCTTCGTCGATTACTTCGAGCAGGCCACGCCCATCACGGTCATCGAGAACCTCAACATGGGCTCGCGGCCGGCCTCCCGCAGCGAGGACCGCAGCGTCGACGACCTCCGGGCCATCCCGTGGGTGTTCTCCTGGACCCAGGCCCGCTGTATCATCCCCGGCTGGTACTCCATCGCGACCGGGCTGAACGCCTACCTGGAGGACGGCGGCGACATGGAGACGCTCCAGGAGATGTACGAGGAGTGGCCCTTCTTCCGGACGAAAATCGACAACGCCTCGCTCGCGCTGGCCCGGACCGACTTCGACATCGCCGAGGAGTACGCCGACCTCGCGGACGACGACCTCCGGGAGCGCATCTTCCCGCGGCTCAAGGGGGAGTACGACGAGACCGTCGACCTCGTCCTCGACATCACCAAGCGCGACGGCCTGCTCTCCCGCGAGTGGCTGGAGGAGAACCTCGAACGCCGGAACCCCTACGTTGACCCGCTGAACCTGCTGCAGGTCCGGCTGCTCGCCCAGTCTCACCTCACGGAGACCGAGAAGCGGACCCTGCGGCTGACGGTACAGGGAATCGCCGCCGGGATGAAGAACACCGGGTAACGTCCGGCCACGTCGGCTACACGCGGCGTCGTTTTTGCCAAAGAACTTAATCACCGGTAGGGTACATACCTGATATGGCACTCGAAACCCTGCTTCTCGCAGTCGGACCCAACGACGCGAACCGAGTCGAAGAACTCGCGGACACCGTTATCGACATCGCTGGGCCGGCCGGGGCCGACGTAGTCATCGCACACGTATTCACGGACGAGGAGTACGAGAACGTCGTCGAGCAACTGGAGTTTGCCGCCGTCGCGGAGGCCGACGCCGACGAGGTCGCCGACCGACACACGACGGTCCGGGAGCTCCGCGACCTCCTGACAGCGGCCGAGATATCCACGAGCGTCCAGGGTGCGGTCGGCGACCACGGCGACGAAATCGTCGACCTCGCGAAGTCCGTCCACGCCGACCTCGTCGTCGTCGGCGGCCGCAAGCGCTCGCCGACGGGCAAGGCCGTCTTCGGCTCGGTCGCCCAGGAAGTCATGCTGTCGTCGCCCTGTCCCGTGACCTTCGTCCGCGGCGACGAGTGAGCCGGCTACGGGCCTCTCACACTCGTAATCTCGAAGCGCGCGCCGCCGTGCGCTGACTCGGTCAGCGATATCTCCCAGCCGTGGGCCGTCGCTATCTCCTCGACGATTTTCAGTCCGAACCCGGTTCCAGACTCGCCGGTCGAGTAGCCGGCGTCGAAGACGTCCTGTCGCTCCGACTCCGCGACTCCCGAGCCGTCGTCGGCGACGTAGAACCCGTCCGGGAGCGACCCGACGGTGACCGTCACGTCCTCGCTTCCGTCGACGGTATCGACTTCCGGCCGACCGTTCGGGTCGTCGCCGGCGTCCTGACGAGCTTGTGAGTCGGGGCTCGTGGAACCGTGTTCCACGGCGTTCCGGAAGAGGTTGCCGAGCAGCTGTTCCAGCCGGTGGCGGTCGGCTCTGATTGTCAGGTCGGTATCGACCGCGAGCGTCGCCTCGGCCGTCGAGACGTGTTTCCACACGCTCTTTGCGGCCGTCGCTATCTCGACCGGTTCCACATCCGTCGCAACGTCGCCGGCCCGGGCCAGCGTCAACAGCTCGTCTATCAGCCGTTCCATCCGGTCGTGGCACTCGCTGACACGGTCTAGATGGTCGCTGTTGCACTCCTCGCGTGCGAGCTCCACGTGGCCGCTGGCGACGTTCAGCGGGTTCCGGAGGTCGTGGCTGACGATGCTGGCGAAGTCATCGAGCCGTTCGTTTTGCTCCTGCAGTTCGCGTTCGCGCTCTCTGTGGTCGGTGACTTCGTGGGCGACGCCGACGACGCCGTCGATTTCGCCGTCGATTCGCAGCGGCGTCAGCCGGAAGGAAAGCACCTCGACGCCGTGGTCGGGAAACTCCGCCTCGATTTCGTCCCGTATCTCCTCCCGGTTCCCATCCAACAGCTCCTGGTACGGGTCCCCGTCGGCGTCCGCACGGACCTTCTCGATGAGGTGGCCCTTCCGTCCGACTAGCTCCGCCCGCGTGGTTCCGTAGAAGTCGGCCAGATAGTCGTTGACTATCTCGAACCGTCCGTCGGCGTCGTAGATACACGCGGCCTCCTCCATCGTGTCGAAGATGCGCTTGTAGCGCTGTAGCTTCTGTTCGTGTCGCCGCCGCTCCGTGATATCGCGTACCGTCCCGCGGAGGCATCGAACGTCACCGCCCTCCGTCGTCGGCCGTATCGTAATCTCGACTACCCGCTGCTCGGCGGCGGCAGTGCGGAGCCGCCACGTCCCGCGGTCGCGGTCGCCGGTCTCGGTCGCCCGGTCGAGCGCGTTTGCGACCTCCTCGCGGTCGTCCGGGTGGACGAACGACAGCAGTTCGACCCTGGGGAGCAGGGTCCGTTCGTCCAGTCCGAGCAGGCGACACAGGCCGTCGGTCAGGAGCGCGGTGTCCGTCGCGGCGTCGAGTTCCCAGCCGCCGGTGTCGCCGACGAACTCGGTCAGCCCCATCAACTCCTCCCGCCGCACTGCCAGCCGTTCGCTACGCCGCGCCTCGACGGCGTCTCTGACTCGGTCGGCCAGCAGTTCGTACCGCTCGCCGGTCGCCTCCTTCCGGAGATAGTCGGTGACGCCCGCCGAGAAGGCGTCGCTGGCGACCGCCTCGCTCCCACGCCCGGTAAAGAGAACGATAGGTAGCTCCGGGTATCGCTCCCGTACGGCTTCGCAAAACTCGATACCGTCCGCGCCCGGCAGGTTGTACTCCGAGACGACACAGTCCGGCGGGTTCGCTTCGAGCGTCTTCCGCGCTTCACTGGCGCTGGGGGCTATCTCCACGTCGAACTCCGCCGTCCGCCGTAAAACCGCCGCGACGGACGCCGCTACGTCGGCGTCGTCGTCCACGAGAACCACCCGGACGTGATCGGGAGTCCGACGGAACACTATCTAACGTTATTTATTATTGTATATATTGGTTGTCGCTTACGTATCACATCTGATAGTGTCCGGCCGGCGACGTCGAACGCGGCGACGTAAACGAGAGGACCCGAGCGCGCCTATACTCACTCCACGAGCGCGGCTTCGAGCAGTTCGAGCGGGTGGCGGACCTCGTATCCGGTGCCGTGTTCCATCTGGCTGGCACAGGTGGGACACTCGGTCATGCCGACCTCGCCCTCGGCGTGTTCCATGTGTTCGAACATCTCCTCGCCGATCTCCATCGACTTCTCGTACTTCTCTTCCTTCCAGCCGTAGGTGCCCGAGATGCCCGAACAGGACTCGCCGACGTCCTCGATGCCGGCCCCGTCCAGGTCGCGGAACAGCTCGACGGACTGGCGGTCGAGCCCCTGGTTGCGGGCGTGACACGGGGCGTGGTAGGCGAACTCCTCGGCCAGTTCGCCGGAGACATCTGTCTCCTGGATGTCCTCCTTGATGTCCTCGTGGATGCGCAGATACTCCAGGGACTCGAAGGTGTTCTCGGCGACCTTGTCGATGCCGTCGATGTCGAACAGCTCGGGGTACTCCTGTCGGAGCGCCATCGAACAGGAGGTACACGACGCGATGGCGTCGTACCCCTGCTCGACGAGGTCCGACATCGAGGAGACGTTGACCTCGGCGTGGCGACGGGCGTCGTCGAGCATCCCGTTGGCGAACATCGGCGTCCCGGAGCACTTCTGCTCGGGCGCGACGACCTCGTAGCCGTAGTGTTCGAACACCCGGACCATCGCCTGGCCGACGTTCGGGGAGTTGTAGTTCGAGTAACAGCCGTGGAAGTACGCGACCTTCTTGTCGGCGTCGCGGTCCAGTCCCAGTTCCTCGCGGCGCTGCTGGGCGTTGCGTCGGGAGGCGTCGGCACCGCCGCGGGCCGCCCACCACTCGCGGAACGTCTCCTCCGCGAACTCGGGGAACTCCCGCTCTTTGGTGACCCCCAGCGTCTTCTCCATCAGCCAGCGGGCCGGCCCGAAGTTCATCCCCCAGTTCGCGAGTTTGGGGACCTTGCTCGCGATTGCCGCCGACGTGCGGTAGTTCGCGAGAATCCGGTTGCGGACGTACTCGATGGAGAACTTGTCCATCTGCTCGCTGACGTACTCCCCGCGGGCCGTGTTGTGCATCTGTGAGAGGGGGACGCCCGACGGACAGGCGTTGTCACAGCGCATGCAGTTCGAACACGACATCACGGAGTCGTCTATCTCGTAGTCGTCGTCGGTCTGTTTCAGCCGCCACTGCTCGGGGCCCTGGAACTTCGGTCCGGGGAACTCGTCGTCGACCTCGGCGACCGGGCAGTTGGTGTCACACACCGAGCACTTGAAACAGGAGTCGGCGCCGGGTCGCAGGTCGAAGTCGTTGCTGTCGGGGAAGACGTCGACCGGTTCGAAGTCCTCGCCCGTGTTCGGTTCCACTGGGTCGAACTCTGTTGGGGATTGTGCGTCGCTCATCGTGCCTCCGCTGCGGCGTTCTCGCCCGCCACGTAGCCTGTCGCAATCGACACTCCGCTACCGGATTTCTCTGCGGCGAAGTCGTAGCCGCCGAGCACCGACCCCGCCGCCCGCAGGTTCTCGAACTGGACCGCGCTGTCGGCGGTCAGCGGCCGCAGGGTCTCGTCGGTCTCGACGCCGAAGCTGGCGAAGGGGTGGTCGCCGAAGGCGTCGCCGTCGAACCACTCGTAACGGTCCTCGCCGTGTTCGATGTGACAGTCGAAGACGGGCTCCGTCACGCTCTCGCGGTCCGACTCGATGCCCTTGCCGACCAGCCCGCCCGTCGCGAGGACGTACTGGTCGGCGCTGTTGGGAATCTTCGCGCCGTTTTTCTCGATGTACACCGTCTCGATGCGCTCGCCGTCGGCGTCGAAGTCGACGACCGGGTTGCCGGTCTCGAAGCTCGCGCCGGCCTCGTCCAGGGCCTCGAAGAGGGCGTCTTCGAGCCGGAGCCCCGGAAGCGAAGGGGGCCCCATCGGGACCTCGAAGACGTCGGCGCCGATTTTCTCCTCCAGGGCCGCGCGCACGGCGTCGGTGTGGGCGTCGCCGAGGATAGCCGGAAAGCCGATCCGTTCCTCCGTGTCCCGAACGGTGTTGACCCGCTCGGCGAGCGCGTCGCGGGCGCCCTTCTTGCGACCCCGCACGGCCACGTCGCCGTTGGTGTCGAGCAGTTTGGCGTACCGGGTGATCTTCGCGTCGGCCTGCAGGTCGCCCGGGAACCGGATGGTCTCGCCCCGCACGTCGAAGGGGACGCCGG
This sequence comes from Haloarcula laminariae, assembly GCF_025457605.1. Lineage (NCBI taxonomy): Archaea > Methanobacteriati > Methanobacteriota > Halobacteria > Halobacteriales > Haloarculaceae > Haloarcula > Haloarcula laminariae. The sequence goes on along the minus strand of NZ_JAMZFY010000001.1, from coordinate 1,553,661 downwards.
CCGCCTCCAGATGGGCGGCGGCGTGTGGCGCGTCGAAGTCGACCAGCGATTCGAGCCCAACCAGCAACACGTCGCGGTCGTCGCTTGCCAGCCCGGCGGCCGCCCCGGTCGGGTAGCGCGCCGTCGGCTTGACCGTCCCGCCGTGGGTCGGCACCAGGGCGTTCGTGTCGGTGTGGTCGCCCCGGTAGTCGGTCACCTCGTCGAACAGCGACATCGACTCCCGGACGGTCTCGACGCCGACCCGCCGGTAGGGGTGTTCCTCGGGCAGGTCGCCCATCGCGGCGTAGGGGTCGGTTATCGGCCCCTCGCCGTCGGGCGTGTATCCGAGCAGGTCCACCAGCCCGGAGGCGTGACGGAGCGAGCTCTGCTTGTAGGAAACCAGGCGCACGTCCGCGCCCTCGCGCGCCGCCTTTAGCGCACTGGTCAGCCCGGCGAGGCCGCCGCCGATGACCAGCACCTCGGAGTTAATCGCCATTCCGTGTCCCCCCGTCGGCGGCCACGTCGGCAGTCCCCGAGGCCTCGCCCGCCCCCACGCCGCTGTCGAAGGCGGCGAAGTCGACCGGCCCACCGTCGGCCGGGTCGTTGTCGCGGTTCTGCGTCGTCGAGTGCAGCGCGTAGTTCAGCGCGGCCTGGGAGAGCTGTTCGCCCCACAGGGCGTGTCGCTGGCCCTTCCAGCGCTCCTGCAGTAGTTCGTCCCACGCCTCCCGGGCGATGTCCTCGCTGTACTCGCCGTGGAGTTCGCTCGCGAGCCGGCTACAGCAGAAGCCGCCCTGGCAGTTCCCCATCGACGCGCGGGTCCGGATGCGGACCGCGTTCAGGTCCGACCCCGACTGTTCGATGGCGTCCTGTACTTCGGCGCGGGTGACGCCCTCGCAGTTACAGATGGTCGGGTTCGGGTCGCTGGTCTTGAGCACGTCGTCGGCTCGCGAACCGAGCCGTTCGACGCTCCGCCGGCCGATTGGCGAGCGGAGACCGAACTCGTCCATGTAATCGCGCAGCACGGAGAAGTCCTCGCTGCCGGGCAGCGGTTCGTCGGCGGTGCGACACTCGGCGTCGATGCCGAACTTGGCACAGACGTGGTCGGATATCTCCTCGCCCATCATCCGGTAGGTGGTGAACTTCCCGCCGACGATGGAGGTCATCCCCTGCAGGTCGTCGCGCTCGTCGTGGTCGAGCAGGAAGTAGTCCCGGGTGATGTCCGTCGGGTCGTCGCTGCCGACGTCCGGGGGCTCGTACAGCGGGCGGACGCCCCAGAACGAGCGGATGGTGCGGGCCTCATCGAGCATCGGTACCAGCTCTTTGAGGGTGTCTATCATCTTGTCGACCTCCCAGCCCTCCTCGGGGTAGTCCTCGGGGTCTTCGACCTCCTCGTCGGTCGTGCCCAGGATAGCGGTCGTCTCGTGTGGGACGACGATGTCGGCGTCGCCCTTGGGCTTGCAGCGGTTGATGACCGTGTCCACCTGCCGGATGTTCATGATGGTCATCACGCCCTTGGAGGGTCGAACCGCGATGTCGACGTTGGCCATGTCGCCGATGCGACCCGCCCACGCGCCGGTCGCGTTGACGACGTAGTCGGCCCGTATCTCCTCGGTCCCGCCTTCCGTGCCGTGGACGCGCTTGCCCGAGCCCGAGGCGTGTTCCACTTCGAGGCCGACGACCTCGCCGTCCTCGATGATGAGGTCGGTGACCTTCGAGTGGGTCTCGATGCGGGCGCCGTGTTCCTCGGCGCTGGCCGCGTTCGCCACGACCAGCCGGAACGGGTCGATGGCGCCGTCGGGAACGGTAATCGCTTTCTCCACGTCCTTCGCGAGATGGGGCTCCATCGCGCGGGCCTCCTCCCCGGAGATGACCTCCGCGGGGATGCCACACTCCTTGCAGCCTTCGAGTTTCTCCTGGAAGTACTCCTCCGAGTCCTCTGGGCGCTTGACGAACAGGCCGCCGGTCATCTCGACGCAGTGGCTCGCGATGTCCCGCAGGACCCGGTTCTCCTCGATACACTCCGTCGCGCTGGCCTGGTCCGCCACGGCGTAGCGACCCCCGCTGTGGAGCAGGCCGTGCATCCGGCCGGTCGTTCCGTGTGTCAGGTTACCCTGTTCGACCAGCGTGACATCGAGCCCCCGCATAGCCAGGTCGCGGGCGATGCCGATACCGGTCGAACCGCCGCCGATGACGGCGATGTGTGGTGTCTGTGCCATCTGTTATACCTCGGCTTTGGCTCGCATACACTTTATTTTACCGCTAAACAGGGGTCCGCCAGTAAATTTTATTAGTAATCATGGATGTTTCTCCAGCCGCGGCTACGGGCCGGATGTAGGGAGCAACTGGCCCGCAAGCGACGCTAGTCAAGTGGCCATGTACACACTTACGAACGCCAGCAAATTACTGTAGGGGTACAGACCGCCTGATATCTATAAGGGCGCCAGATGGTTCCGAGATTAATACTATCTTAGCGCGCACGCGCGAGTCACACCCGGTTCTCTCACTCGCGACCACCGTCTCCGGCCGACGACCTGTCAACTTTGGACAGGGAACCGAACCGGCGCCGGGACATCTTCGTGCGGCCGGCCAGCGGGACACCGGCTCCAACGCGCGTCGGTGTCGTGGTCGGAGTGACGGACTGGCCACTTCGCCCTCGCGCCGCCGGGCAGGGTGCGCCCGAATGTGCGGGCCAACCTTGACCGCCGCAATCTCCGACACGAAGCCGACACTGGCGTTGGATAATACGCCAGGTAACTGTACGAACTGGCTACTCCAGCGGCGATTACCCTGGAATCGGCGACGAACACCCGACAGGCATGATTTATCATATATTTTACTGACTCTGTTTCGAACCGGGGCGCGGGCCGTGAATCTTGTTGCAATATTCGCCCCTACAGCGGTCGCAACCGCGTCTGGCCGTCAGTCATGCGCAGAATTAAACATCAATTGAAACACAGGATAGCGTAATGACATCAGTTACAACGGCTCAAAGATGCCGAATTGACCCGTTTTAGCGCCTCTCACATCACTCTCGGTATTTTTTACTACCTCTCCGAGGCCAGCAGTAATCTTTATAATGATTCACTATATTGTTTACTCTCAAGGCGGGGTCTTGGATAAACAAGGTCCGCCCAACGGAGAACACACACAATGGCAGATACATACGTCGGTGCGATCGACCAGGGGACGACCGGAACCCGCTTCATGGTATTCGACCACAGCGGCCAGGTCGTCGCGAACGCGTACGAGAAGCACGAACAGATTTACCCGGAACCCGGCTGGGTCGAACACGACCCGATGGAGATATGGGAGAACACCAAGGACGTCGTCACCACCGGTCTCGACGAGGCCGACCTCGACCCCGAACAGCTCGAAGCGCTCGGGATTACGAACCAGCGTGAGACGACGATCGTATGGGACAAAGAGACAGGCAAGCCGGTCCACAACGCGCTCGTCTGGCAGGACCGTCGAACGACGGACCGCGTCGAGGAGATCCAGGAAGAGGACAAGGTCGAGTGGATCCGCGAGAAGACCGGCCTGGAATGTGACGCGTACTTCTCGGCGACCAAGACCGAGTGGATTCTCGACAACGCCGAGCCCCTGAAGATGGAAGCCTCCCGCGGCGAGGACGTTCGCGACCGCGCGGAGAACGGCGAGCTCCTCATGGGGACCATCGACACGTGGGTTATCTACAACCTCACCGGCAACCACATCACTGACGTGTCCAACGCCTCGCGGACGATGCTGTACAACATCCGCGACCTCGAATGGGACGACGAGCTCCTCGACGAGTTCAACGTACCCAAGGAGATGGTGCCCGAAGTCCGCCCGTCCTCCGACGAGAACACCTACGGCTCGACGGACCCGGACGGCTTCCTGGGCGCCGAAGTGCCCGTCGCGGGCGCGCTGGGCGACCAGCAGGCCGCGCTGTTCGGCCAGACCTGTTTCGACGAGGGTGACGCCAAGAACACCTACGGTACTGGTTCGTTCTACCTGATGAACACCGGGACCGACGCCGTCGCGTCCGAGAACGGCCTCCTGACGACCATCGGCTTCCAGATGTCCGGCGAGCCGGTCCAGTACGCGCTGGAGGGCTCCATCTTCGTCACGGGCGCCGCAATCGAGTGGCTCGAAGACGTGGACCTGATCAACAACGCCGCCCAGACTGCGGAACTGGCCCGCTCGGTCGACTCGACCGACGGCGTCTACATGGTGCCGGCCTTCACGGGCCTGGGCGCCCCACACTGGGACGGCCGAGCCCGCGGGACCATCGTCGGGATGACCCGTGGTACCCGGAAAGAGCACATCGTGCGTGCGACGCTGGAATCCATCGCCTACCAGACCCGCGACATCGGTGAGGCGATGGAAGAGGACTCGGGCGTCGAGACGACCAGCCTCCGTGTCGACGGTGGTGCGGTCAAGAACAACTTCCTCTGTCAGCTCCAGTCCGACATCATCCAGACGGACATCGCGCGACCGGAAGTCGACGAGACGACGGCGCTCGGTTCGGCCTACGCGGCCGGCCTGGCCGTCGGCTACTGGGACACCGTCGACGAGCTGCGCGACAACTGGCAGATCGACCGCGAGTTCAGCCCCGAGATGGACCCGAGCGAGGCCGACAAGCTCTACAGCCGCTGGGACGACGCCGTCGAGCGCTCGCTCGACTGGGCACAGGAGGAATAACGTATGGTCGACCCAGTTGCACTCCAACTCGGCTTCGAAACGCCGGTAGCTCTCGTCTACTGGCTGATCGCGGCCTTCGCAGGCGGCGCGTTCGGTGCGGCTGTCGGCGCGCTGCCGGCGTTCTGTTTCACCGGCTTCGCAGTCATCGCCGGTGAAGCGGCCAACCTCGTCAGTGTCGTCAGCGAAGGCTCAGCGGCCGAACTCGGCTCGTCCGGGCTGACCAACCTCGTCGGCTTCGGTCCGGTCTTCGGTCCGCACATCGCCTTCGCCGGCGGTGCGGCCGCGGCCGCCTACGCCGCGAAGAAGGAAGGCGCCATGTACCCACAGGGTGACGGCGAATACCACCCCGGGAAGGACATCGCCTACGCGCTCGGTACGCGCCCGGACGTCCTCGCCGTCGGTGGTGCCTTCGGTATCTTCGGCGCGCTCTGTAACAACGTCCTCGCGACGTTCTCGCCGGTCGGCTTCGACACGATCGCCTTTACGGTGTTCTTCTCGGCGCTCGTTCACCGAGTGGTCTTTGGCTACTCGCTGTTCGGTTCGCCCGGCGGCAGCGGCTACTTCGACATGACGCCGTTCGAGAACGGCGAAGAGGTCGCCGCCGACGGCGGCGAGGAAGTCATGCGCCCGGCCGTCGAGCCGTGGCTCCCCCACCAGTACAAGTGGGCCCACGTCGCTATGATCGGCCTCGTCGCCGGTCTGCTCGGTGGCTTCCTGGTCATCACGACCGGGAGCATGTTCCTCGGGTTCGGTATCTCCGCGGCGACGCTGACGTTCCTCAACCTCGGCGTCGAGAAGATTCCGGTCACCCACCACATGACCCTGCCCGGCAGCGCCGGTGCGGCCGCGTTCGTGGCTGACCCGACCGGGTCGGCCCAGCTCGTCGCGCTCGTCATGGGCGGCGTCTTCGGTGTCCTCGGTGCCCTTGTCGGTGAGGCCGGCCAGCGTGTGTTCTACGCACACGGTGACACCCACGTCGACCCGCCGGCGTTCGCAATCTTCGTCTGTACGCTCATCATCGGCATCCTGGCCCTCGCCGGTGTCACGCAACGAGCGCTGTTCGTCCCCTTCTAAACGGGACCCATCGAACTTTCATTTTTGTACGAACCCCGTAGCCCGAAAGCTCTGTAGCACAATGGACATAGAAGACAGAATCAAGCGACGCCAGCAACACGACGGCGAGCCGCGCTTGGTTCAGGACTACGAGCCGCTGTCGCCGGTGACACACATCGACGAGCCGGCCGACAGGGGTCCGCTGCTCGAGCGGTTGCTCGACCATCTGGACCCGGTTTTCGACGGGAAGCTGCCAGCCAACGCGTATCTGTACGGGCCCAGCGGGGTCGGGAAGAGCGCCGTGGTTACGGCGCTTTTCAGACAGCTCGACCAGCTCCCGACCGAGACGCGGACGATAATCCACACGACGACGCGTGCACAGTCGCTGGCCTCGCCCTCGTTCGTCTATCTGGACACCAGACAGACCACGAGCGAGTTCGCCTTCTATCACGCGGTCCTCGACGCGCTCGTCAAGGAGACGGTCCCCGAACACGGCATCGGGACGGACACGCTGCGGGCGCGTCTCCACGAGGAACTGGACGGGTCCCGCACCGGCGTCGTCGTCGCCGTCGACCACGTCAACGAACCCCGGAGCGCCTCCGATAGCGACCTCGTCGACCTGTTTGCCGGCCTGCCGAGCAACGTGAGCTGGCTGGCCATCGGCCGGGGACGACCCTCCGAGACCGAGCTGTCCGAATACACCGCCGAGTCCATCCGCGTCGATCCGTACAAACAGCAGATGCTCGTCGACGTGTTGATGACGCGGGCCTCCATCGGCCTCTCCCAGCAGGCGATAGACCACGACCTCGCCAACGACATCGCCGCGTGGGCCGACGGGAACGCACACGACGCCCTGGCCGCGCTGTTCATCGCGACCCACTACGCCGAGCACGCCGGTAAGTCCTCGCTCACCGGCGAGGACATCGCGGCGGCGTTCAAGGAGATACCGAGACCCTGCGTGTCGCTCGGCATCGTCCTCGCGTTGCCCGCGAACAGGCAGGCGGTCCTGCGGGAACTCGTCGACCTCGAAGCGGAGGACCGGTCCTCCGTCACGGCGACTACCGCCGCGATCGGGGGCGCAGAGAACGTCGACCTGTCGCCGGGCACCGTCAAGCGGTTCCTGTACGAGATGGCCGAGGCAGGGGTCGTCGAGCGCGTGCAGGCGACGACACAGGGCGGGCAGGGTAGACCGCCCAGCCGCGTCGAGCCGAGATTCCCGCCGACGGTGTTCCGGCGGCTCTACGACCTCGGCTAGCGGGCCGCCGACTTGTCGCCGGTCCCGCCGGTCAGCGCCGAAGCCAGCGCCCCGCGAACCACGACGTCGTCACCGTGTTTCGTCAACTGGATGTCCGGGATGTTCGACATCACCATGTCGTCGAGGCGCTCCCGAATCGGGTCCATGATCTGGTCGGGGTTGTTGATGGCGACGGCGCCGCCGATGGAGATGACAAGCGGCGCGTAGGCGTGGACGATGTTGGCGACGCCGATAGCGTTCCAGTGGGAAATCTGGTCCAGGACGTGGGTCGCGAACTCGTCCTCGCCGGCGTACTCGAAGACGTCCGCCGCGGTAAAGCCCTCCGTGTCGATAGGGAGGGCGGTTTCGACGGGGTCCTCGCGGTGGAGCTGTGTCGCGTAGTGTGGGATGTTTTCGCCCGAACAGTACGCCTCCCAGTGGCCGTCGTGGCCACAGCCACAGGTCATGAAGCCATGTGGGTCGATCGTGAGATGCCCGACCTCGCCTGCGTTGCCGTCCCAGCCGCGTAAGACCTTCCCGTCGACGGCGACGCCGGCGCCGATACCCGAGGAGATGGTGAGATACGCCATGTCGTCGGGGTTCCGGTCGGCGTAGTAGCGCTCGCCGATGACCCCGGCGTTGGCGTCGTTGTGGAGGTAGACCCGCTCCGTGTCGAAAAGGTTCTCGACGGGCCCGACGAGCGGGATGCGGTCGATAGAGTCGGGGAGGTTCGCGGGGTTCTCGACGGCCCCGCCGGCCAGGTCAAGCGGGCCGAAAGAAGCGATGCCGGACGCGACGACCTCCGACGGCGCGACGCCGGCGGCCTCGCACGCGCCCCTGAGGGCGTCGAGGACGGCTTCGGTCACGTCGATACCTGTCGGCCCGCGCGGGGTATCGCGCTTGTGGGAAGCGACGATTGACCCGTCAGCGTCGCCGATGACAGCCCTGATATGCGTCGCACCGAGGTCGACCCCAGCGTATGCGCCCATTTGGTCAGACGGTGGCCCTTTGAGTACTTAACTGCACAGATTCGTGGTAATTATCGGTCCGGGAGCTGTTCGCGGGTCGTGGATTCCTCGTAGACGACGCCGCGCTCGGCATCGAGGGTGAGGATGTCGTCGTCCTCGGCGTCCGGCAGCGCCGCGTCGGAGATCATCGGTATCGACAGCTCGCGGGCCACGATTGCGGCGTAGCTCGTGATACCCTCGTGGGCATCCACGATGCCGCCGATACGCTCGGTGTCGCCGGAGAACTCACCGTCGAACCCCTCGGGCACGACGAGCAGTGCGCCGTCCGGCGCGTCGGTAATGTCGCCGTCCCCGACGTGATAGACTGGGCCGGTCACGAGCCCCTCGACGACGGACCGCCCGCTGGCGACCGTCTCGGCGGCGACGTGGACCTTCAGCATGTTCGCGGTGTTCATCCCCTCCAGTTCGGTCATCATCCCCGAGAGGACGACGACGGTGTCGCCGCCGTCCGCGGCGTCGGTATCGAGGGCGGCCTGGACAGCGCTTTGAATAACGGCGTCCGCGCCGTCGTTCGTGTACTCGGTCGTGACGGGGATGATGCCCCAGGAGAGCGCGAGCTTGCGACGGACCCGCTCGCTGGGCGTCGAGGCGACGATAGGTATCGACGGGCGGTACTTCGCGGCCTTCAGCGCCGTGTACCCCGACTCCGAGGCGGCGACGACGGCGTCGGCCTCGATGTCGCGCGCGAGGAACCGCGCCGAGCGGGCCAGCGCGTCGGTCCGTGTGTTTCCGGCCTTGGGAATGCGCTGTTCCCGCGACTCGGCGTACTCCTCGCTGCTCTCGACGTCGCGGACGATGCGGTCCATCGTCTCGACGACGCGGGTGGGGTGGTCACCGATAGCCGTCTCGCCCGACAGCATCACGGCGTCGGTACCGTCCAGCACGGCGTTGGCCACGTCGGAGGCCTCCGCGCGCGTGGGTCGACGGGAGTGAACCATCGAGTCGAGCATCTCCGTCGCCGTGATGACCGGGACGCCGGCCTGGTGGCACTTCCGGATGACGCGCTTCTGGATTATCGGCACGTCTTCGAGTGGCATCTCGACGCCGAGGTCGCCCCGAGCGACCATGATGCCGTAGGCGGCGTCGATAATCGAATCGATGTTCTCGACGGCGCCCGCGCGCTCTATCTTCGCGATGATAGGGATGTCGACACCCTTCTCCTCCAGAGCCTCGTTTATCTCGTAGATAGCGTCGCCGTCACGGACGAACGAGGCGGCGACGAAATCGGGCTCTTTCTCTGCGGCGACCTCGATTTCCCGCCGGTCGTTTTCGGTGATGGTCGACAGGTCGAGGTCGACACCGGGGACGTTGACGCCTTTCCTGGACGCGAGCTCGCCGCCGTTCTCGACGTGGGCGACGACCGTCTCGCCGTCGACGCTCTCGACGGTAGTCTCGATACGGCCGTCGTCGAGCAACACGCGGTCGCCCGGCTTCGCACTGCTGATGGACTGTGAGAGACCGACTTCCTCCGGGGTCGCGTCCGTCCCGACGACAAAGCGGACCGTCGAACCGGCGGTCAGCTCGATTGGTTCCTCGATGGGAGCGGTCCGGACCTCTGGCCCGGGCATGTCGAGCATCGAGGCGACCGGCGTGTCGACCCGTTCGTCGACTTCCTTGATGCGGTCTATCATCGTCCGCCGGTGCTCGGCCGACCCGTGGCTCGCGTTGAGCCGGGCGACGGACATCCCCGCCCGTGCTAGCGACTCTATCTGTTCGACGGACTCACTGGCGGGACCGAGCGTACAGACGATTTTCGCGCTACGCATCGACGGTTCCCCCTACAGAAGTCAAGTGAAACGTCGGTAGTTGAGTCATACTCCCCCGTACCGAGCCAGGGGATAAGAAGCTTATCAGACACCCCAGTGGACCGTCTCGACTAACGGGACAGCCTCTCCGTCGTCCCGTTGCCGCGGTGTCGCTCGCGTGTGCGGTCATATATGGTATCGCTTCCACGACGATATCGGTTCCACGTGTGATGCCCCCGTTCGAGGTAGCACGTCCCCTGTCACCGCTCGGGCGAGTCGTCCTGGACGGTATCGACCGAAACCCGTAGCGTCGGAGTCCACCTGCGACCTTCCGGCCGATAGGGGAGTTCGGGAGCTTCTTGCCCGGCGGTGAGAGTCAGAGCATGGTCTCGTTGAAGGTTACCAGGCCGGCTATGGCCTGTCATCGTCACCCTGCGGGTACAAATCTAGCCACGTCGCTCACGGGTCCGAACCGCACCGATATCGTACATCATCCGGCCATCTTCGATATAGCGATATATGATTTACGAGTCGTCAGTCGGACAGGGGACCAATCGAATTAATGACAATTACCCCATGAATCTGGCCTCAACGTCGATTGCACGAGCCACGAGAGCATGGCCGTCATCTACGAGCATGCGACGCTGACTCATTCGAATGAGAAGGCCATCTTTCCGGAGCCAGATAACAACGACCCACGTGACGTACAGCGCGTATACCTGGCCGTAAAACCTCAGCCTGCCTCCCGACGGGAAATATCGAGATAGTGGGGCAGTACAGATATCAACCGTACGACCAGGTGTGACCAATCAGCTGAGCACGTGCGAACGGACGGCAGGCTGTGCGGCCTCGAATACGCCGTGACGGGATACAGCGGATTATACCGACAAACGTCGGTCGCAGTATCGGTAGTCCAGTGATTGACCCCGGCATGCCTGCAGTCGAAGGTACCAGCAGCGGACGATATGTGCGCCTCCAGTAGCCTATCAGGCCTGCATACGCCCGCTTGTTCACTGGCCTGCTTTCCGCCTGTGACGATGCACACCCCGTGTGACTGTCGAATCAGCGTACTCTCCACCCGAGGACAAGGTCGGTTACAGGCCACCGTCGAGCCACACGATGATGTATCTGATTCAGTTACGCGAGGCACTCACCGGTCGGCTCCTCTAGGACGACGAGAGATCAAAGGCACCAGGGCCGCAATTCCGACCGACCTCACCGCGAATCAGCGGTCGTGACAGCTGGCCCATTCAATCGAGACTCCCGGAGTGCATTCGGTAACGCTGGGGCCAGTGACTCTGGGCTCGCAGGAAGCAGTCGGTCCACAGTAGTAGAAAATCCCATACTTCTCCCCAACACCTCAAGGCGGGGAGGAACACCGTAGCTGTAGCCTCTGTAGGTGACTGTCGATAGCCCTCGTGAAGAAAGATAAGCTGCACCTGTAAGGACATAATATATCTGTGTATCTATACTCAGAGAGAGTGGCAGCAAAAATTCTGGGTTTGTATTTGTGATGGTATTAACTATCCACCGCCACTGTAGCCGTGCTTGCACAGATAAGTGTCTTTATGCGGTTGTATGGAACCAGATTGAAGTAGCCCCGGGGAGAAGCCAGCCCATGGGAGATGACAGTGACGAGCGCACCTCGGTGCGGACCTACGTTCCGAGATACCAGAAGGAACGGTGGCAGTCCCACGCCGAAAGGCTCGATATGAGCCAGAGCGAGTTCGTCCGGACGATGGTTCAGGCCGGCCGGAGCGGATTCGAACCCGACGATCCGAATTCGGCGAACGCCGAAGCTGAGGAACCCCGTTCTCCGGACGCTGACCCTGGGGGTAACGAGCTCGAAACACGTGTCGTCGAGGCCCTCTCCGATGGGGACCATTACGACTGGGACGAGCTGGTCGCGGCCCTCACCGACGACATCGAGCAACGCCTCGACGAGACGCTTCAGGAGTTGCAGTCGGACGGTCGGGTGAGATACAGCGGTCGCCACGGGGGGTACGTGCTCGACGAATGAGTTCCGAGACCACGGCCCCCGAACCCGAAGACGACCCCATCGGCTACTTTCTCGACGACGTCACCTACCACGGGAAAAGCGAGCGGACGCGGGAGTTCTACGAGCGGGTGTTGCGGGGCTTCGAAGCGTTTCTGGCCGAGAGCGACCGTTCGGTTCCGGTCGCAGCGGCCTCACACCGGGACTGTATGGCCTACGTACACGGCCTCAGAGGCGACCACAGCGAGAGCACCGTGGCGACGTACGCCTCCTACCTCCACCGGTTTTTCGCCTACATGACGCAGGTCGGGACGTTCGACTCCAACCCGATGACCCTGGTGATGGAGGAGATGGACGAGTCAATCAACACGGACCCGACGCGGCGTGAGATCGGCATCGAGGGGATGCGGGCGTTCGTCGGGGACATCGGTCACCCCTTGACCCGAGCAGTGATTCTGACGCTACTGAAGACGGGGATGCGAGCGGGCGAGCTCTGCAATCTGGACCTCAGAGACCTGAATCTGGCCGAACCGGGACCGAGCCCCGAGGTGCCTGTTCGCGCCGCCCTCGACGGGCGGCCGGACTCGCTGTACGTCGCTGCTGAACCGAGCCGCGGTGCGGTGACTAACGGCGAGAAACGCACCGCCTCGAACAAGCGGAAACGGGACACGACGATTCCGGTCGATGCCGAACTCGCCCGGACGCTGCGGCGCTGGCTGGCGATTCGGCCGGACGTCCGTTCCGACGCGGAGCCGCTGTTCGTCTCCACGAGCGGTGACTGGGGACAGCGACTCACGCCCGACATGGTCCACCACCTCGTCGAGGGACACGCACGCGACCACGGCTGGTACCGCGACGGCGGCGGGACCGAGGAGAACGTCACGCCCCACTACTTCCGGCACTTCTTCACGACCCACCTCCGGGACCGAACGGGCGACCGCGGGGTCGTCAAGTATCTGCGGGGCGACGTGGCACAGGACGTCATCGACACGTACACCCACGAGTGGGGCAGCAGAGTCCGGGAGAGTTACGAGAATCACATTTATTCACTGCTGTGAAGTACGTTTCTATAGACATTTCTCGCGGCTGAGAGTGAACGCATAAACCACATACTGCTATACAGAACTGGCGGCATCGAGTACGCTAACTCAGGGTCCGAGTTGCGAACTCACAACACAGGAGTTCGGTTGTACCCACCGCTGACTCGCTAACGGCCCGATTTCTGCGGATGCTTCGCCGTGCGGTGCTGGTCAGTGCGAAACAACGGTTAGCCCCGGGTAAACAACGAGTGTAGAATCTCTAGTCAGGGTATACTCCGGGTTTGTCGCTGTATAGTTATGTTCCCCCGCTTCTTGGGCGTCATGTCATGGTTGATCAAACCGTACACAGCCGGTGGACCCGGCGAACTGCAACACGTAGGTGGGGCGACCGATGAGCAGCGACGTACCAGCCGACAGCGACAAATCGTCACACGAGCACTTACAGGACATCTTCCTGGCGGTGACCGGCACCGACGTCTGCGTCGAGACACAGGAGCAAGACACCGAATCGGGTCGGGACGTGGCCCCGGCCGAGGCCTCCACGGCCGAGTACGTCTCGACGATGGTACAGGACGACGGGCTCTCGGAGACGCTCGCCGAGCCGAGCGGCGAGAGCACACACGAGTGACCGGCTGAGTCCGCGCCGGGGGAGCCTCCTGCCGCAGCGGTGCAGGAGGAAGCTGTCCCGCCGATGACTTTTTCCACCACGGTCGCTACTGCTGTTCGTTTCAGTCGTCGGTCTCGAGTAGTCGGCCCTGGGCGTTTATCTCACCGTTTCGGATGCGAGTGCTACTTATGCGGAGTCCGTCCTCGGCGACCACGAACGGCGAGGTGTGTATCTCGAGCGGTTGGTACCCGCGCTGGAGGCGCTCGTCGTTCAGCTCGTGGGCGCGTTGCTGGGCTTTCCCCTCCGGCGCGACGACGAGGGCGTCAGCGTCCTCCCGCGTGGCGGCAGGGCCGAACGTGTCCGTTATCTTGACTATCTCCCACGTCGCTGGGTAAGCGTCGGAGATACGCTCCAGCGTGTTTCCGAGCGTCTCCGCTCGGTCCGTGTACGAGCCCAGCTGGTCCGCGTGTGAGGGGTCGCTTCGCGTCTCGCGGGCCAGTGATTCGGCCGTCAGACCGACTATGACGTGTCCGTCCCCCTGACCGTCGTGACTCGCGGTCTGGAACGCGCTGTGGAGCAACGCGCGATGACCGTTGTGAATCGGGGTGAACGTGCCACCGAGGATGGCGATACGTGCTGACATACTACCCGGTAGAGTAGGGACGCTGGTATACGTGTGGGCCTGGGCAGGAGCTACCGACGGGACAGCGCGAATAAGCCGTTTATAGTCATAGAGAGCGGCCCGTGACGTGTGACTGTCGCGACCCGAGGCATCTCCTGGTCCTGCGTCCCTCGGCCCCTGTCGCGACAACCGACACCTTCCCTTCTGTCGACGACGCTCCGGACCACCGGAGGCCGACCCTGGAGTCGAGCACGCCGGCCTGCCGTGGCCCAGGCGGCGTCGTGGTCCCGATACGCTACAGACAGGCCCGCAGGAAGTCCGTATACGCCCGTTTAGCTGCGGCCAATTAGGGCTGTCTGGGTGGTCTAAAGCGTAGGAACAGGGTTACAATACAGATGTCGTCCCTCTCTTCAGTTGCCGACGCGCGCCGGTGACGGCGGCTGTCGGCCATCCCAACCCGGAACGGTTCACCATCCACGCGTGTCCGACACAGCGGGGCGCAGTTGGCCGGTCGTCGCGCCTACCCGTCCGACTCGCGGCCGACGGCGGGCCACCGCTCCGACCCACCCCCTTTCGCTCTCGTCGTTTCGGACAGACCGGCGCGCTCGCCGAGTCAGTCTTCCTCGCGGGTTTCAGTGACCCAGTGACACGCCGAGCAAAACGCGAACGTCGCGATGACGAGCCCGAGCAGCCCCGCCGCGAGCCCCGAGGTGAGACCGACCCCAAAGGAGAGCCCGACGATTGCGACGCCGACAGCCGAGATAGCGCCGTAGTACCGATGCCACTGCACGCTCTCGTCTTCGGTCGGGCGGTCAAGATACTCGGTCAGACAGTCCGCCTGCGGGGCCAGCGCTACGTGGCCGCGGTCCTGGTTGAAGTCGACGACCCCCATGTCGTCCATCTTCGGGAGGTGGCACTGGTAGAGACCGACGTAGACCCGTTTTCGCTGGCTGGACGTGAGCTGCTCGGTCGTCGTGTCGTTCTCGATGGCGGCGACGTGCTCGGCCAGTTCGCCGAGCGAGACCCGCTCTTCTGCCTCCCGGTCCCTCAGATAGTGAATTACCTCGCGCCGCCGGCTGTTCTTGAGTATCTCGAAGACGAGGTCCAAGGAAAGCGGCTCCGGCTCGGGCTCAGTGACCTCCTCGCCCTGTTGCGCTGTACCATCGGGTCCCTCGTTCTGGCTGTCGGTTCGAGTCGGTTGGTCGGCATTGGAGTGTGCGGATTGGTCCTGGGTACTCATTGTATGGTCCTCCGTAGCTCGGAATCCGGACGGTACGTAGTCCTCGCAACGGGTTTGGCTCCTTGCACCCCCGATATCTTGCAAGATCTGTGGGCTGTCCGAACCCCAAGCGTCTGACAGAACAGTCAATCGTCCCACACTTAATACTTTGTTTTGACATATATCTTATGTGTACTGGCCAACTAGCATCCAGTACGGTCGGGAACAGACGCGGTGTATCTCGGTTACGCTTCCCGACGCCGTCGGTCGGTAGCGGAAGATAACCCGGAGCCCCGACGACGCTTTACCGGTGCGGGAACGCCGTCACGGTGTGTCGGGTCGGGACCGCTCGAACATCGCCCACGGCCTGTCGGGAGATAAAGCGTTGGGAGGATTATATATCGCTTGCAGAGAGAAAGGGCGTGTTTCGTCGGATGCGGGCGCTAACGGCTCAGTTTCACCCCAGCTGGGTCCCGATTCGTCTCACCGGAGATACCCACTCTGTATCCGGTATATGTGATACGTAACAAAGGTGGGGCCACGTGTGTGTCCCCCAACAGTGGCTTCGAGACGGGGACATCCGCAACCGCATGGAGAAACGCACGGCACAGAGCACGGGCGAGTCCGTCAGCGAGCAGTCGGCCGCCGCGGAGGCTGGTGTCCGGACGGACCCGGACTGCCGTGGACGGGTCCGTGTGACACTGTACCGAGAGTGCGTCGCCGAGCGACGCCGGAGTACCAGACGATGACACGCGCGCGCCGACGGCGGCTCGGCCGACCGAGCGGCGCACCGAGGCCCCACCGAACCCATATGGTTACAGACAACCGCGCCCGACCAAGCGGCGGCATCGAACACGACTGTGAACGCGCCCCGTCCACGGAGGGGAGACGACGATGAGCGAGCCCGACCCGTGGGACGACATCAGCTACGTCATCAGCTCGCGGTACCGAATCGCGACGCTCCGGCGCCTCTCGGACGGCCCGGCGACGCCGTCGCTCATCGCGGACGAGACGGAGCTCAGCATCGCCCACGTCTCGCGGGCGCTCCAGGAGCTTCGCGACACGGACCTCGTGACGCTGCTCGTCTCGGAGAACCGACGCAAGGGCCGGGTGTACGGCATCACCGACGAGGGCCTCGAAGTGTGGGAGACAATCGAGGCCGAGAACATGCTGTAGCCGCTGCTCGGTGGGTTCCTCGTTCGGTCGTCCGACTGACGGCCGCGCCGCTCGCGACGCTGTTTTCAGACCGCTGTGGAACCCTTTTCAGTGGCGACCATCGGGCTGTGGGACCGCTATCCGGCCCGTCTCGTCGTCGATGTCCCCCACCGCGGTCCGTCCGAAGATATCGCCGTAGTTCGTCGCGGTGAGATACACCCGCCGCCCGCCCAGTTCCGTGTAGGCCGGTTCGAACGGCGGGAAGTCGAGCGCGCGTATCTTATCGTACACCGCCAGCTGCGTCGCCTCGTCGTCGTCGGCCAGCCGCTCGACCGGAATCGCCTTGGACACGTCGAGACGCTCCCCGGTGTCGCCGTAGCGCTCGCCGTTGTACGCCGACTGGGGGGTCGCGACCCGGCGGACCGCTCCGTCGCGGAGCGTCGTGAGCTGTTCGCGGAACAGCTCCACGGAGGCGTCACAGACGCGGTCGTACAGCGTCCGCGCCGTGTCGGACTCCGCGATGGGGACGAACCTGCGGGCGACGATGTCGCCGGTCTCGACCTCCGGCGCCATCACGTGCAGCGTGGTCCCGTACCGCCAGTGGTCGTCCGCCCGGGCGTTCATGATTGCATGCGAGAAAGCGTACTGCCCTCGATACCGGGGCAGTTCGGCCTGGTGGAGGTTCAGCGGGGCGACGTTCGGGTGGGCCAGCAACTCGGCGTCGAGAACGTCGGGATAGTAGACGCTGACGAGGTAGTCCACGTCGTAGTC
Source organism: Haloarcula laminariae (assembly GCF_025457605.1). Taxonomy (NCBI): domain Archaea; kingdom Methanobacteriati; phylum Methanobacteriota; class Halobacteria; order Halobacteriales; family Haloarculaceae; genus Haloarcula; species Haloarcula laminariae. The sequence continues at coordinate 1,536,529 of NZ_JAMZFY010000001.1, read as the reverse complement.
GAGCACCGCCCGCACCGAGTCCCGTGTGACGACCCGGTGGCCCATCCGCTCGGCGCGGTCGTACAGGCAGCCGTCCCACCAGGTGTCCTCGCCGGGCCCGTACGTCACGACCAACTCGACGGAGAAGGCGTCGTGGCTGGTCAGTTGGTCCAGACAGCGCTCGCCGAGAGGATGGCTCCCCAGGAATGCGACCGACGGCATGGTCACCGTTTCCCGAACGGCCCCGGTAGTTATAGAGCGCCTGTCGGGGTGGCCGCCGCCCCGTCGATGGGGTCGGTATCGGGCCTTCCCCGGTATCGCGGCCGGGCCGCCGCAAGCGGGCCCCCGTCACCCCTGATAACCGGTCCCGACCCTCGGCTCCGGGGTCACCTCACCGAGGGACGTTGCCGGCGGTCAGGTGCTCCGGTAGCGGCCGGTGTTTCGCCGGCGCTCCCACCGCGAGTGTCGACGGTGGTACGTCCTCGGTGACGACCGCCCCCGCGGCGACGAAGGCGCGTTCACCGACGGTCACGCCCGGCAACACGGTGGCGTTCGCACCGACGGTGGCGTCGTCTTCGAGTGTCGGCCCCGCGGGGTCGACCCCCTGGCGGAGCGGGTACGGGTCGTTCGTCAGGACGGCCCGGGGCCCGACGAACACCCGGTCGCCGATGGTCGTCTCCGACGGGACGTACGCCCCGGTCTGTAGGTCCACCTCGTCACCGAGGTCGCTCCGTCCGTCGACGACGACCTGGGCGCCGACGGCGCAGTCGTGGCCGACGGTCGTCTGCGGTCTGAGGACGGCGTGGTGGCCGGTCTGCAGCCGGTTCCCGGCGACGACGTCGGGATAGATCACCGACCCCGCCCGGACTACCGAGTCGGCGCCGATTCTGACTGGCGACTGGCCGCTCTCGGGCGGGAGGATGTCGGCCGACTCCGCGATTCGACAGCCGTCACCAAGTTGTCACTTACTCATCGGTAGGCCCCCCTCGCCGCGTGTTCACCGTCACTGACCCGCTCTGGCTCTGATTCGTACCGGTCATCTGGACTCAGTCCGAGATTTCTACCAGTTCAGGGCTTTGTTATACTGTTCCTGTCGTCAGCGGGACCGGACGGCGGCGTCGTAGCGGGGTGCTACCCCGGCGGTCGGGATTCCACCCCGCGGCATAACTTAGACGGGGCGGGGTCAGTCGGGAACAAATGGGAGCAGTCGTCATCTCTATCGACGCGGCGCTCGGCTGGCGGTTTCACGAGAACCCCGCCCCACAGCGGCCGACCGAACGCATCGCCCGCTCCCGGTGGGGGTGGGAACAGATGGCCGAGACACTCGAGTCGTACGACATCCCGGCGACGTGGGCGGTCGTGGGCCACCTATTCGAAACGGACTGTGCCGGCGCTCACGTCGGCCACCCCTCGCCGCCGGGGTGGTTCGCCCACGAGCGCGGCGAGGAGCCGATGGACGAACAGTACCGGTACGCGCCGGGGCTACTCGACGACCTGGTCGGGAGCGACCTCGACCACGACATCGGGATACACAGCTACTCGCACGCGGCGTTCGACGACGACGCGACCGAAGCCCTCGCGCGCGCGGAGTGTGACCGCGCTATCGAGGCCGCCGAGGCGGCCGGCGTCGACGTGGCCTCCTTTGTCTTCCCCCACAACCGGGTGGGGCACCGGGAGATACTCGCCGAGGCGGGCTTTCGCTGCTACCGGGGGGCCCGGCCCGAGGCCACCGCGGACAGCCCGTACCCGGCGCCGCTCCGCAGGCTCGCCCGGGCGACGGTGGTTCGGGACCCGCCGCCGCTCGTCGAGCCGGAGAGAGACGAGTACGGCCTCGTGAACGTCCCCCCTTCGCTGTCCCTGTTCGGCTCGACGGGGCCGACCCAGCGGCTCCTCGCCGCGACGGTCGGCGACCCGACCGTCAAGCGGGCCAAACTCGGCGTCGACGCGGCCGCTGCGGGGGAGGGGCTCTGTCACCTCTGGCTTCGCCCGAGCGAGCTCACGACCGAGGCCGACCTCGCCCGGTTCCGGACCGTCTGTGCCCACATCGACAGCGTGCGGGCAGAGACGGACCTCACCGTGGAGACGATGCGGTCGGTGGCGGACCGCGTGGCCGTACCGGACGCCACCGCGGCGTGAGCGGAGCCGCGGGCGAGAAGAGACGCGGTTACTCCGAGGACGGGACGGACGCGACGTCTTCCTCGGCGTCGTTCGACTGCTCGCCGGCCTCGACCTGGGCCTCGTCGGCCTCGTCCCGGAGCCGCTGTTCGGCCTCGTCGCGGTCCTCGGGGTAGCCGATGTCGTTGCGCCAGCCGTCCATGCGGATGGCGTCGATGGTCCGGCCCGAGTGCAACAGGAGGTCGATGGCGTCGCTGATCTCGTACTCGTCGCGGTTGGAGGGCTGGACGAGCTGGCAGGCGTGGAAAATGGCAGGAGTGAACGTGTAGAAGCCGGTCATCACGAGGTTCGAGGGCGGGTCCTCGGGCTTCTCGATGACCTCCGTTATCTCGCCGTACTTGTTCGTGTCACAAACGCCGTAGCGGGACGCTTCCTCCCACGGCACTTCCTCGACGAGGAAGGCGGCGTCGGCGCGTTCCTCCCGCTGGCGGTTGACCACGTCGGGGAGGTTCGCCTGGAAGATGTTGTCCCCCAGCATCAGCATGAAGTCGTCGTCGATGTGCTCCTCGACGGTCAGCAGGGCGTGGGCCAGCCCCTTCTGCTCGCGCTGGTGGGTGTAGGTTATCGGCACGCCCCGGTACTCGTCCTCGTAGTAGTTGATGATGTTCTGTTTCTTGTACCCCACGACGACGTACAGCTCGTCGGCGCCCAGCTCGATGAGCTGGTCGAAACAGTGTGTGAGTATCGGTTTCCCGTCCACTTCGACCATCCCTTTCGGCTTGTCGTCGGTGAGTGGGCGGAGTCGAGTCCCCTGTCCGGCCGCGAGTATTACTGCGTCCATCGTATCCGGAGGGCAACCCCCGCAGGCAAAGGTATACACAGCCTTCGCCGGCTACGGGGCGTCTACGCCTCGACGTCGGTGTCCTCGGTGAGCGCCGCCGGGACGGCGAGCCGACGGCGAGCGCTCTCGACGGACGCCAGCGAACGGAGCGAACGCTGTGCCAGCTGTGCCATCGTCCGGACGAGCTGGGCGTTGCGCTCGACCGGGGTGTCCGGGTCGAAAAAGAGGTTGTCCGCCATGCCGACCATCGGGTGGGCGCCCATGAAGAAGGCCATCGCCGTCAGCGGGTACTGGTTGGGGCCGGTCGCGCGGACGAAGCAGTGGGCCGACTCGGGCACCGAATCGAGGAGCGCGAGCAGACTCAGGGGCGACCCGACAGCCCCCGAGGGGGCGCCCAGCTGGAGCGTGACCACGGGCGGGTCGGGCAGCAACGACTCCTGGCACAGACGGGCGAGTTCGTGGGAGTCGGCGCCGCCAGTCACCAGCAGGTTCGGGGTGATGCCGCGGTCGAGCGCCGCCTCGACGAGCCGCTCCGTGTCGCGGCGGCTCGTCTCCGCGACCGACCGATAGCCCGACTGCGTCGGCCCCAGCCGGACGGTGACGAGGTCGGGGGCCGGCGCCGCGTCCAGCGCGTCGAGGAAGTCGCCCAGCGGCGCGTCCGGCCCCGCCGCGTATTCGAGCAGCACGTCGTGCCCACACAGCTCCCTGACCGCGCGCCCGAACGCGGGCAGCCGCGCCGGGTCGGGGGCCCCGTCGCCGTCGCGTCCGTGGAGGTGGGCGACGGTCGCCCCGAGCGCCACCGACTCGTACACCTGTGTCGCGACGGACTCGGGTTCGACCGGGAGGGCGTCGTTCACGTCCGTCGAGTGTCGATAGCCGGTCGGAGCGACGCCGAGCGTTACCTCGTCGCCGCGCATGTACTCGCTGTAGGTCATCTGGGGGCCGACGCGTGGCCTGAGCAGAGGCGGGTCGCGGGGTTAGTTATCGTCGGCTTACTGCGTCAAATCGACGAGCGAGTCCTCGGTCGCGACGATAAAGGCCTCCTCCAGCAGGTGGGACTCCTCTGCCGGCAGAAAGACGAACTGGTCTTTCGTCTCCGACTGGATGACAGTCAGCTCCTCCAGTTCGTAGCCGAGGTTCTCGTGTGGGTCCGGGTCCTCGGGGACCTCCTCCCACTCTGTTTTCGTGACCATCGTTAGCCCTGTGCCACGGTGATATCCGCGTCGCCGTCGATTTCGATGCGCTCCAGGTCGCCGCTGTAGAAAAAGGAGTCCACGCCGTCGCGGACGTGGCCGCTGACGTGTCCCTCGCCGATGTCGCCGGACAGCCACAGCGGCTCGTCGCTCCCGACGACGGTGTGGCCCTCGTCGAGCGTGAGGTCGCCGCCGACCGCGAACTCGTAGTCGGCGCCCGCCTCGCTGCCGGTGCCGTCTATCTCGATACGGTTCGGACGCGACGGGCTGTCGGTGGCCCCGCCGCGGATGGCGATGTTCTCGATGCGGACCGTCCCCGTGGTCGCCACCAGCGGCAGGCTGGCTCCGGATTCGGGGTCCGTTGGGCGGTTGAGCGTGACGCCGTCGGGGGCGCCGACGAGCGCCGCGTCGGCGTACTCGCCGCCCAGCCCGTCGCCACTGAAGTCGTACTCGCCGGCCGGAACGTACACCGTCGTCCCGTCGGCGAAGAACTCCTCGAGGTACGGCCCGATCAGGTCGCCGTCGCTGAGGCCTTCGGCCCCGAGGTCGACGGTGTTCTCGGCGCCGAGCGCGCCGCCGGTCGACGCCGTTCCGACCGCAACCATCGTGCCGGTGACGCTGACAGTTCGCATGAATCGCCGCCGGCTGGTATGCTGTGCTTTCCCGCCCGTCGCGTTCCGGTAATTGTCTGCCATACCGGTCAGGATATTCCTACCGGAAAAGGAGTTCTGACCACCTTGTCAGTAAGGAGTACCTAGTAATTGGGAGTTACTCCGGTATCGGACACCAGCTACGTACCAACCACACATTCTATAGATGGGTTCCGGCGAAAATTTAACGCTGGACGGGGGAGGCGGATAAAATGTCCACTCGGACTAGTGTATCTTACACTGTCATTTTTTCACCGGGGAACGGTCGCCCACAGGCCGTTTTCGGCCGGCATTCGAACGTCACAGCCGTTCGATAACAGCGCCTTACCGCCGACGTAGCGCGGGTATAACAATATATTCAGACACGGGGTGATGGGACGATGACACTGGAAACCGCGGTCGTCGGCAGCGTGGGGGCCGACTCCCATCTCGCAGGGGTCCAAGAGTGCCCGGCTACGGAACTCGTCGCCGTCTGTGACGGGGACGAGGCACGAGCCAGAGAGAAGGCAACCGAGTACGACGCCAACGCCTACGCCGACTTCGAGGGGCTGTTGGCCCGCGAGTCACCGGAGTGGATACACCTCTGTACGCCGGTCGGCACACACCTCGAACTGGCCCGGATGGCCATCGAGGACGGCATCCCCGTTCTGATAGCGGCCCCGGTAACCGATACCGTCGCCAATGCGGCGGAGCTGGAACGGCTCGTGGCGGAGTACGACGCCACCGTGTCGGTCGCCCACGACCGGAACTTCACGCCGGCCGTTCGGAGCGCCCGGGACCACATCGAAGACGGTGCTGTCGGCGAAGTGCGTTCCGTCGACCTGCTGTACGCCTGCGAGACGTGGCCCGACGGCGCTGACCGCGGGGCGGGCGCCTTCGAGCTCCCCGGCGGCGAGTTCGAGGCGGGGCTCGCGCACCCGATTTACACGGTCTTGAACCTCGGTGGCTTCCCGTCTCACCCCGACTCGATACAGTCGAGCGCGTCGCTCCTGGACGGCGACCAGGTGTTCGGGTACGACAGCGCCCAGTTCCAGTACACCACCGACGACGGTGTGCTCTGTAGCGGAACGGTGGTGGCGAGTGATGTCTCCCATAGGGTCATCCAGGTCCACGGCGACCGGGGAAGCATCGAAATCGACGTCGATTCCCAGTCGGTGACAGTCCGCGGCCGCGACGAGCAGGCGACGAAGACCCGCGCGCTGGACACGGTCGGCCACGTTCTGAATCAGATACGGGGGGCAGCCGGGAGCCTCACCGCGGACGCTGACCCCGACCGAGACGACGACCAGGCCGCCCCGGCCCCTCACCGCCACCAGTTCGCCGAGGAGGCACGCGCGATACAGCGGGACGAGCCGCCGGCGGTACCGGTCGACGAGGGGACGTGGACGCTGCGTATCATCGAGGCCATCCGTGCGAGTTCGAGGGCGGTCCCCGACGAACAGACGGTCCCGCTGCAGACGGACAGCGCGTAAGCGGGCGGCTACCGTCGTTGAGCGGATATAACAATACCACGCTCTTCTGAAGCCAGTCAGTACCGAGTCGGGCGCCAGTCCGACACACACCTATGGACGCTACGACACGCAAACTCGCGAGCACGACCCTCGTCGCACTGATCGCCTATGGGCTGTTGTGGACGCCGGTTGGGTTGGGGGCCGGGGAGCCGCATCCGGCCGCCATCGCTCCCGGGATGTCGAGTCAGACCGGCGCCGGGAACACGCCGACCACGCCGTCGACACCGACATCCACAGCTTCCCCGACATCGACGCCAACGTCGACATCCACGCCGACGTCGACACCGACGCCGACGTCAACGCCGACACCCACAACCGCCACGACAACGACGCCACCAGCGCAGACGACAACGCCGACAGCCACCCCGACGGCGGAACCGTCGGACGCCTCCGGTGCATCCGAGTCGGCGACCCCGAGCGACGGCGGTGACGACAGCTCGAACAGCACGGAGTTGGGGAGCGACTCGACCAGGGAGAGCGGCGCGACGATGATGGCGCTGGTTCTCCTCGCCGGGGCCGTGGTGCTGGTCGTCCGAACGCTCTGAGCGTCGCAGGTACGCTGCGGGCACACGGACGGGACCACGTCGCCGGCAAGAGCTGTTTCCGGTGCTGGCACGTCGTCTCGTCGGGGACGACAGCTACTCGACCGTCTCCAGCAGCTGTTCGACCGCTCTGGACCCCGTGTACTCGACGACGTGACAGCCGGGGTCGTACGCCACGAGACCGGCGGCATCGAGTTTCGGCAGGTGGACGTGATGGAGACACAGACGGACGCTGCGGGCGGGCTGAGCGTCGGCTCCCTGTTCGGCCTGTGTGACCGCGGTCGCAAGCGACTCCAGCGAGTGGACGGCCGTGCCGGACGCAGCGAGCAGTTCGAGCACCGTCCGCCTGCGTTTCGAGGCCAGTAGCTCTAGCCGTTCGGTCAGCGACACCTCGGCCTCGGAGTTTTCGTCGTTAGCTACCATAACACACAGTCCGAGTGGTGGGGGCAAGCATTACCGGGATGCTCCAGGGAGACACCGATAGTTATGCTGGCCTTTCGGGTAGCTGCACAGTCAGCAGGCACCGCTCAGTGGGGCCCCAAAGCAGTGTCGAAGGGCTTACCGGAGCTAACCACGGAGTAACAATGAGACCTGGGTCTGTTGGTCGATTCGCGGGGAGAGCAACCATCCGCACGTACTGGCCACCGGTCCATCCCTTGCCAACTCACCCACCCCACCCCCACCGAGGCCACACACGACGGCGGCCGTCGTCGTCCGGTCTGCGTTGGCGCTCTCCCCCAATTTACCGTTTATTCGGGTAATGCCTCTATTCGGCGAGAACGACCTGTCCCGTTTATCACTGCTGTCGAGCCTTCGCTATACCGATGCACACAGACGACGCTACCGACCCGACGCTCGACGCAGTGGTGCCCCCGACAGACAGCGACCTCCGGGTGACCGTTTTCGTCCACTCGGTCGGGCCCGCCCCGAACAAGCCGTCACAGGACCGGCTCGTGGCGGCGCTCAGGTCGCTCGCCGACCGCGACGTACTCGACGACGTAGACCTGCTCGTCTGGGGGAGCAGCATCTGTCCGAGCAGCCCGCTCACCGACCTCGGCAGCGGGCGTCGTATCCTCGATGCGGTCACCGAGTTTTACGACCTCACGGCCGACAGTGACCTCTCGATAGCGCCGTTTTTCAGCGTCTCGACGGTGACGACGGCGTACGGGGACGAAGCGTTCGAGCGAATCGTCCCCCCGTCCAGGGCCGTCGCGGTCTACGAGGGGTCCGAGCTGGCGGCCGTCTTCCCCTGTCTCGTCGACGGTACCGCGTACACGCCCGAAGACCTGGTCGCGCACCTGCGAGGGCAGCGAACGGCCGCCGCGGGGCCGGCCATGGTCGACGAATCGGCCTGAATGCGCTTCCGACTGCGGGAGACGACGTGTCACCGACTGGTGAAGCCGGGCTCGGCGTCCTGTAGAGCTCGGCGGCGTCACCCACAGCCGCCGGCGTGTCGCGCGATGAGTATCCCGTTGTGCCAGACCGCAAGCAGCTGTGGGGTGAAAAAGGCCACCAGCGCCGCCCGACGGAACAGCGGCCGTACCACCCGATAGACGCCGACCAGTACGGCCAGCGCGGCCAGTTTCAGTGCGACGAGTCCGGCGCCCCCGGCGACATCGAGGAAGGCCCTGGCCACGGGGTTCGCCTCGGTGAAACACAGCGATAGCCCGGTGAGGGTCAACAGCACGTCGCCGGCGGCCGCCGCGAGCACGAGGCTCCAGAGCAGGTGGTCACACCGGAGCGACGAGTCGGCGACGTACACTGCGTCCTCGCTGAACGTCCGTGACACACCAGGCCGGAGGCCGGGCGTGGTATTGGTAAACGAGTGGATAACACGGAATCACGTCGGTGTGCCCGCTACCGGGGCAGCCGGTCACTCCGGCGGCGTAATCTCGACGCGGCGGTCCCCGGTGACGACGACCTCGAACCCGTCGAGCTGCATCGTCACGCGGAGCTGGTCCGTCCCGGACTTGACGAGCCGGTCCAGCGCGTCGGGGTCGACCGAGTGGTACAGCGGTTCGAGCTCCGTCGGCTCGCAGTGTCGGATGGTCGCCAGCGCTTCCGTCACCGCGAGGCTGGCTGATGCCACCTCGAACGTCCCGACGTACGTGTCCGTGTTCGGGTTGTACGTCGGCCCGTCGTCGGTTACACACGCGCGCCCGTCGAAGCGGTCACCGGCGAACGTGTCTCTCGGGTCTAACCCACCCATCTTGTATTACCGTGAACATAAATTTACCCGGATATAAGCTTTCCGCTGTTTCGGACCGACCGACTCCCCGCCACGGGACGCCTCGTACAGAGCTTTCGAGACCGGCAAACGGCCCCACGTTGGCAGCAAACCGTCGGCACCGCACGTCACGCGGTAGCTGACCCCAGTTACCGGTCGACCCACGACTGTAACAAGTTCAACATGACAGAGGACACACGCAGTCTCGAACCACCGACGAGCCGTCCGGCGCCGGTCGCGCTCGCAGCAAAATCGGGGGTCCGACTGGGCAGCCAAAGCACCGGTCGCACCGACGACACTGTCCGCCGGGTCGAGTGGGAGTGGCCCTCCTCGGTGGCCGTTATCCTCCGTATACTGTCCGCTCCACGGAGCTACGGCCGTCTATCGGGCGGTAGACGGTTTCCCCGGAGGCGACGGTCGCCGCCGCGGTATAATGGACATTCCCGCGACTATGAACTCAATTACTAACCACTCTCACGGTGAGCGTTTCTGTGATGCCAGAACACATCACTGAGAGCGAGCTCGAGCGGATGACGGAGTTTGCGAACACGCCGACGTATCTGCGGACGCCCGAGCAACTGTTGCCCGAGGACGACGACTGACACGGTCGGCTCAAGTGTGAACTGTTCGATACCCCGGACGCCGAAGCGGCCGGAACCGCCGTAGCTGGGAGCGTCACTCGCGGAACTCCGACGGGGGTGATTGCTGGCGCCACTCGTACACCACGTGGACCGTCGTCAGGACCACGAACGCCCCGATGATTCCGATTGCGAGGGCTATCTGCGGGATTGCCAGGCCGGCGACCGACGCCACGACCAGCAGCGAACTCACCACCGCCAGCCCGAAGTAGTAGAGATACCAGGCCGGCTCTGACCCCTGCTCGCCCAGCAGCGGGTCTATCTCGCTCGCTTTCGCGGCGATAGAGACGTCCCCCGACTCCTCGTCGTAGTTGACGAGCCCCGAGTCTGCGAGTTTCGGGAGATGCGTCTGATACAGCGAGACGTAGACGCGCTTGCGCTGCTGGGTCGACAGCTCCTCGACGGTCGTATCGTTCTCCCAGGCAGCGACGTGCTCCGCCAGGTCGGTCAGCTGGATCGGGTTCGGTTCCGTCCGCAGGAAATAGAGCACGTACCGTCTCCGGGGGCTACTGAGTATGTCGAAGATGCGATCGCGTGTGAGTTCGGTGTTGTTTTGATCCATCGCATACGCCGCTGTGGTTACTAGTCGAGCGGTTCCTCGGCCGTTGATGACCGCGCTACGGACAAACCGAGCGCCGGATACCCATTTGTTACAGCGTCGTTACCCGACAGACGGCAGGAATTACTGGCGGGGCAGAGTGTCAAAAACGGGTGTATTCGACCCGACGGACATCGGTGGCCCGCCGAGCGTTCTGGCCCCGGCCGACGACTGGATTCAAGCGCCGCTCGGCCACGACGGAACGGCCGGCGCCATTACTGCACGACAGGGGCCACTTACCAGTCCATGCAGACTGAACAGCCGCAGTGTCAGGGCGACTGGAGCGTCGACAGCTCGGGTTCGTCGAACAGCTCCGCGACGCCCTCGGTCGCCGGGGTCCGCTCGGAGCTGTTCTCCAGCAGGACGGTCTCGCTGGGGAAGAGCCGGTCGCCCAGTACGAGGTCGTGGTCCCGCGCGGTCGAGCCGGTGACCGTCAGGTAGACGCCGAGCCCGGTGTCGGCGATAGCCGCTTCCTCCTCCTGACCGTTCTCGGGGTAGGTAAACGAGATGTCGTCCAGGACGGCCGTCCCGAGGATGGCCTCGATGAGCCGCTCGTAGCGGGGCGAGATACAGAGCTCGCCCGCGTAGTGCCGGACGAACTCGCGGTCGAGCGGCCGGTCCTGGCTGTCGGCGACGGCCGGCGTCGCCAGCAGCGTGTGGTACACCGTATCGCCGAGGCCGGTCACCACCCGAACGTCGGTGTCGAGCGGGTCGATGCGGTCGTTTATCTCGTCGATAGTCCGCAGCGGGTCGTCCTGTAGCTGGACGACCTCCTCCAGGACGAGGTCGGCGCTGTCAAAGCCCAGGGCGAACTCGTGGGTCCGCAACGCCCGGAACGGCTCCTCCCGGCCGATGAGCTGGACGTCACCGCGGTCGGTCGGGACGGTGACGCTGTCGAAGACGACCCGCCGTGGCATCCCGTCGCGGTCGTCCCGCAGGAGCGTGAACTCGGGTCGGGTCGGGTCGGACAGCTCGGAGTAGTCGGCGAGTCTATCGTAGACGTGGTCGTCGGCGGCCTGGTTCCCCTTGGTCAGGTCCTTCTCGTACCGGAGCGTCGAGATAATCTCGTCGGCCAGTTCCGTCGTCCCGGTTCTGGCGGCGAGCCGTTCCAGCACGGCTTCGAGGGGGCGACCTTTGCGGGGGACGGCCACTCTGGTCGTCGTCATTGTCCTACTCAATCGCTGGCGCGGATAAAACGGGTTCGGTTATGCCACAGCCGTCGGGAACAGTCCTCGCAGGGGCGGCGACACCGCTCGACCTGGACGAGCCGGTGTCAGTTGCTGCCGCCGATGACCGACGAGAGCTGCTCGCGCCACTCCTTGAGCTGGACTATCTCCTCTTCCAGCTCGGAGACGCGGTCGGCCAGCTCTCCCTCTCCCATCTCCTCCCGGACGCTCTCGATTTCCCCCTCCAGGTCGTCGAGTTCGCCCTCGATGGTGTCGACGGTTCCCTCGACGTCTTCGAGGCCGTCCTCCAGCGAGTCGACCTCGTTGCCCAGGGAGTTTATCTCGTCAGTGGCGGCTTCCGCGGCCGACTTCGTGCTGCTGATTTCCTCCTCGAAGCGGTCGAGCTCCGACTCGAAGGCGTCGAGTCGGTCGTCGAACTCCCCGATTACCTCGTCGCCGGTGCCGTTCTCCTCCAGGAACGTCTCCAGCGCGTCCGTGTACGCGCGGAGGTCGGCGATGTCGTTCTGGATGCGGTTGATTCGGGCCGTGTTCACGCCGTCGGCCTGGTCGCTGTCCTCGGAGACGGCGTCGAGGGCCCGCTTGAGGAGTTTCACGTCCTGTGCGGAGACGTTGTTCTGACGTATCTCGTCGGCCATCGCCGCGACCACCTTGCCGGTCGACGACTCGGACTCGCTCTCACTCTCGCCGTCGGTCTCCCCGTCGCCGTCCGCGCTTTCGGCCGCCGCGGTTCCCTCGTTGTTGGGGTCTTTCAGGTTCAGCGTCTCGATGTCCTCGTCGTCCTCGTCTTCGAGGCCGGGGACGCTGTCGGACTCGCCCGAGATAACGTCCTTGACAGCGTCGTTGTCGCCGCCGACGAGGTCCGTCTCGTCCTCGTCGAGCGGCGGGACGATGCTCTCTATGGTCGGCGACGTGAGGAACTTCTCGACGTCGTCGGTCCCCGTCGCCCGGATACCGTACACCGTCGTGTATTCGCTTTCGGCCTCGATCTCCTTCTTGAACGTTATCCGGTCGTCGTTGATGTCCCAGAACTCCGAGCCGTACTCGGGGTGAAAGCCCAGGTCCTCGACGGCCACGTCGTCCGGGACGGTGTCGACGAGCCGGAGCGTGACTGGCTCGGAGCGTCGGGACTCGACGTTGAACGCGATAGCGGGAACGGGGAACTCGTCGGCTTCGAATCGCTTGGTGACGGTGACCCCATCCGAGGCGACGGTAATCGCCTCATACGCTTGCGAATCACTCATGTATGGTACTCCATACTCCTCGGATAATAAAGGTACTCCGCCGCCGTCAGTTTGGGATTATTTCACACAATTGACGACCGAACTGTGCGAGTGGTGGAGCTCGGGCCGGCGCCGAATCAGAGGTCGACGCGGTCGCCGATTTCAACGATTTCCAGGCTCTCCGGGTAGTCGAAGCTCCTGGCGTGGTTGTGTAGCACCGTCGGCTCCGCCGTCATCCCCTTCCACATGTCCCAGTGGGTCGGGAGCAGCCTATCGAGCTGGAGTTCGTTGGCCGCCTCGATTATCATGTTCTCGTCGCTGTACCACTGCGTGCGCTCGGGCTCGCCGGTCTCGGAGTCCGGAATCATGCCGACCGCGCCGAAGGCCAGCACGCCGAGGTCGATGTCGTAGGCCTCGCCGACCGGTTCGAACGCGCCCGGTCGCGCGTCGCCGCCGTGGAAGAAGGTGCCCGACTCGTGCTCGAAGACGAAGGAGACGGGGTGGTCAGCGTCGGGGTCGTTGGCCGGCTCGACGTGGACCGTCAGGTCGCCCAGTTCGAGCGTGTCGCCCTCCGCTATCTCTTCGAGCTGGTCGTCGGTCACCGACCAGTTCCCCGTCCAGTCCTCCTCCTGAATGACTTCGTGGCCGCTGTCGGTCGTGTAGTAGGTCGCGCCGGTGGCCGCGAGGATGGGGGCCTGGGACGGGCCGTGGACGTGGTCGGTGTGTTCGTGGGTCCCGAGGACGGCGTCGGCCTCCGTCACGTCCGAGGGCTCGAACGGCACCGGCACCATCCGGACGGTCCGGGGCGGGTCGCCGATGCCCAGATACGGGTCGATAAAGACCGTCACGCCGCCGCTCGTCTTGACGATGAAACCGTTACAGCCCAGATACCAGACCGCCAGTCCGTCGGGGTCGGCGTCCTCGACCGCGCGCAGGAGCCAATCGCCCCAGTCGGATTCGACTGTCATGGGCGGGACTGCGCGGGGCGGTGGCTAAGGCCTTACGACCGGTGACCGCTCGCGAATCTCACGCGGCCGTCCGAGCGCGACCCATGACTGTCAGCAGGGAGAGAAACAGGACCATCGGGACGTGACAGACGATAACCGCCGTGAGGACGTACCGCAGTTCGGCCCACTGGAATCGGGCGGCGAGTTCGGGGACGACCCACCACGAGACCGCCGCGAGGACGAACGCCAGGTCGACCACGACGGAGTACACGTCGGTCACGGCGAAGAAGAACTCGGTGTACCGCCCGACCCCGTCGCTGAGGAAAAACAGCCCGGCCGTGAGAACCAGCGCCACCGTGCCGGCGGTCGCCACCAGCGCGAGGTTCGTCACGACTGCCGACAGCCCGCGGTTCAGATAGAGAAACGGGGGCAGCGACAGGAGCAGATACAGACTCACGAACGTCGTGGTGTCCCTGACCGGATTCGTCCCCACCATACTTTCCCACCTACTCGCCAGTAATATACGAACATACATCACTTTATCCCAGTCTCCGTCGGCGCTACCGAGCGGTCGCTACCGGCGAGGCGGTGCTATCGGCGCGACAGACAGGTTCCCGTCGCTCCGGACCGTGCGAAAGAACGGCAGAAGGGTCGCGGTTCAGTCCTGACAGCAGCCGCCGGCCGTCTCGCCGAAGTCCACGTCGAGCTGGGCGGAGACGAGCTCGTTTATCTCCTGGAGGCGGAGTTCAAGTTCGTTCTGGAGCTCCAGGTACTCGCTCATCGAGGGGATGTCGTGGAGCTCCTCCTGGGCCTCCTGGACCTTGCGGAGGTCCTCCTGGGTGGCCTGGCCGGTCTGACGCGCCATCTGGAACTCCTCGCGGAGCTGTTCGAACTCCTCGATAGCTCGCTGGGCGTCGGCGTCGTTCTCGACTTTCGCCTTGGCCTGGCGGTACTCCTGGTACACCGGTAGCTGGGCGATGCTCTCGCCGAGTTCGGTCGCGAGCTGGTCGACGTGGTCGTCATCGATTTCGGTGACAGTCTCGGTCTCGATGCTCATTACAACCGCGTTGGGACTCGTGCGGTAAATGTGTGCCGAAGGGGGCAGACAGCGGCTCGGGTTATTTACGAACCGCCGACGATGGCAGCCCATGGAACTGCTCGACGGGCTTCTCTTCGTCGTCGGCCTCCTCATCTATTTCCTCCTCCTGTTGATGCTGTCGGCGGGTATCATCGCGGCGATGACCGGCCTCCTCGGACTCGCCGGGGGCGTCCTCTCGGTGCCGCTGCTGTACGTCCTGCCCGACGTCCGGCAGTTTCTGGTGCGGGCCTCGGGCGGGCGACCCGACGAGGCGACGCCGACCTGGCGAGTGGTCCTCAGACCGCGATACCTCCTCCTGTCCGTCGTCTTCGGCGTCAGCTACGGGCTCGCGGTCGTTGTGTTACTCGACCCGCTTATCCAGGTTGGGCTGTTCCCCGGGGCCGGCGAGGTCACCCCCGGCCTGGTCGTGATACCGGTCGTCTTCACCGGCGTGACCACGCTGGTGGCCTACGGCGCCCACCGACTGTCCAGCACGTGGCCGGCGGGCGCGTCGAAACGGGGCGTGTTCGCCCAGTGGCTGGCCTTCGTCGGCGTCGTCACCACGGCGGCGACGGCGGTCGCACTGCTCGTGTGGCTGTGAATCCGGTCGGAAGCGCGGAGGTTATCCCCCTCGAACGGATATACGGGTCCAATGAGCCAAGAGCGAACCGAGGGGGACCTGCGGAACACGGGCCTCTCGCTGAAACACGACCGCGAGTGGGACTACGAACTCGACCGCATCGTCGATGCCGTCGAGGAGCGCGACGCCGAGACCGTCGGCCTCCAGTTCCCCGAGGGACTCAAGCGCCGCGGTCCCGCGGTGACCGACGACCTCCGCCAGGAGCTTCCGGACGACGTACAGGTGATGATGTCGGGCCAGCCCTGCTACGGCGCCTGTGACCTCGACACCTACATGATGCGACGGACAGACGTGTTCGTCCACTTCGGCCACTCCCCGATGAAGGAGTCTGACAAGATAATCTACGTCCCGCTGTTCTCCAACGTCGAGGTCACGCCCATCATGGAGCAGGCCTTCGAGGAGGAACTCAGCGACCCCGACGAGGACCCGGACGTCGGCCTCGTGACGACGGCCCAGCACATGAACAAGTTCGGCGAGATGCGCGAGTGGCTCGAAGCCCGGGGCTACACGGTCCACACCCAACGGGGCGACGAGCGACTCACCAACGAGGGACAGGTGCTGGGCTGTAACTACGCCAGCGCCGACGTCGACGCCGACCAGATTCTCTACGTCGGCGGCGGGAAGTTCCACCCGCTCGGGCTCGCGATGGAACACCCCGAGAAGAACGTCATCATCGCCGACCCGGTCAACAACGCCGTCACCATCGCCGACACCGAGAAGTTCATGAAACAGCGCTACGGCGCCGTCCACCGTGCGATGGACGCCGAGAGCTGGGGCGTCATCTTCTGTACGAAAATCGGCCAGGGCCGGTGGGACCAGGCCCAGGAAATCGTCGAGAACAACGACGACGCCTACCTCATCACGATGGACGAGGTCACCCCGGACCGGCTGACGAACTTCGGGATGGACGCCTACGTCAACACCGGCTGTCCGCGCATCACCACCGACGACGGCCCGCAGTTCAAGAAGCCGATGCTCACTCCCGGGGAGTACGAGATTGCCGTCGGCGAGAAGGAACTCGACGAACTGGAGTTCGACACGTTCCACGGCACCTGGTAGCCCGTTCTCGCCGTTGAGAACTGGGGCCGTACGCATTTGTAGGTCGCCCGTTCTGTTACCGTATGGCTTCGACAGGGGAGTCTCCCCTCTACCGGGATATCTTCGAAGTAGCCCCGGACCCGATAGTCGTTCACGACGCCGATACCGGGGCGGTCGTCAACTCGAACCCGGCGGCCGCAGAGCTACTCGGGTTCGACCGAGCGGAACTGGTCGGGACACACGTCGGCGCGTTCAGTCCGCCCGGATACACGACCGAAGACGCGAACGAACTCATCCGGGCGGCAGTTTCGTCGGGCTCGAAAACGGTCGAGTGGGCGATCCGGGATGCGGATGGGGACAAGCGGTGGGTCGAAGTGACCCTGAAGCGGGCGGAGATAGACGACCGGACTCGCGTCGTCGCGTTCTTCCACGAGATCACCGACCGGAAAGACCGGGAGCAAGCGCGTCTGGAGCGCAACGAACAGCTCACCACGCTGATCGATAACCTCCCCGTCGTCGTGTTCACTATCGACCCCGACGGCGTGTTCACCCACTCGGCGGGGAAGGGGCTGGAGAGTCTGGGACTCGAACCGGGCGAGCTCGAAGGGGTCCCGGTGTTCGAGGCGTACGCCGACTACCCACACATCGTCGACGCGGCCGAGACGGCCCTGAACGGCGATGAGGTACGGGTCACCCAGGAGGTCGGCGAGCTGGTGTTCGAGACGTGGTACCGACCACTGTTCGACGACGGGGAACTCTCCCAGGTCGTCGGCGTCTCCCGGGACATCACGGACCTCAAGCGCCGCGAGGAGCGCGTCGAAGCGCTCAGCGACGCGACGAACGAACTGCTGTACAGCCGCTCGGAGGAGGCCGTCGCCGAGACCGTCACGGGAATCGCACAGCGCATTCTCGACCGGCCACTGGCCGCGATGTGGTCCTACGACGGGAGCGAGGACACCCTCTATCCCATCGGCGCCGCTGGTCCGGCGACCGACGCGGACGGGCCGGCCGGGCTGTCCCCGATAGGTCCCGGGACCGACGAGCACCGGATATTCCACTCGGGCGACCCGACCGTCGTCGAGGACTACCAGGAGCTCGCGAACCCGTCGGCGACGGAGACACAGCTCCGGACGCTGCTCTGTCTCCCATTGGACGAACACGGGATGCTGTGTATCGGCTCCACGGCGATAGCGCCGTTCGACAGCGACGAGCGGTTCCTGCTCGAAATTCTCGCGAGCACGGCGGCCGCCGCGCTGGACCGCGTCGAGCGGGAGACGAAGCTCAAGGCGAAGCAAGCCGAGCTAGAGCGCTCCAACGAGGCGCTCCAGCAGTTCGCCTACATCGCCTCCCACGACCTGCAGGAGCCCCTTCGGATGGTATCGAGCTACGTGGACCTGCTCGACAGCGAGTACGGGGACGAACTCGACGAGGAGGCCGCGGAGTACATGGCCTACGCCGTCGACGGCGCGAACCGCATGCAGGAGATGGTCGACGCCCTGCTCAGGTACTCCCGCGTCGAAACGCAGGCGCGGGAGTTCGAGCCGACGGACCCGGGAGCGGTAGTGTCCGAAACGCTGGACGCCCTGCGGATGCGGCTCGACGAGGTCGGGGCCACCGTCTCGGCGGGGTCGTTTCCGGCAGTCAGAGCCGACCCCAACCAGCTCGGACAGGTGCTCCAGAACCTGCTCGAAAACGCTATCCAGTACGCGGACGAGGCGGGCGTCGAGCCCCGCATCGATATCGACGCGACCGAAGCCGACGGCATGGTCGAGTTCCGCGTCTCGGACAACGGGCCGGGCATTCCCGATGGCAAGGCCGAAGACATCTTCGAGATATTCAAGCGGGGCGGGGCGCACGACGCGGACGGCACCGGTATCGGACTGGCCGTCTGTCAGCGAATCGTCCAGCGACACGACGGGCGAATCTGGGCCGAATCCGACGAGACGGGCGCGACGTTTCGCTTTACGCTCCCCGCCGCCCCGGAGGGGGAGACGGATGAGTGAGACCGAGACGAGCCGGGCGGTCGAAATCCTGCTGGCCGAGGACAACCCCGGCGACGTCAAGCTGACCGAGAAGGCACTGGAGAAGGGGAACGTGCTCAACAACCTCCACGTCGTCAACGACGGCGTCGAGGCGATGGCGTTTCTCAGACAGGAGGGGGAGTACGACTCGGCGCCCCGGCCGGACCTGCTCCTGCTCGATTTGAACATGCCCCGGATGGACGGACAGGAGGTGTTAGCCGAGATGAAGTCCGACGAGGACCTGCGACGCATTCCGGTGGTCGTCCTGACCAGCTCCGCGGCGGAGGAGGACATCGTCGAGTCGTACGACCACCACGCCAACGCCTACCTGACGAAGCCGGTCGACTTCGACGGGTTCGTCGACATCGTCGGCTCCATCGAGGAGTTCTGGCTCTCCGTCGTCAAGCGACCACCGAGATGAGTATGTCCGACGCCACATCCCGCCTGGACGTGTTACTCGTCGAGGACAACCCCGGCGACGCGAAGCTCGTCGACCACCATCTCGACCGCGCCGGCGCCACACACGTCGTCGACGACGTCTCTCTCACGAAGCTGGAATCGCTCGGCGCCATCAAGGACGTGGAAACCGAGGGATACGACGCGCTGTTGCTGGACCTCGGGCTCCCCGAATCGACCGGCCTGGAGACCCTCGACCGGGCGACCGATATGGTCTCGGAACTGCCCATCATCGTCCTGACCGGGATGCAGGACCGCCGGAAGTCGATGGAGGCCATCGAGCGCGGCGCACAGGACTACCTCCCGAAGTCGGGCCTCGACGGGGACCGGCTCGTCCGGGCGCTCCGATACGCCGTCGTCCGGAGCCGCCAGCAGCGCACCCTCCAGCGCCGGCGCGACCAGATGGAGTTTTTCAACAGCATCCTCCAGCACGACATGCTCAATGGGATGAACGTCATCCGTGCCCGCGGCGAACTCCTGGCGGACACCCTCGACGGAGACGACAGGGAGTACGCCGAGACGATAGTCGACTGGAGCGACGACATCATCGACCTCACGGAGAAGGTCCGCTCCGTGCTGAAGACGCTCTCCGAAGACGGGATGAGCGAGATGCAACAGCGGGATCTCGGTGTGGTGCTCGACGCCGCGGCCGACCGCGCCCGCTCGAAGAGCCCGGCGGCGACGGTGAACAACCACGTGACGGATATCGAGGTCGCAGCGGGGAAACTCCTCGAGGACGTCTTCGGGAACCTCCTTCTCAACGCCGTCGAACACGGCGGTGAGGACGTGACCATCGACGTGACCGCGACCGTCGGAGACGTGTTCGTGACGGTCGTCATCGCCGACGACGGGCCGGGCATTCCGCCCGCCCGCCGCCGCCAGGTGTTCGACCGCGGCCAGAAGGGGTCCGGCTCCTCGGGGACCGGGTTCGGGCTCTACTTCGTCGACTCGATGGTCGAGAGCTACGGGGGGAACATCTGGATCGAGGAGAGCGACGACGGCGGCGCGGCGTTCCACGTGGAGCTGCCGCGGACAGAATAACCGCTGAGCATGTGCAAACTTTTTTCCATGATTCTGGCGTATTGTCACTGATGCCGACAAAGCGCGCTCTCGCCCAGCAACTCGGTGTTGTCGCCGGGTTCGACGACCCCCGGGCCGACCTCGAACAGTACCGGACCCCGCCGGAACTCGCGGCCCATCTGGTCCACAGGGCCGACCTGGAGGGGGACATCCAGGACCGGACGGTCCTGGACCTGGGGTGTGGGACGGGGATGCTCGCGCTCGCCGCGGCGCTCCGGGGCCCCGACACCGTCGTGGGCGTGGACATCGACCCCGACCCGCTGTCGACGGCCCGGAAGAACGAGCGGAAGGTCGGCTCGACGACGTCCGTGTCGTGGGTCCGGGCCGACGCGACGCGGGCCCCGCTCCGCCCGCCGGTCGCCGAGACGACGGTCGTGATGAACCCGCCCTTCGGCGCGCAGTCGGGCAACGAACACGCCGACCGGGCGTTTCTGGCGACCGCCGCCGAGCTGTCGAGCGTCTCCTACTCGCTGCACAACGCCGGCAGCGAGGCGTTCGTGGAGTCCTTCGCGGCCGACAACGGCGGCGAGGTCACCCACGCCTTCGCCGCCGAGTTCGAGGTCCCCCACCAGTTCGACTTCCACGACGAGGCCTCCCGGAGCATCGACGCCGAGCTCTACCGCATCGAGTGGCACTAATTCCCCGCCCGGGCCACCACGACTCGGGTACCGTTGCCGGCGGCGTACAGCCGTGACCGGTTTCGCTCGAACGTGAGGCCGCCTATCTTCCGACTCGACAGGTTCGCGGGCACCGGGCCGCGGTCGAGCGTAGACCCGTTCCGCCCGACGGCTATCTCGAAGCCGTTCCCGACCGGCCGAAGCGTGAGGTTCCGCCCCGCAACGCGGCCGTCCATCGTCGACGGCTCGGAGGTGTAGACCGTCCGGGCCTGTCCGCCCTCGCCTGCCAGCGACACGCTGTAGACGCTGTCGTTGCCCGGGACCGACCAGCTCCGTCGGTCGACAGCTACCGTCTCGCGCCAGCCCAGACCGCCGACGACCACGGTCGCGTCCCCCTGGAGGTCCAGCCGCGAGCGGGAGACCGCGACGGTCCAGATTTCCCGGTCGGCGCTGGCGACGACGACGCCGCTCTCCGTGATGTTCCCCCGGGCCGTCGGCGGCAGTGGCATACTGTCGACGTAGGCGTTGGGGACGTCCTCCTGGTAGGTGACGACGTAGTCGCGCACTTCGAGTCCGTCCTCCGGGAGGTCGCCGGGGTCGAGTGCCGCGCCGTTTGCGGGCACCGACGCGAGACAGAGCGCCGCGAGCGCGACCACGAGCGCGAAGCCCGCCGCCGACGGCCACCCGCCGTCGAAGTCCGGGAACGCCCGCCGGTCGGTGTACAGCGTCGCGGCCGAGACCAGCACCGCAAGCAGGAGGACCAGGGCGGTTCCGAGCCAGCGAAACAGGGTGAATCGACCGCCGCCGACCGGGATATACACCGCCCAGAGACCCTGAACCACGGCGAATACCAGGGTCGCGAAGAAGACCCGGTCCGGCCCGGGCCGCTCCGAGCGCGCCCACAGCAGCGCCGTTCCCAGGAAGACGCCGGCCAGCAGCCCGATGGCGTGTCCCTGGATGGCGATGTTCGCCCACCCCGGTGTCACGTACTGGACGCTCCCGCCGACGGTCGGCTCCGGCGACCGGAGCGCCGTGTACACGAGGTCGATGACGCGGCTCCCCAAGAGCGCCCCCAGGAAGAGGTAGGGCCGGGTCACCAGCGCGAAGCCGGCCAGGGCGAACACCACGCCGGAGAAGCCGACGATGGGGCCCAGGGCGAACACGCCGGTGAAGACGCCGACGGCGACCATCACGACCGGGACGACCAGTGTCCGGGCCAGCGGGTTCGTCCGGAGCGAGCCAAACGAGGACGCGCCCCGCTGTTGCGGGTAGTGGCTCCAGGCGTACTCGACGACCGTCCCGTAGACGAGCGTCCCCAGCAGGTTCCCCGTGACGTGACCGAGGCTCCCGTGTGTGAACGGGCCCGCCAGCATCCCCAGCGGGTAGAAGTACGACCACGTCCGGAACGGCGTCACGAGCAGGTCCGCGTGCCAGTACGCCCCCTGAACGAAGAGATACACCGCGAGCACGCCGGCTATCGTCAGCAGCGTCCCCCACGGCACCCCCAGGAGGAGGCGGCGGCGAAGCGCCGAAACGGGTCCAACGCCTATCAGCCGCCGGACGGCGACCCACGTCGCGAGGACGGCGAAGACGACGACCAGCGGTCGGACCGGCACGGCGGAGAGGACTGCGGCCGGCGACTGTAACATTCAGGCAGACATCGACGCCGGGAGGGTTTGAAATTGGCGACCGCCGACGCCGTCGGTAATCTAGAAGACGCCCACGCCCAGGCTGTACGGCCAGGCCGTCCCGGCGACCGAAAGCAGGGCGATGGCGCCGCCCGCCATCGCGACGTTCTTGAGGAATTGGGTCATCTCGTCTTGCTGTTGGTCTTCGGGAACGGCCCAGAAGTCGTGCATCGCGACGGCCGAGGCGATCAGGAAGACCGCGAGCGCGCCCGCCGCCACGACCGGGTAGGCGCCGAGGACAAGCAGGAGGCCGCTGAACACCAGCAGTCCCCCGCTCCCGTAGACCGACGCCGCCGGGAACGGGATTCCCTTCGCCTCGGCGTAGGGTATCATCCCTTCGGCGCCTGTAAAGTGGTTCAGGCCGGTAAAGGCCAGTACCCCACCGAAGAGGACCCGCGCGAGGAGGAAGAGTTCGGCCGTGCCGGCCGTCTCGAACACCATCAGGCCGACACCTCATGGCCGCGGGTTGTCGTATGGCTATCAGTCTGCAGCGCGAAGTGTGGTTTCATTACGTTACTTGGTTCGGATGCGAACCTATATATCGCTTCCCGGACATAGAAGATACCAGGTCACACCGATGTCATCAGAACTCTTCGCAGACGAGGCCGAGACGAACGACGGCGCCTGTCCCGTCGTCGAGTCCATCGAGCAGGTCGGGTCGAAGTGGCGGCTGGTCGTCCTCCACGAACTCCAGAACGGCGAGCGGCGGTTCAACGAACTCAAGCGGGCCACGGACGCCAGCTCCCGCACGCTCTCGCGCGTCCTCGACGACCTCCAGGAGACCGGCTTCGTCGAGCGCCGGCTGGAGGAGGACGCGCCGGTTGCGACCTACTACCGGCTCACACCCAAAGGCGAGTCGCTCTGTCCGGTGTTCGACGAGATAACGGCGTGGGCTGAGGAGTGGCTCTCCTCCTGCGAGGGGGCGGCGAAATCCCCCAACAGCGCCGACGATTGACCCACGCTCGCCGAGACCGCGTCGAACACAGCCTTTTCCATCCCGAAGCCCCTCACTCCGGACAATGGGAGTACAGCCACCGACCGACGACACCGAGGAGCCGACCGCTATCGAGTTCGGCATCGCGGCGCTCGACGCCAAGCTCGGCGAGGAGACCATCGACTACCCCGCCACCGCCCGCGAAGTGCGCGAGCAGGCGGGCCACATCGAGGTGCCCTTCGACTCCGCCGGCCACAGCATGACCGTCGGGGAGGCCCTCGAAATGGCGACAGAGACCCGCTTCGACTCCGAGCAGGAGCTGTTCAACGCGCTCCATCCCCCGTTCGAGCGAAAGCGGGAGGCGACCTCCAACAGCCTGTTGACACAGCTTCGGGCCCTGGTCCCGTTCTGAGCCGGCCCGACGCGTGGGCGGCGATTGACCTCCGCCCGTCTCAGTTCTGCCGGTTCTCCGGGGCCGGCGCGTCCGTCTCGTCGTCCGAGCTCCGGGCGGCCCGGCGCTCCTCGCTCAGACGATTGGCGATGCTTTCGAGCTGCTGTGTCTGCTCCCGGCTCACCGTCACGATCATGTCGGAGAGGACGCCGAACATCAGCAACTGAATTCCCAACACGACGGCGATACCGCCGACCGTGGCGATGACCTCATGGGAGACGCCCCTGACGAACCAGTCGTAGATGACGTAGACACCCAGCACCGCCCCCACGGCGATGGTCGACATGCCGACGCTACCGAAGTAAAAGAGGGGGTTGTTCGTCTTGGCCATCCGGTACAGCGTCACGAGTATCAGTCCGCCGTCCCGGACCGGCCGGAGGTTCGTCTCGGACTCGTCGGGCCGTGGCAGGTACGTTATCGGAACGACGACGGTTCGGACGCCGTGTTTGACGCACTCGACGGCCATCTCCGTCTCGATGCCGAACCCCTCGGACGACAGCGAGAGCCGCTGGAACGACTCGCGGGTGAACGCGCGATAGCCGCTGAGTATGTCGGCGTAGTCGTGGCCGTGGATGAGTGAGAACGCGCCGTTGATGATGCGGTTGCCGACCCGGTTGAGCCGCGTCATCGCGCCGGGTTTCATGTCGGCAAAGCGGTCGCCGATGACGTGTTCGGCCCGCCCGTCGAACAGCGGTTCCAGCATCCGGTCGGCCTCCTCGGCCCGGTAGGTCTCGTCGGCGTCGGCCATCAGCACGTAAGGCGCCTCGATATACCGGCGAACGGCCTCGCGGACGGCCTGTCCCTTCCCCTCGCCCGACTGCTCGACGACGCGTGCGCCGGCGGCCTCGGCGAGTTCGTAGGTGTCGTCCGCGCTGCCGCCGTCGACGACGAGGACGTTCTCGAACCCCGCGCCGCGAAACCCCTCGACGACAGACTCGATGGTCGCAGCCTCGTTGTAGGCTGGGAGCAACACGCAAACGTCGTCTCGGTCGGCCATTGTCGAACGTCTGCCACGCGCACTCAAATAAATGCGGGTCCCAGGGTGTGTACTCAGCGTCGACTACTCGACCCCGCTAGCGACAGTCTGTAACCGCACCGCCACTCTTCAGCCCCGGAAGCCCTCACCCGCTCGACGCGGCTGTGCGGGATATCCTCGCGGCGCTCGGATAGGGCCCGCGCAGCCGCGCCGACCGCGTTCGCCCTTCCAGTCCGCCAGGCAGAGCTGGCCTTCCCTCCCCCGACTCAGCCGATGAAACGGCTTCGTGGCCGGGAGTGCGTGCCGTCGCACGACCCGGGGAAAGGCAGGCTATCGGGGTCGTCCCTGGCGGACTGAAAGGGCGAGGCTGGTCGCGGGCGCTGTGTCGGCACTACCGAGCAAAGCGAGGTATCCGTCACAGCGCCCGCGAGCAGTCGAGGGCTTTCGGGCGGTAAGTAATCGCAGTGCAAACTGAGACTACGTCGATTCCTAGCGAGCAGTCGAAAGCTCTCAGGGTCCGATTCATCGCAGCCGCTGGGGGCAGAGAAAGCGCTCCGAACGTTCCGGGGTCAGTCGTCGCGGTCCTCGCTCATGTGTTCCCACACTTCGACACAGCCACAGCCGTCGTCGACGTCCTGCAGGTGTGCGTCGTCGCGCTCGCGGGCTTCGGATTGCTGGTTACTCACGTTGCGAGTAACTAACTTGAGCGGCGGATAAATACTTTCCGGCGTTTCCCGCGCGTTTTACCTACCAGGCCACAGAGGGGAGAGTATGACCGAAGCGTCCGACGTGTTCGACCGCGTTGGGCTGACCGAGTACGAGACGACGGCTATAGAGCAGCTGCTGACGCTGGGCCGGACCACGGCGCCGAATCTCGCCGAAGCCACGGGCATCCCCAAGGCCCGCATCTACGGCGTCCTGGAGTCCCTCGCAGACCGGGGGTTCATCAAGGTGATACCCGGCCGCCCCAAGGAGTACCAGCCCAAGGCCCCCGACGAGATACTCGACCGCGCCATCGAGAACAGCCGCCAGTCCTACGAGGCCTTCGCGGCCGACATCGAGGCCGGCCGGGACGCCTTCCTGTCGGAATACGGCCCGCAGTTCGAGCGCGCCAGCGAGAACATCTCCCCGACAGCCGAGCTGTTCCACGTCGTCGACGTGGGCGAACCGAGCGAGCGCGAGACTCGCCGGCTCTACGGCGACGCCGAGGAGACGCTCGGCATCATCACGAACAGTTTCGCGTATCTGGACAGCGTTATCGGGGCGCTGGAGGGGGCCGTCGAGCGCGGCGTGGACGTGTCGGTGCTCTTTCTCCATCCCGACGCGTTACCGGCGGAGAAGGCGGCGGTCCAGGCTGAGATGGTCGAGCGGCTGGCGTCGGAGCTGCCGGACGTCGGCATTCGATTCAGCACGGAGAAACTGCCGTGGCGGGGGACGCTCGTCGACCCGAGCATGGACTACGACGGCGGCGAGGCGATTCTCCTGGTCGAGGAACCAGACGTGCCAAACCACATGCGCCAGGCGGCCCTGACGGAGAACGGGTCGTTCGTCGCCGGTATGAAGCGGTACTTCGATTTGGTGTGGGAGTACGAAAGTGCATCTTCTATGGACTCCCGAAGATAGGAATCGATGACGCCTAAAAACCAAGGTGACGAGATTTCGGAACTGCTGGCAGAACTGACTCGATAGAGTCAGTATCGCTCTCAGAGAAGCGCTCACAGTTCGTCGAGTAGTTCCTCCAGGCAATGTATCTGTGTCTCGGCGGAGAACCGGGAGACGCGGTCACGCTGGGCATCGGGATCGTGGTTATCCAGTGCCCTCTCAATGGCGGCAGTCCATGCCTCCGTCAATTCGATATCTCTAACGATTTCTCCAGTCTCTCCGACTACCTCGGGCAGCCCGCCGCGGTCACTCACGACACACGGGATACCGCTGACCATCGCTTCCGCTGGTACCCGGCCGAACGGTTCTTCCCACCGTGATGGAACGACCACCACCTTCGCGTCTCGGTACACCGTTCGTATGTCCTCACACCACTCGATGTATGACACGTTATCCATTTGCTCGGTCTGTTCCTCCATCTCCTGTGAGGGCAACGGCCCAGCGAGGATGAACGACTCTTCGGACATCTCTTTCGCGATCTTCAGGAAGATATCAGGCCCCTTGTATTCGGCCCGAGGATTGACCATCACAATGGAGCCGCTCGTGTTGTACTCGACACGGTATTGCTCCAACTGAATTGGTGGATAAATAACGCGTGCGTCGATATCGAACAGTTCCGCGAGCCGGGAACGCGTGAATTCACTGTTAGCAATAGTGTGCGACGAGAGCTGTGCTGCCTCTCGATACTGTCGAAAATTTCGTCGGAGGAACGGATACTGAACGCGTCCACCGAGGTCCGTCTGCCGAAGATTTGCGATAGTCCCTTTTTCGGGATTATATTTCTCGTACCCAGTCAACGCCATACTTCGTACAAAAAACAACGACGGAATCCCGGCCTGATTCGCAACGGAGATAGCTGCTGGCGCGACCCGGTTCTGTGTGAGTATCAGGTCGTAGGTGTCATCGACGACAGACCGCAGTTCCCGCCTCCACTGGTGACGGGCGTACACCTGATTCATCCACGTGAATTTCGGGACTGATCTGATTTGAATCGAATTGACCTCATACTCGTATTCGGTCGTCGGCCACGCGTCGATTGGCGGGGTTTGGTATACGGTTACAGAGATATCCCTATTACGGGCTAAACCATTGAGGAGGGTCAACAGAGATTCACGGGCACCGCCTGATTTGGCCGTAGCAAACTTCTCGTAGACTATAAGTACGTTGTCTATGTCAGTTGAGTGCATATGCTGGGTGTTTTATTCCGTTTCTGCTTCTATGTTTATCCGCCTTATTTTACTTTACATGATGACTACAGTGTTCGTAGTCTAAATGTTCGGTAGGAGATATTGGGGAATGGGTGTTTACTCATCCGTCTTTAGCTAAGAGAAGAACCACGTGACAGCGGCGGCTTATCGAGGCTACTTTTCGAGAGGAACGAGGAGGCGGCAAGTGTGCACCAAGACGCCTCCTCATCCCGAATTATGCGTCGTCTCACTACACTGTTTCCCTCCGAGTTCCTCGAAGAGCACGCCGAGCAACTCGGCGTGGTCGAGCGAGAGGGTAAGTTGCAGATTCCAGCCCTCGTGTGGGCGCTCGTGTTCGGCTTCGCCGCAGGCGAAAGCCGAACACTTGCTGGCTTCAGACGCAGCTATAATTCGACAGCCGACGAACCGATCTCTCCCGGCGGCTTCTACCACCGGTTAACGCCGTTACTCGCCGAGTATCTCCGCGACCTCGTCGAGTACGGTCTCGACGAGGTCGCTGTTCCCGACGCTGTTGACGCTGATATCGGCCGATTCAGGGACGTAATGATCGCTGATGGAACCGTCCTGCGGTTGCACGAGTTCCTCTCTGATGAGTTCCAAGCACGCCACGAGGAGCAGGCTGGAGCGAAGCTCCACCTGCTCCACAACGCCACCGACCGGACGATTGAACGTTTCGACGTGACTGACGAGAAAACACACGACAGCACGCTGTTCAAGACGGGTTCGTGGCTACACGGACGGCTCGTTCTGTTCGACTTAGCGTACTTCAAGTACCGCCGCTTCGCGTTGATCGACGAGAACGACGGCTACTTCGTCAGCCGGCTGAAGCAGAACGCGAATCCGGTGATAACAGAGGAATTACGGGAATGGCGCGGGCGCGCCATTCCCTTGGCAGGCGAGCAGATCCAGGATGTGGTCGATGACCTCTCGCGGAAGTACATCGACGTGGAGGTCGAAGCGGAGTTTAAGCGAGGGCAGTACGAGGGAACACGCTCGCTGGACACGAAGCGATTCCGCGTCGTCGGCGTCCGCGATTCGGACGCCGACGACTACCATCTGTACATCACGAATCTGCCGAGAGAAGAGTTTCTCCCGTCGGATCTAGCAACGCTGTATCGGTGTCGGTGGGAGGTAGAGACGTTGTTCCGTGAGCTGAAGACGCAGTACGAACTAGATGAGTTCGACACGAGCAACCCGGCTGTCGTGGAAATTCTGCTGTACGCGGCGTTGCTGTCGCTGTTGGTGAGCCGTGACCTGTTGGATCTGGTCACTGAGCAAGCCGACAATGAGATCGTGTTTCCGCCGGAACGCTGGGCGGCGACCTTCCGGTCGCACGCCCAGCTCATCCTCCACGAACTCGGTGAGTATCTCGGTTACTCGCCACCGCCGCTGTTGGAGCGGCTGTTCGAAGACGCACAGAAAATACACCAGCAACGACCGATCTTACAGGATACGCTCGCTACCGCTACGCAACCGAGGTGTGAGTCTTAGCTAAAGACGAATGACGATAGCCATCTGTTCCCAAAGTTCCTCAGGGAAGTCATTATTCTGGGATTTTTCTTTGAACTTTGCGAACCACCAGATGAGATAGTCCCGGAATAGTAATTCCTGCAAAAGAAACAGGATTGCAAACAGGATAATTCCGGTCAGTGCAAATAGCCGAATTGGTGGAATCCATGTTAATCCAGAGTGCATACTGAAACTGGCGAGTAAGGAAATGATACCAGCGGAGGTGAGAGAAGTGAGAATAGGTACTGTTCTATCCATTATTTTCTCCTCCGGAGCGAAGGGACTGGCTTGAGCTATCCTGCGCAAAAGAGTGGCCCCCAAAAGGCTAAAACCGATTAACTGGCTGATTAGCGGGTGGTTTGGGAGTGAGTAAGCCAATAGAGCAGTAGCTAACAAGGCTGCCAAAGTGATTTCAAATCCTACACCACGTTCTGGTGTTTTAGAGAAGAACTCATCAGCAAGATTAGGCCGATCTCGGCTCACAGTAAACTGTTTTCGTATATTAATATAAGTCGGACGGGTATAGCACCGAGTCACTACCTCACTTTTACCGAACCACCCGAGACCGGCGGGCATGGCCGTACGGACGGCCTGAGCAACTATGTTCGGAAAAATCGACACGGTAGACACAATCACTGGCGGGATTTTCACCCTCGCCTCGCTCGCAACGACTGGAGTCTACACCGGCGGCAAGCTCCAGCCTGGAAACATCGCCCTCTCGGATTCAGTGTGGTCCTCTGGCGGGACGGCTATCTCTCTAGCGTTCATCATCGGCCTTGGTGCGCTGGTCGTCGCCTACGCGACCAACCGCCTTGACGACGGCAAGAAGGGCCGGGCGTCTCTGTCAATACAAGCAGTGCAGTGACCAGTGAGGAGGCACCCTATGATTCGCCGAGTTCTCGAAGTTTCCGTTGTACCTGCGTATACACCTGTGGGGAAAGATTCATCCCTGCATCCACGAGGTCATACAACACATCGGTCGCTTCTGTGGCAGTCAATACCCCTTCTTTCGTACACTTAAGCAGTAGCGTTGTCACCCACCAACACTCGACACCGTGACTCCGGGCGACTTCGATGAGTCCTTTGTCGTTGGCGAGGAGCACTTCTTCTCCTTCGTCGGCAAGCAAAATTACCGATGCGTCGGCCACAGCTATCCCCTCCAACGATGCGACGGTTTCAGTGTCGGTTGGCATCTCACAGATCGACACATCATCAAAAAAGGTAGCCAGTGCAGCAGTCCCTCGCTTCCCCTCGGCGAGGACCTCATCTCGAACTTGATGGGTTGTCCGTAGTTCATCGAAGATTGCCGAGATGAGGTCAAGACGACCAATCCGTGCGAGTGGGATCAGTGCGGACGAATCAACGACAGCCATCAAATCCGCCCAAGATCTCGTTCAAGTTCGTCAGTCGTGTATCCGGTATCGATACCTTCCTCAGCGGCAAGAGAGAGCATTTCGACGTACGTCACGTCGGCAATCTCGGCCGCCCGACGGAGGGTGATGGTATGCTCTCGCAGCTGTTCAAGTGCCTTCTCCTGGCGCCAGTCTGTGAGGCCTTGTCGGATGAGCCGGCGCAGCACCTCCGAGCGGTCTGCGGTGAGCTCTTCTTCAAGTGCGGACAAAGCCTCTTCATCGTCTTCGGGTATTCGAGTCGTGACGGTTTTCATCGTTACAATATAGTACGATACGTTACGTAATAGATGTAACGGGGCATGGAGCGAAGGGAGTGCCTCTCCTCGGAGAGCTTCAAGCATATCACTCGCTCTTTACACTGTCAGTTCCCAGTCCCATCGACCGGCTGTTTCAGGCGATACTGTATTTGAAGAAAAGGCTTTCAACAAAGCCTCAATTGAATACTTTGTCCCAATGTATCAACTGCTGTTGCGCTTCAGCCACAAGCAGTCGTTCGGACAGAGTCATTTTGTTCTACCGGGTCTACAAGCAGAGCAGGCCGAGTGCCTCGGGGCTTGACCCTGAGAGAGTTCACTTCTCGGCCGCGAATAAGTTCTTCAGGTCCTCAGGACTGAACAGAGACCAGTTGTCGTTGAGATCATCGGCAAGCCCCTCGACGAAGCCACTCCTCGAGAAGAGGGCGAACTCTTCGTCCCGAGTAGGCGATCCCCACCGGACGCGGTCCGCTTTGTCACGCAGCGAGCTAACGAGTGAGTGGCCCACCGGTTCAGTCGTCCATTTGCACTCGGCGAGCAGAATACGATCATCGTCTGGAGCGAGGCCGACAATGTCGATTTCGTCTTCTCCGTACCACCACCGCCCAACCTCAGCGTACGGTCCAAGTTCGCTACGCCGAATCGCTTCCCACACGCCTTCTAGACAAATATCCTCAAATGTCGTTGCAACGTGATCGGGGAGATTGGGTTCGATTGTCCCGTCGTAGACGATTTCTGGGGCCTCTTCGATACTGGAGCGATTCGGCTCGACGAAACGAAACCAGAAGCGAAGGAACTCGTCGGCAACCCGGTACCGCGATCGCTTCGACTGCTTTGCCGAAGCCGTTACTGGAACGTCGCGGTCGATGAGACGCAGACGGCGGAGCGTTTGGAGGTACTTCGATAAGGGACCGGAATCGATTCCCGTAGTACCGGCGATCTCGTTGGGGGTCGTATGCCCGGTGGCGACAGCCTCGAGGATGCTCATATATCGGGCGGGCTTGCGCAGCTCAGTCCGGAGCAGGAACTCGGGTTCGTTGTAGAGTACGGCTGTCGGCGAGAGGATCTGTGTTCTGATGTTCTCGTCGAGGGATCGGTCGTAGTCGAAGAGTGTGAGGTACATCGGCGTTCCACCAGTGACCGCGAACGACCGGATCGCGTCCTCGATATCGTATGCGATTACGTCTCGGGCTTGCTGGAATGAGAAGGGCTGCACGTCGATCTGCCGCGTTCGACGACCATACAATGGGCTCTCGTGGCCGAGTACCTCTGACTCCATCGTACTCACGCTGGAGCCACACAGTACCAGCATCGAGTCCGTATCTTGGAGTTGCTCATCGACGAAGGACTGGAGGTAGGACGGAAGCGAGTCGTTCTCATCGACGAGGTAGGGGAACTCGTCGATGACGACAACGAGGCGTTCAGTAGCGAGTTTGTCGCCGAGGTAGTCAAGGGCCTCGTCCCAGCCGTCGATGCGGGGGACGCGGTCGTCGAAGTAGTCAGCGACCTTCTCGACGAACTTCTCGCGCTGTCGGTCTTCGGCTTCCTGGGCCGCCAGGAAGTAGATGTGCGGTCGATCATCACAGAATTCCTTGAGGAGTTCGGTTTTCCCGACGCGGCGTCGGCCGTAGACGACGTGGAAGTCGTGACCCGGTGACTCGAACGCCGTGTCGAGGGCGTCGAGCTCGTCCGCCCGATCGTAAAAGGTCATACTCTGAGTAATGATTACTGCGATAATGACTTATATCTTCCTCCGGGCTCAACGTCATCCCCCTCTTCATACGCTGGTGATGACAGTTTTCCGTCATGGCAAGCGCGGCGTCGCCAAGCCGATCTGGATGGTCGGTGATAGCCCCTATGACACGCCCAACTGCCACGACCACCTGTTGGCCGCAGGGGTTGTGCCAGTCGCTCCGTTCAACGTTCGAAACACCGACGACCCGAAAGACATCAAGTACAGGATCGAAGACTGCATCGAACAACACAGCAAGGACATTCAGCTGAAGCAGTCCACGTTAGATGAGAGGTACAGCTCATATACTCCTCACAAAATATTTACACACTCATTTTAATTTAGTAGTATGAATCGCCGACAATTTCTTTCAATCTCAGCCCTTTCCCTGTCTCTCTCCGGTTGTATGGAGGTGAGTTTTGTTGATGACAACGAAAATAACCTTCCAACGCCATCCCTCGACTCCGAGACAGAATCCCCTACACCGTCACAGACGCCGGAGCAACCACACGACCTCTATATCGTAAACTACACCACCACGAAAGAAATCGCAACCGTTCATATCCTCGATGAGAACTTGAACGCCGTCGTCGAGGGCCAGTACGAACTCCCATCTGAACGCGGTATTGAGTTCAAGGATATCGGTGCATGGGAGACGGAGTACAAGGTTGAACTATCGATAGACGGTACCGAACTGACACCGCTGATGTGGTTTACAGCCAGTTGCGCCTCGGTTGATGAAGCCCCGCGGGGGTCTCGGGACGGGTATGTTCAACTCCGTCGAGACGGTTCCGACAGGCTCCAAGCAACCATCGCCGTAAACGGCTGTGACGCAATCATCGGCCCGGAATATCCTACCGGGCCCGCACAGGGGTTTCGCGTCGAAGAATGAGACCAGCAACGGCATGTTCGATTAGTCGCTGCCGTGGTCAATACAGAGTATGCACAAAACACTTGCAGTATAACAGAAATTAAGCGAGCATGGATTCTCGTCGAGTTGGGGTAACTATCTTCAGTATTGGAGTGTTTCTTCTGTGGACTCCACTATACTGGAACACGCTGACAAATATCGGCGTAACGGCGGCCCTCGATCCTGTACATCAACTCGGTCCCCCCACCCGTGGTGGATATCCGGTGGCTGTCGGTGCCACTGCGATGTGTGTCGGCGGAGCAGGGATGGTACTTTCTGAAATTGATGAGCCACCAACGAATATCTTCCTTACAAGCTGTCTGCTCGGTGTTGGTTTTGGTGTTCTGGCAGTTATTATATTTGTACAAGTTCCAGCTGCACTGGCGGCTCAGGTCGGTCCAGCCGGAGCCGCTCCCGGATTTGCAAGCGTTCGCGGCGCTGCAACCACCGGATCAAGAAAACGTCTTGGAGCAGCCCTTATATGCCTCTCACTGGCACCTCTCATTAGCGAGCCCCTCATTCGAGGAGTAACCACTTCGGGATGGTCTATGTATATAAATCTCGTCCTTACTGTTACTCTCATCACTTACACGGCCGTGCTATCCTACCCGTTCTATCGACTTGGCCGTAATGCTCAATAAGCATGTACATTGACTGCTGCGAAACCTATCCCGTTATTCCAAATTCAAAAATATTCTCCTAAATGGCGATAATGGCTGATTTTTAACACTCACATAAATAAGAAATAATATCACATTCGCCAGCCAAATGAGGAGTGAAATATACCAGTGAAGTTCAGCCGGAATGATTTTTATAGTAAATATAATCATCAAACTAACCGCTATACTATATGAGAAATTAACCATAGTCCCTGTGAGGAAATAATCAGGATAATAATCATCTTGGTATTCTAGAGAGACAATTCCTTGTGCCGCGAATATAACAGCCAAGCCAGTGTATTCGCCGAGAAATACTAATGTCAAAATTAGGAAATTCTCACATTTGCCTATTATTTTACCCGCTCTACCATGTTGTGCTTCTACTTCGTCCCCTTCGTTACCTTTTATATAAGATCCCGAACCGACGACTAACCTACCGCTTGTTAAGAATACGAGAGGATAGCTAGCAATTACAAGCAGCCATCCTGCTATACTGATTGTTCCGAAGTTTATCACAACGATGGTTTAGGCGAGACCTTCTTCAATATTTGGTGCTTTGTATTCAGACAGCGAACTTGATAAAATTCAACTGTATTGCTACTTCTTCTGTTATTCCACTCATCTGAATCGGCCACTATGTTTTGGGGATGAAGTAATGTATCTAATCTTATTAATATGGCACCGCATTAACTTTATGACTCTTATTACCAATTAACAGGTAGCATGAGTAGCGCGGCACAGTCGATGTCGTTTTTTATGCTGATCTGTGCCGTCCCACTCGTCTGGCTTGCTGCCTACACCTACAGCCACCGCGATCGGCCGGCAGCGAACGGGCTGTTGCTCTGTCTCGTCGGGATGGCCGGGTGGTCGGTACAGCTCGCGTTGGTCACGTGGCCGACGCAAGTGCTCCCGCTGTATCTCAACACTACGATCCGTCACTTCTTCCAGATCTTGGTCATCTTCGGGTGGCCGCTGTTCGCTTGGGAGTACGTCAACCGGGAGCGACTCGTTCTCCCGTGGCCGTACGTGGCAGCGCTCGCAGTGATCCCAGCGCTAACCATCATCCTCACAGTGACGAACCCGCTGCATCACCTTGTCTTGTCCGCCGAGACACCGGTTAATCCGACTGGCATCAGCGAGTTCGTCCTCGGGCCGTGGTATCTCGTCCACATCGGGTTCGCAGTCGTAATGGTGATGTTCCCCGTCGGATCGCTCGTCCGACGGTTCCGGACGGCACACGGCCCCCATCGGAAGCAGCTGATGTTGTTGCTCACCGGGTGGGCAATCGGCTTTCCCGGCGCGCTCCAGACCCACCTCTTCCGGCTTATCGACGCGATCCCGCTGTACGTAGATCTGACGCCGGTTTCGTTCGTTGCCACGGCTGGGCTGTGGGGACTGGCGCTGTTCCGGTACCAGCTGTTCGCCATGATCCCCGTCAGTCGCCGGACGGTGGTCGAGACGATTTCTGACCCCGTCATCGCCGTCGACCGGAACGGCCGCGTCGTTGATGTCAACCCAGCGGGAAAACAGCTCTTCGGAATGACCGGTACTGTCGCCGGCAATTCAATCGAAGAGCTGTTCGCCGAATACCCGGAGATCATCGAGTATTACCACGCCGGGACGAAAGACGCGGAGTTCAAAGTTACCCGGGACGGCCGTCGCCGCCAGTTCTCTGTCACTTGTGAACGGATCCGAGAGGGGCGATCCGAGTCAGTCATCGTCCTCCGGGATATCACACAAGCAAAGCGACGCGAGCGAGAACTCGAACAGCGCGAGCAGGAGATGCGGATGCTCAAACAGGTATTTTCCAGGGTTTTTCGGCACAACATCCGAAACGAACTTACCGTCGCGTTGGGGCACATGGATGTGGTCAGCGACCGGGCCGAAGACGAGACGACACGGGAGCGACTCGAAACTGCGATCGCTGCGACGGAGAGGCTGATGGGCCACGCCGAAAAGACCAGAGAGATCGAGCGGATTGTCGACGAGAAATCGGAACAGACCGTCAAGTCGCTTCAGGGGCTTGTTTCCGAGGCGCTTGAGACCTTCCGGCAGGAGCCGACCAATATCCATGTCGACGTTGACGAGGTACAAGTGGCGGTCATCGAAGGGTTTCAGACCGCTATCGTCAACGCGGTCGAGAACGCCGCCGAGCACAACGACCCGCCGCCGCATATCCGGATCCACTCTGTTGTCGGCGAGGGGACTGTATCGCTAATCATCGATGACGACGGCGACGGGATTCCCCCAAACGAGACCGCCTTCCTCACCAACGGCACGGAGACGGTCCTCAGCCACAGTTCGGGCGTCGGGCTGTGGGTCATGAACTGGTACGTGCAGCGCTCCGGCGGGGAGCTAGCGGTAACGAACACGGGCAACGGGACCCGCGTCGAGATGACGCTGCGGCGTACCAGCGGCGCCATTCCAGGGTAGCCACAGTAGACCGACATACTCTGTTGAACCCGATGGCGGCACATGGATATCGATGCCTGACAAATCAATTTATTATCATTAGTTTGACCGATACGGTCCCTGCATCTTGTACGACTTCCAGAAAACATGCACAATTTGGGAATACTCTTGGCGGTCAGTCCGCACGGATAGGCAGCACCCACCACCGTTGGGCTCCATATCGTTACCGGTGAACCAGCCAGTCACTGGTTGTGTGTCCAGGGAAGTATTTGCAAATTTATCCGTAGAACTGAAGCTCAACAGTGCGACAGAGCGTTAGTCAAACCGTTGTTTGACCGTAGAGCATCTTTTTACTGTCTTCGAGAGATATTAGATTATGGACCCGGCTGATACATTCAGATCCACCGTCGATTCGCCGAGGAGCTGGTCACTATCCGCCGGTCTCTATATGTTCATTTGTGGAACCGTCGTGACGGTCTTGCTCTCAGATATACTGGGGCTATTGGCAGACGTGATTGGGCTCCCATCAGAGTACTGGATGGTGATATTAGCGAGTCCAACGTTTGCCATCGGAGCAGTCGTCTGGTGGACACTCATTGAGCGACGGGGCTCGTATACGTACGTCCTCGGGAGCGTCTTCGGACTCGTCACGGCCCTGTTCACAGGTGTTCTCTGGACAGGTCAGTTTATACTGATCTGGGGGATCGAGATGGCAGAGGTTCCCGTGGTTGCATTCCTCATCGGCTTCGTCATCGGAATCGTTGCAATAGCGGGTGTCCTCACCGCACTCCCGCTGATGTACGCTCGGCGCCACTTGGAAAGTGATCCCGCAGAACGACGGAATCATCCCATGTAGGAGATTTTCACCAAGCGATTCCGATAACACAGTTCTGAACTGCGCTCCGTGCAAGACACGAGCCCTGTATCGTGAACGACTCGCCTTCTCGGTTATCCGGGTGCGTAAACCCACACTTCAGGCTGCCCCAATCAAACCGCTGGCTCTCGAATCGTCTGGCAAGAGGAATAGTTTTCGCCTGACATGGTTCGGCTTTCGACGCCGACAATACTATACGTTCGTGATGGATGCCGGCACCTCAATCAGCTTGTCAGGGTTCGAGAACCAATTTTCCGAGGAAACTCTCGTCCATCACAGCGCGCTGTGCGTCTGCGGCGTCGGCGAGGTCGTAGGTCCGGTGGACTTCCGGCAGCACCTCGCCGCGATCGGCAAGCGCCGCGAGACGCGACAGGACCTCATGCTTGTCCTGGGTGTTGTACATCGTCATGAACTGGTAGGAGAGTTCCTTCCCTTTCGCCGCGCCAATGGCGTCGAACGACGCCTGCTCGGTGCGGTTACCGATACCGACAATCCGTGCGTTCTGTGCAGCGACGTTCGCGTTCGTCTGGAGGTACTCGTCGATGAATGTGTCGAGGATTACCGCGGGTTCCCCCGCTGCGACGATACGTTCTTCGAGGTCGTCGGCATGGTAGTCGATGGTCACGTCGGCCCCGAGGTCGGCCAGGCGGTCGTGGTACGTCTCGCTGGCGGTCGTCACAACGCGGGCGCCCATCGTCTTGGCGAGTTGGACAGCGACGTGGCCAACACCGCCACTCCCACCGTGGACGAGGACCGTCTCGGCCGGTTCGACGCCGGCGTGGTGGACGAACACCTGCCACGCCGTCATGCCGACGAGCGACAGCGCTGCTCCGTCTACCTCAGAGACGCTCTCGGGGAGCGGCGCGACGAAGTCGGCGGGCGCAATACAGGACTCGGCGTACGTCCCCGGTCGACCGTTACCAAGGCCTGTGGCGTACACTCGATCGCCGACCGAGAGGTCGGTAACGCCCTGGCCGACGGCTGCGACCGTCCCGGCCACGTCCGACCCCGGAACGAAGGGCCGGTCGGGAACAGGATACTCGCCCTCGCGGAAGTAGGTGTCAACGGGGTTGACCCCAATGGCCTCGGCATCAATACGGACCTCACCAGGGCCGGGTTCTGGCGTATCTACCTCCTCAAGCGTCAGTACGTCCGGTCCTCCGTGGTTGTGGAATCGGATTGCACGCATCGCTCAGTAGTACGAACTGGAGCCGATTCAACCCGAGGGCTGTCCAACAGGGTTGCCGCTTGCCATCTCTCACGCGCTGAAGCACAGGATTCCCAACGTCGTTGGGGGAACTGTAATTCACGACGTACGCCGATCTTGCGGTGGGAAGCATTCTCTGTCGAAGCCGAATAGATACACCGATGGCTGTAGCGTATCAGTAGTTGAAGAGACGGTTCTTGATTCAGCAGAGGGGGGAAACAGCCGCTACGCTCAGGTAAACCCGTTATTACCGAAATCGTCGAAGAATACAGGAAAGTCGGACAGAAGGCCCCGGTTCAAACGATGGTATGACGGGTGAGTCGGGCTCATCCACCGCAGCGTTCACTTGACTCTATGCAATAGTATGTGAATTGCTCAGTGACGATTTTTAAATGATTTCTAAGCTGTTCTTGTTTGCGCTACTCTCATGGTGGTGTCGGCAGATGAACCTCGATTGTGGTCCCTTGGTTGAATTCTGTGACTTCGATCTCCCCATCTAACGTCGTGATGATCCAATAACACAGCCACAGTCCAAGCCCCTGTCCGTGGACGAGTGGTGTCTCTTCGCCTGTCTCTATGACACCGCGTTCTGTATTCGGAAGTCCCGGTCCGTCATCGCGTATTCGACAGATTACCTGCCGATCAGACACAGCTACATCAATTTCGATAGATGCGGGACTCCCCCCATGCTTCGCGGCATTGTCCACAAGTTCAAATAACGCCACTTCGATGCGTGGAAGCGTCTCCGCGATCGCTTTGTCCGGTGCGTCAACAGTTATTGAGACATCCGAATACCGTGTTTTACACTCAGTGACGGTACGATTGAGTAGCGGTATGATGTCCGTCGGTTCCAACTCGGGCGAAATATCGCGGTTTTCTTCGATTCGCTGTGCGGACTCGGTCAGGTCAAGCAACCGCGTTGCAGCTGCCCTGATAACCGTCGCTTTGGTAGCCTGCTCTTCGTCCATGTCTTCGGCGAGCATATCGGCCCAACCGTGAATCACAGACATCTCGTTTCGTACGTTGTGCCGGAGCACTCGGTTGATTACGCTGATGAGTCCTTCCCGCTGACGACGCTCCGTTGCATCACGGATTAGTATCAGTATCCCGACGATGTCGTCCGTTGAGCGTTCCGGCTTAGGCACGCTTCCGTCGTAGACTGGGACACCGCGAATATCCGTATAAACAATATCACCCGATTTCGTTTTTAGTGGCAGATCTCGGGCTTCGGCCAGCTCCCCGTTCAGTATCTGTGAGCGATTTTTCATTGCCCACTCGCTGGTCTGTGTATCTGGATGGGCGATCGTTATCGGTTGACCGATCAGTTCCGCCGGCGAATAGCCTAACAGATCCCGGACGCCGTCAGACGCGTACGTGAACACTCCGTCGGTATCGAGGCGAAAGACGGAGTCGAAACTGGCGTCGATGACGGCTCGGTATATCTCTCGCTGTTCGTTCAACCGTTCTTCGCGCTGTGTGAGTTCTCGTTCGTATCGGTGTCGTTCGATGGCTTGCCCACCGAGTCGCGCGACCAGTTCGACGAAGAACCGTTCTGCGTCAACGAAGGGATCGTCGCGTGGCTCCGGATCGGCAAAGCACGCCGTCCCATACACCTCACCATCGACGATGACTTTTGCGCCGATGTACGCGCCTAAATCAAACGTCTCAATAGCGGTGTCAGCGATCTCCGGGGACGCACGAGCATCTTCGATGGCGAGTTGGCTATCGAGTTTGATGGTTCGACGACAGTACGCTTCGTCAAGTGGACAGCTCTCCCCTGGCTGAATCAACGGGTGATCGCCAGTCGCGTGAAGGATTTCCTGGGTACCGTCAACAATACGCGTGAAAAAGCCCACAGAGAGGTCGAGATATTCAGTACCCGTAGTGAGTGCCTGCCTAATTTGAGTCTCAAATTCGGTGTTCGGATTGGCAAATATCTCGTAGATTTGGTCTCGATACGCAGCGGACTCCATATCAGAATACCCTCAGTCAACTCGTATGAAAGTTGTGTGGCTCAATCAGCCCGCACTATCTCCCCCGTACATTCGGGTATACATCGCCGAAAAGAGTTCATATCGTCAAGCGAGTCGCCGACGCCCACGGGGTGGATATTCGCGTGATATCGGGGAGCGAGGGCGGTGTCCGGTTCGAAATTACCGGGATCACTGGTACATCACAATATCAAATGGCTTTGAGTATCGACATCATGCCAAGACTAAGAACAGCACTAGAAACTGTTCTGGGAGGAGACTATGACGGTGAGCGGGAGGGGATGTTCCCGCTTGGACACTTTGTACGGCGGCGATATTCACGTCACAGGACTACCAGTGCCCAAATTGTTTCCCAGAGGAGCGAAAGCATGAACAAGAATCGGAGAGAGTATCGGCTGAGGTCCACATCTGACGTGGTGAGGTTTCCGGGCGGAGGATACCGAGCGTGACAATACCGCTTCCAGCCCCAAATACGAACACGATACTGAGCGGGTGAGCAGTAGATAGCACGCCGATGAATATGACCGCGCTAAGGACTGCTCCGAGGGCCGCATATTCCAGTTTAATACTCACGTTGTTGCCGTGTGGAGCCGTCGCCGTTCCAGTACCCGGCTCCGGCGCTGTTGCTGCTCATGGGGTTCGGAGCTGGAGCGTGCTACGCATCTGGCCTGGGCATGGTTTCCACGTCACGGATACGGGTGGTTTTTTCCACAGCCTCGTATTGCCGTCGCCATGCGTCTTCCGGGAAGAGACCGTTCTGGTCGAAGAGGTCTCGAGCGTTGTCAGTGAGCTCGAAGAACTGGTACGGGAAATCACGCAACCGTTCTCCGGGTTCGAACTCGCGGACCCGGACGACCCCAGCATCTTCGAGCGTGTTGAGGTGTCGTCGAATGGCATCGCTACTGAGCGGCGGATTCATGTAATCAAGTTCCTCAACGGTCGGTGCGCCCAGTGGATGACCGACAATATCGGCTATGATGTCCGCCCGTTTCTTATCAGTCGCACGTTGTAGCGCGCGCCACGTGTCGAACTCTTCGTCAGTGGCGCCACCTCGTCCGACTGTTTCTGCCGGGGGATGCATATGTACAGATTGGGATCGAAGCATCATAAATACTTGTGTCCAGTTGAGACTGGAGCGCAACTAGTGCAAAAATAGTTTATTGTATATTCTAACGGTGGACACACAATTAATGTGTAGGACAATCGAATAGGCTAGTAATGGATGCTGACGATACTGACCCTATGGTTGGTGACGATGTGGGAGATGCCATTCCGGATGAGGAGGCGATCCTCACGGGAATCGAGGGCGTCCAACTCACGCCGGCAGAGCACCAGCGTATCAAAGATATCGTAAATGGCGAGGAGATGCGGCGGATCAAAGGGCATGACACCCGGTACTTGATTGCCGGCGCGGGTGGACAAACCGGTGCAGCAACCCGACGCAAACTCGTCTACGAGAAACTTGCAGACAGACCGGACGCAGTATCGATGCAGTTAGAGGAGTTCGGACTGACACCCGAGGAAGTCGAACTGTGGATTCGCGTGTTCGATATCCTCTGTGGTCGCGCCACACACATTGTCGGCGTGATTGAAGACTTCGACGGCGGGTACGTCTGGGAGCTGGGCCTCCTGTTTGCACCAGCATATCGGGAGAAAACATGGATACTGAAACGTCGCTATACAGACGAGGACGTGGAGCGGACCCGGTTCGATAACGGCATGGCTGCTTCGCATGTCGAACTCCTATTGACTGGTGACCGGTGTTGCGAGTGGGAGAGTGAAATAGAACTTCGGGACTGTGTGGAAGAGGTTCCGTGAGCCGGATAATCAGATACCAGTTCTGGGGGCAGCTTTCAACGTTGTTTTGTGGAGACTCGTCATAGGGACCTCACCTTCGCATCACCCAGTACTCGATGTGGCTATCAGAGACGTTAGCGAAGTCTGAAGAGGAACGGATCGTCTTCATTACGCCACAGTCAGTGTCCCGGTAGCGCTGGTTCGCCCCGAAGGCAACAACCACGCAGACTACACACAGCCTGGCTTCCACCTACAGCGGGTCACACAGAGCTTACGTGATTCACTCCCGCCCTGTTCGTTCCTCAGTTCCGACAGTGCGTCGGAACACTCGTCACTCACGGCAAGGGCGGGATTCTCTTGCTGGAGCAAGAGAGAACGATGGACATGTCATCCCAGTATAGCCGGTTAAAACAGTCCTGAGCAGCTTCTTTCCGGCCTCGGTTGGCCTGGGGCTCGTAGTTCCACTCGACGACCGTACTGTCCACAGAGACGGAGAGACTGCATCCGCGTGGCGACCGTCCTCGGGTGAGACTGCGGCCACTACAATGGCGTTCTCAACTTCTTCGCCGCCTGTTCAAAGAACACGGTCACGAACCCGTCTTCGATTGCGTCGTAAATCCCAGTTTCTCGTGGCTTTCCTCCTCTCGTTCCGGCGGCCGCTGTCTCACTGCAGTGCCTCCGGCCCACTCTGTTAGTCCGGATGGTCCTCCTCAATCGGATCCAGAGGGACAACCACGGGGCCGTGTTCGGTCTCGATAACCTTCGAGTTGATATCGAACACGTCTGCGAGAAGTTCGCCTGTTACGACCGCCTCAGGCGAACCACTGGCGTGGATCGAGCCGTCTCTGAGCGCGACCACGTTGTCGGCGTAGCGTGCCGCCTGTGAGATATCGTGGAGTACGAGGACGACTGTCGTCTCGCTTTCGTCACGAAGCGTCTCCACGACGCGCATCACCTCTAGCTGGTGTCGGGGATCGAGGAACGTTGTCGGCTCGTCCAGCAGCAATACGTCGGTGTCCTGGGCGAGTGCCATCGCGATCCAGATGAGCTGGGTCTGCCCGCCGCTGAGCGTCCCGACCTCGCGGTCGCGGAGGTGCTCGACCCCCGCCATTGCGATGGCGTCATCGACAGCGTCCGCATCCTTCTCCGTCTGGGACTCGAAGAACCCCTGGTGGGGGTAGCGGCCGCGTTCGACGAGCTCCTCGACGCTGATGGTGTCCGGCGCGGTGTTCTGTTGGGAGAGGCGCCCGAGTCGCCGGGCGAGTTCCTTGGGGCCGAACGAATCGACGCGCCGACCGTCCAGCAGTACGCGTCCGTCCTCGGGCTCCAGCCGGTTCGCAAGCCCCTTCAGCAGCGTTGACTTCCCGCTGCCGTTGGGCCCGATGAGCGCCGTTACCTCGCCTTCAGGCACCGCGAGCGTTTGCCCGTCGATGACTGGTTCGTCCGCGCTTGGATAACCGACGACGAGTTCATCGGCATCGAGTGCGGTCTGTGACGGCGGCTCGTCCGTGCCGTTACCCGAGGAATTATGGCTGTTTCCACGCTCACGTGACATCTCCTCTCCCCGCATCAGACTTCACCCAGATTTTCCGTCTTCCGCATCAGGTAGAGGAAGTACGGGCCACCGACCAGTCCTGTAATGATACCGACCGGGAGTTGGATGGGGTTAAGCGCGAGGCGAGCGCCGACATCCGCACCGACCAACAGCGCTGGCCCGAGGAACAGACAACCCAGCAGGAGCCGCTGCGAGTCGCTGCCAACCACGTTCCGGACCATGTGCGGGACGATGAGCCCGACGAAACCGATGAGGCCCGCAACCGCGATAGCAGCCGCCGTCGACAACACGGCGATGCCGGCGACTGCGAACCGCATCTTCTCGACGGGCATGCCGAGGGAATCCGCGGTCTCCTCCCCGAGCGCGAGCACGTCCAGCTCCTTGGTCACCGTGAACGCGAGCGCGAGCGCGAGCACCGTGAACGGGAGTGCAATGCGGACCTCGCCCCAGTCGGTGTTCAGCAACGTCCCCGAGAGCCAGGCCTGCGCAGACATCACGGTGCTGAGGTCGTCGATAAAGAAGAACAGCGCGCGCTGTACCGACCCGAAGACGGTGCCGACGATGACGCCCGCCAACACGAGTCTGACCGGGCTGGTGCCGTTCTTCCACG
Organism: Haloarcula laminariae; assembly: GCF_025457605.1. NCBI lineage: Archaea > Methanobacteriati > Methanobacteriota > Halobacteria > Halobacteriales > Haloarculaceae > Haloarcula > Haloarcula laminariae. Next base: position 1,492,110 of record NZ_JAMZFY010000001.1, on the reverse strand, counting down.
CGATGACATACACCAGCAGGAACGCCATGCCGCCTCCCAGCGCCGCCAGCACGGGCACGAACGGGAGCAGCTCGGAGAACGCTGTCAGGACGACCAGCACGACGAGACCGGCGCCGTCGCTGACGCCGAGGATGTACGGGCTGGCGAGTTCGTTCCGCGTGATAATCTGGAAGATGGCACCGGAGACGGCGAGGTTTGCGCCGACGAGCACGCCGACGAAGATGCGCGGCAGCCGGATGTTCCAGACGATGTGCTGCTGGGGAGTGAACCACTCGGGGATGTCACTCCCGAGCAGGAACGCCTGCCACGCTTCGACGCTGAACAGGACTTCGGGGTCAAAGACTGCCCCCCAGGCTTCGCCGAGCGTCAGCGGGAACGCGCCGAAGCTCACCTGCAGGAGGGTCGCGCCGACCAACACCGCGATGCTCCCGAGCGCGACGCCGGCGAGTGCCGAGTCGGCGTACCAGCGGCCAGCCGCCGACTGGCGCCGTCTGATACGTTCGAAAATTCCCAACATCGACTCTATAGGTCGCCGTTGACGATATCGCGGAGGCGCTGGCGGTCGAAGAGCTGCTCTCCCTCCGGAACGGCACCGACGGAGCCGGGCCATTCGCCGAACTCGTCGGGATAGACCTGTTTTGCGACGGCTTCCGTGGAGAACATATCGACGATAGGGCCCATGTACTGGCCGCCGCTTCGGATGACGTTGCCGTTCCGGACGGCGCTGAGCTGCTGGCCGTTCTCGTTGCTCTCGAACGGCTCGACGGTGGTGTTCACGAACTCCTCGTGGGTCTGGGACGTGAGCGCGCCGACGGCGCCGATGTAGTCAGGGTCAGCACGGAGTAGTTCCTCGTAGCCGATTGGGCCGTCCGGATACTGGCCTTCGAAGGCGTCCTGCATGCCGACGCGATTGTAGGACTTGGTGTTGTTCCCGAGACGGTGCAGGGGCGCGATGCGGAACTGGCCGGAGTCGGGGCTGACGCCGCGCCAGATGGCCGCGACCGTGGGGCGTTCGTCTTCCGGCGGCAGCCCTTCTTCAATGGTGCTCATGAGGTCGTCGTGGAGTGACTGCCAGGCCTCGAACCGCTGTTGGCGCTGGAAAACCTTTGCGACCTTCTCGAAGGCCTCGTACATCGTGTACGGGTTCGGTTCCGCTTGGACGGCGGACTGGGGAGCAAAGCGAAGCGTGGTGCCGAGGAAGGGACCGGTCTGGGACTCGACTTCCTCGAAATCAGAGTCGTCCCAGTTGACATAGCGACCGATATTGGTGCGGGAGATGAGCCAGACATCGGCGTCGGCGGCGTAGAAGTTCTCCCTGTCATAGCCGGACTCGGCATCGCTGGCGAGTTTGGTGACCTGGCTCTCGTCGAACCCCAGCTCGAGGAGGTCGTAGAACTTCAACGGGGCGCGTTCGAGACCGGTGGTCGCACTCGGCTGAATCCCGAGCGCCATGCCCATGTCCAAGAAGGGGCTTGTGCCCACGCCGTACGTCTCGGGCACCTCCTCAAACGTATAGGGGTCGTTGGGGTCTATTTGGACTGTATATGGTTCAGTACTCGGCGAGTTCGTACTGCCCGACTCACTGCCGGAGTTTCCACCGCAACCGGCGAGACCGGCGGCGATGAGACTAGCGCTGCTTGCAAGTACTCGGCGTCTACGTGCCATATATTTAGGCAGGCCTAAAACGGCTTATTGATTCCCGCTGTTCGGATTGACGTGGCGCGAAGGATGTTCACGGCGTATTACAGCGAACACACCGTGTGTAGTTCCTGTCAGTCCGCGCTGGCTGACAGCTGGTTGAGCGGTACCGCGCTGTCACGGTACTCGCAGATTACTCGGTCGGCCCACGCCACCACGTCGGGGTGCGAACACGAGATGATATCGAAGCCGGTCTCCTGTTCTCGGTCGACGGTCAGGAACACCCTCTCGTCGTCGATAAGGTCGATAGTGCAGGGGACACGCTGGTCGAGGCTGTAATAGACTGTCGAGTCTGTGGCGTCCTCGATGCCCCGCCACTTGGCCCGTAGTGATTGGTCTTCGAGCATGGCTTCGGTGACGGTCGAGTCGAAAACGACGCGCACATCCGTGTCGCCCCCGACGCGGATATCCGTCTCGTGTGCGTGCATCGGAAGCGAGGTAAACGTCCCGACGAGCGATGCACACGAAGACCCCTCCCTGATGGCGTTCGCAACAGTCCGGGCGCCCGCGAGCGGGTCTGCGCTCTCTCCGTGGACCTGTTCGCCGTCAACGAGGCACTGAAGGTCAAAGTCGAACCAGTCGGTCGGGAGTCGTGATATCAGGTCCGGATAGCTCTGCCCGACTGACACCGTGCCCAGTAACCGAGCGAAATCTCGATGAACCAGTTCACCGAAGGTGGACAGTTCGTAGTTCCCATCGACGTTTCGTCGTTGGATGAACCCCCGGGCTTCGAGGTCGCCGAGGACGCGGCTCAGTGTCACTCGAGTCGCGTCCGTCCGCTCGCGCAACTTCTCACGGGAGCGGTCGCCGTCAGCCAACAAATCGAGCACGTGAAGCCGGTGCTCCGAACGGGCGAGGAACGCCACGGATTCGACGGCGTTCCCGGCCAGCCCGTCGTTCCCTTCCCCCGTCATCTGCTTCCCTGAGCCTTTGGCCGTCATGGGACAGTAGTTATTTAGGCCAGCCTAAATCACTTTCCAATTCGGTAGTACCGCGATACAGACTAGAGGTTGCAGATGCCCGCGACGGCGTCTGTCTCCAGTACAACAGGAGTACTAGACCTGCGAATGGCAACCGGCCCGCAACCAGTCTCGTACCTATCTTGAGACCAGCGAGCAGTATATTGGGGGTGAACTTCCTGTCTTGGTTATTAGTGGGTGAAAATACGGTCTCAGCGTAGTGAGTGAGACAGCTGCCACATGTGGTGAAGCACACATCGTTCAGTGCGAGCAGTGACCGAAACGTGAAACACAAATGTGAACAGAGTAGACACATATTCCACAATTACGTTATGGGCATAGCACGGCTGGAGCGGTCCCAGATTGTTCTCAGCATCGGTATCCTCAGTCTGGTGGCGGGTGTTGGATTACTGTATCTCGGCTTTCCAGCACACACGACTTCAATAATTGAACAAGAACCAAGCGAAGAAGCGATGGCATCCACTTTGGAATCGTACTCTGCGTCTGACATTGATACAGTCCCTTTTTCGACACTCTCGTCAGCAGAACAGACAGCCGTCACACGTGCCAGCCAATCACCACAATTGACGTATACAGATCGTGGGGCGTCCGATAGCGGAAGCAACTTCGAGTACCGAAACGACATTGTGAACAGTTATTTTGTTAGCCACAATGAATCAGTTTATCTGGTACACACCGTAGTTGCGATGAGTCCGTTGTCGATGGGGACTGGAGTTCTCGGAGGGGCCGCTGGAATAGCGCTCATTGTTGGTGGAGTATGGAGCAGCCGTCTCGGTAATTGACACGCGACTCTCGTCCCAAACCCACAGCGGTCCCCAGTCGTAGTCAGTACGCTGTCCTAGTTACCGATTCAACTCAGTCAGGTTCAGAGGAAATTCTGAATATAGAAATTATGTTTTCAACTACTGTTATGGATGAGACCATTGACTGTAGGAATCATAATCTATAACACAGCATTAGATAAGTAAATGGTATGGCCACCAAGGGGTTGGACTCTGTCGTCCGGAGTGTGTTCGACGCGCTCTTCCGTCCCCACCGGTTCGTCGAGTTCCAGACGAGCACGTACGCGTCGACGCGAGGTGAAGTCGTCCGCCAGGCCGGCTCGCTTTTCGGCGTGTACTTGGTCAATCTGATGGCGTATGCCATTCCGCTGACCTTGGCCGGTATCGGCGTCCAGCAATCGGGACAACCGCCGGCGGGGTACGCTACCGCGGCCGCTCGGTACGGGGTGGCCCCCACCGCGAGCTGGCAGTTACTCACGGCCTTCGTCCTGAACTCGCTGTATATCACGGTCGCAGCGGCGGTCACGTTACTGACCTTTCACGCTGGCCTGGTGCTGGCACGGGGGTCGCGGGGAATCGTCCAGAGCGCCCACACCGTCGTGTACACGACGAGCGCGTACCTTGCGGCCGTGTTCTCCGGCGTCTGGTATCTGACGACCGGGCAGGGCGTTTCGGGGGCCCGGGAACTCGTTCGCAACCTCCAGGCGGCGTTCGTCTACGCGATTATCGACCGGCTCGGTGCGGACCTGGAGCTCCCGGGTGGACGCCCCGGAACGGTCGCGGTCGAGTCGATTTCCCCGACCGGTCAGTGGGTCCTCGCGCTACTCGCGCTCGCGCTGTGTTACTACCTCGTGTCGCTGTATTTCGGTGCCCGTGTCAATCACCTCGCTAGTAAAGGCAGTGCCACCCTGGCAGTGTGTGCAGTCGTCCTCTCGCCCGTCGTCTACGTGGCCGCATCAGTGCTCGCAGTCACAATTGGAGTCGCATAACCATGACACAGAAGTCGGACACAGAGACCGAATCCGAAGCGGAGGAGCAGCGTGAGACAGACGAGACCGAACTTCTCAGAACCCGACCGACAATCCGGCCGACGCTCGTCCGATTGGGTGTCGTCTTGGTCGTCGGGCTGGCACTGTTTGGTGTCCTCCGGGCGAGACCGAGGCTACTCGGTGAACCGAGTATCAGCAAGACGGCGGCGCTGGTTGTCGCCCTCATCACGCTGGTACTGGTGATCCGTTTCGTGGTGCGCATCATAATCCTCAAACAGACTACGTACGTTATCACCGCGGACCGGGTAGAGTTGAGCTACGAGTTGCTATTCCGGGTTCGCTCGAAGGGCGTTCGATTCGACAAACTGCGAAGTCACGAACTCAACCAGAACCGCGTGCAGTCGCTCCTAGGGTACGGAACGCTGTCACTCAACCGTGGTCTCGGCCCGATACGACTGGAGAACGTCGAGGAGCCCGAGCTTGTCTATCGGACGATACGGCAGTGCGTGAGGCAGAACGAGTGACATATGCACGGTGAGGAGTACCGCCGGAGTCGACGCGGGTATCTGGCCGCACTCGTCACCACTGCCGGGTTTGGCGGCTGTCTCGGGTTGGAGGAGTCGGAGTCGACCCCTTCCGGCACCCGCATGGGGACCGCAACGGCCGAAATGGGGACCGCCGACGAGTCCGGGGCTGCATCGACCGGTGAGTCACTGCCCCCCGGGACCAGGTGGACGTTCGATGCCAACGGACCGTTCGTCGGCGGCCCAGTCTACGCGGACGGGACAGTCATCGTGACGAGCGTCGACCGTCACGTCTACGGCGTTGACGAGACCAGTGGCGCCCGACAGTGGGACGCGTCGACCGAGACAGAACTCGACAACGGCCTCACGGTCGTCGACGGCACAGTAGTCGCGGCGGGTATCGAGGAACAACTCGGTGTCGACGCCGCAGACGGTACACCCACCTACCAGCACGTCGACTTCGACCTCGGTGTCCTCGCCCAGACCAGTGACGACAGGAGGGCGTATCAGGCCCGCCCTGTGACCGGCGGTGTCCGCGCGGTGGACCCCACTACCGGCGAGGTGGCCTGGTCGGACCGGACCGCGAAACCGACCGACGCCGAGCAGCCCAACGAACGCGTCTGGGACCTCGCACTCGACGGCGACATCCTCTGTGCCGGCGTTCACCCGAACAGTCGGAACGGGAGTCCACCGTGGGGGTTCGCCGGGTATGACGCCGATACGGGCGAGCAGCTTTGGTACGTCGAGCGTGACCTGGACCTCGATAGTAGCGTTTACGCCGAGGTCGCCGTCTCGGGCGGCGTCTGTTACGGGTCCGTCGGTGACCACTACATGGCTATCGACGCCCGCTCCGGCGTCGTCCAGCGGGAGGTCGAGAACCCGGACAGAGCGCTGTCCATGTACGGGGCTACCAATGGGATTGTCGTCGCCTCCGTTGGCGTCGGGCTGGAAGGCATCGATGTCGAGACCGACGAGACGGTCTGGCAATCGGACGCGGTTCCCTCCGATCCAGCCTCGTTCGACGGGTCGACGTTCTGGTTCGTCTCCGAGGGGTCGCTGTACGAGATTGATGTCCCCTCCGGAACGGTTCACGAGCACCAATCGGTCACTATCGGAAACACGTCGCTGACCGGTGACCTCGTTGTGACCGACGAGACGGTATTTGTCACCACCGATGACGCGACACTCAGGGCACTCGAACGACAATGACTGGAAACAGCGAAGCCAACGGCCCAGAAACGAGTCGACGACAGATTTCCCGGCGCGGGCTGCTCGGGATGGGGCTCGGCCTCGCTTCGGCCGGCTGCCTCCGCTTTGACGCCGAGACAGAGACAGCCACGGAGACGGGCAAAACACCGACGACCGCGGAATCCAGCCCGGAGTTACAGTCGGCTCCCACGGGCCTGACGGAGGCATGGTCCCGCGAAGATGAATCGCTCGCTTTGCGGGCATCGCCGAGCAGTAACGCGGTGTTTGTCGGCGGGAGGAACAGTGTTAGCAGGATAGACGCAGGCGACGGGAGTCGCCGCTGGGACCAGGAGACCGGCCTAATCGGAACCAGACCGACGGTGACCGACTCGACCGTCTACGCCTCAGGACGTGACGGAACGTTCTACGCGCTCGACCGTGACGACGGGAGCACCAACTGGACGTTCGAGGCGGACATCGGGCTGACTACGGTCCCGCTAGCCGTCCCGGACCAGAACCGAATCGTGGTCGGGGCCGGCGAGACCAGCGGTACAGTGGTCGGAGCCGATGGCGCCGACACCGACTCGGAGCACGACTCGGCATACGTATACGGGCTCGACACAGACGGGAACGAGGTCTGGACCGTCGAGACGGCAAACGGGGACCCGGTCACCGGGACCGCGGTCCACGACGGCGTCGTCTACGTCCGGACCGCGAACCGTATGGACACATACAACCTCTCCGACGGGACAGAACGGGACGCTGGCTTCGGCGTTCACGACGTTCAGTGGGACGTCCAGCACCCCATGAACGGAACGTACTACTCCAACCGGGTGGCCGCCGACGAGACAGGTGTCTATCTGCTGACACAGGATTACGTCGCCTCCGTCATCCACGACGGAACCCACAGGTGGACATACGAGCCGTTCGACCAGTCCCTACGCTTTCAGTACGAGCCCGGGACCGTCTACATCAGCGCCGCAGATAACGCCCTCTACGCGGTCGACGCTGCCGAGGGGTCACAGCAGTGGAGAGTCCAGGTGGACGGCACGCCAAAGGCGCTCCTGCTGGCTGATGGCTATCTCTGGAGTGGCGACACGTCGAACACCATCACGGCTGTCGATACGGACTCTGGGACGGTGGCGTTCAAGGAGTCAGTGGGCGAGCCCTTCAACGCCGAGTCAGCCGACCTCGCGGTCGCCGGTCAGCATCTCGTGTACTCGATAAAAGGGGAGGTCAGAGGCTTCGAGATAGTGACCGAGGCGGCGTAACCGGCGGCACTTACAGAGATTCCCGAAAGTGAGTCACGAGCGAAGCCGTGGTCGGTCCCAGCTGGGGTGAGCCCTCACTCCTCATTGAGCCATTTCTGAACCGGCGACTTTCATTTCGTGTTACGAATTCTGCGGCTGCATCGACAGAATGAACCGCTCTGGGGGACCTCGAGCGCCAAACTCAACCGTGTCAGTCTCAATGCCGTCCACGGAAACAGCGGCTGTAATCTCGTCGTCGACCGCTGGCGCCCCGACGAGGACCGCATATTGCGGGGTAATCGGCGAATCGAAGGGGCCAAACTCAAGCGTGGTCTCCCCTTCTGGTCCACCGAACCACCGAAACGTATTGTCGCCGTCGGTCGTCCCCTGTTCGGACTGATAATAGCCGCCGGCCAGCGTCACGTTGTTTTCCGGCCCACCGATATCGTATTTGCGAATCGCGTCACCGCGGTCGTTCCAAAGCGTCAATCCATAGCACATCACCGCCAGCTGCCGCCCATCGGTGACCGATTCGTTGAGGGTCGACTCACCGATAGTCGTATTGAAATCCAACGAGAGTGATATCGCACCTGAATAGGATTGAGCAGGGGCCTCCGTAGCTGTGGCAGGCTGGTCCGCTTTTGCTGGGGTCGTTGTGACAGGCCGACTTGTCTCTGTGGCGGTATTCGGTGTCTCCGTCTGTGAGGACCGTAAACATCCACCCACACTAGCTGAGAGAGCTGCTATCAGTAGTCGACGGCGTCTCACGCTCGGGCCATACTTGTTGTGGTTATAAATCAGCTATGGAGGCGTCTCACAGTGGGCTCATTCTGTAGACGCTGGGGGTGAGTATTTGCATACTGTCTCTGGAAGTGAACTTTTAGAACCAATTTTAGCCGTCTGCGGTCCGACGTGACTGAAACGTTTGGGAGCGAAGGAATTTAGCTTTTTATTTTATTCCTGATATATCTGACAGAGTTCTGATTTCTGCTGAAATCGGAGCTGCGTTCGCCGGTGTCCCACCCGGAGACACTTTGCGCTATCGATGAGGAACACGGTAGTTTCGACATCGTGTGTTTGCCGCGGTTCTTCGAGAAATATATCGGCAGGAGCGGTTATCGTGGTCAAAATATCTAGACACGGGTGAATCCCGTATGTTTGTGTATTCAAACCGGTATACGGCCAGAACTGCCTTCATGGATTCGAGTCACCGTCTCGTCAACTGCGACCTGATTTGGGTCTTTCTCGCTGACTGGCTGTAGACCGACTGTGTGCACTCAATCGTGGACCGCTTTTCGAGGGCACTTGACCCGAACATACCAAAGCTGAAAGTTATATCTAAAATTGATATTTTATCTCGTCCTCTGAATACCAAGCCTCGGCCTTGGGTCCGTTCGTGCTCCACACCTCCAGCCTAATCTATTCGCTACCACTGGTGAAGCATGTGGGTTTAGCTACGGGCAGCAGCAAACACACTCGGTTCACCACTCACACTTGACCAAGTACGATTCCACTTATACCGACGTGTAATCAACACCGGTGTAACCGCATATATTATGTATTCTGGAACACACAGCGAGAAACATGGGTACGATTCTAGTCGTATTAGACAGTGCTAACCCAAACGAACAGTTACTCAGCGCAGCAAAAACGTATGCAACAGGCACTGATACGGAGGTTCTGCTATGTCGCATCGTCGACCGGGACCAATACGAGGACGAAGTCCTGACGAAAGCAGAAGCGAGAGAGCGCGCAGACAGTATCGATGAGATAGAGTCCGAGGCAGAGGCTGAGGCTGCCGAAATCGGTGTGGAGTACTTCGGCGATGAGATCTCGTACACACCGCTCGGCGTTATCGGCAAAATACCCGACGACGTCCTCGATGTCGCCGAGGAGTGGGACAGCGAGCATCTCTTTGCGACTGGCAAAAACCGGTCCCCGACCGGAAAGATGATTTTCGGTGACCAGGCGCAAAAACTCGCGCTTAATTTCGAAGGCCCCGTAACGATACTCACGGTATCTGACGAGTGAACGGCCGCACCTGCACCGCCGGCGTCGGATGTGCGGTCTCGCTACCGAACTCGGAATCCCAGTTCGACATCTGACGGAGAAGACGGAAACCGAGGTCCTGTAAAACGCCGGCTCAGGGAACCAAGACTCTTCGATAGCAGACTGCGCTGGTCGTATCGAGCGGGAAAAATCCGAACGCGAGTACGAGCCGTTCGCCGGCTAGCGGACGTTCGAAACCAGAGCCGGGGGTACGAATACCACAACCACTAAATATTTCTTTGCCGATTTTACCCTATGCGAACGTGTGTTCTCTCCGGAATCGAAGAGCTTAGCCTGATCGAACGGGAGCGTCCGACACCCGGCGCCGACGAGGTTCTAGTCCGGATTGACCGCGTCGGTATCTGTGGCTCCGACCTCCACTACTACCAACACGGAGAAAACAGCGGCAACACCGTCGACTTCCCGCTCGTGCTCGGACACGAGTCGGCCGGGACGGTCGTCGAGGTCGGGCGGGATGTCACGAACGTCTCCCCGTCGGACCGAGTCGCCATCGAACCGGGCGTCCCGTGCGGTGAGTGTCAGTACTGCACCACGGAGGGGAAATACCACCTCTGTGAGCGGATGGAGTACATGTCCTCGCCGCCGGTCGATGGCGCGCTCACCGAGTATGTCGCCTGGCCGGCGGAGTTGGTCTATCAGCTCCCGCCGGAGGTTTCCCTGCGTGAGGGCGCGCTCGCGGAACCGCTCAGTGTCGCCATCCACGCCTGTGACCGAGCCGGCGTCGAAGAGGGCGATAGCGTGCTGGTGACCGGCGGCGGTCCCATCGGGCAACTCGTTTCGGAAGTCGCGCTGGCCCACGGCGCAACTGTCGTCCTGACGGACGTTGTCGAGGAAAAACTCGCACTGGCCGAGCGCCGCGGCGTGGATTACACGGTAGACGTCTCGTCGGCGGACCTGACCGACGTGATTCACGAGCAGGTAGACCCTGAGGGCGTCGACATCGTCCTCGAAAGCTCCGGTGCGGAAAGCGCCATCGAGTCGACGACGGAAGCCGTAAAACGCGGCGGGACGGTCACCTTCGTCGGCATCCCGATCGATTCGGGCCTCCCGACGGATGTCGTCGGGCTCATCGATGGGGAGTACGACCTGAGAGGGTCGTTCCGGTTCAGCGGCACGTATCTGTCGGCCATCGAGGGCATCCGGACGGGTCGGTTCGACGTCGACAGTATCGTGAGCTTTGAGCAGTCGCTCTCGGAGACAGAGGCCGCGTTCGACCGGGCGATGGAACCGGACAGCGTGAAAGGCGTCGTTCGCGTCAGCGACGACTCAGAATGAGCTGTCGTCGAATCCGCCGTCGACGGTAATCATTTCTCCGGTCGTGAACGAGGCCGCATCGCTGGCGAGGTAGACGGCCGCACCGGCGATTTCGTCCGGTTGGGCGACCCGCTCCAGCGGCGTCCGTTCGTCTATCTTTGCCCGGAGTTCGGTCCCCTCTTCGAAGGCGTCACCCGCGAGTGGCGTCTCGACGAACCCGGGTTCGATGGCGTTGACGCGTATCTCCGGCCCGAGGTCCGCGGCTGCCGCCCGGGTGAGTCCGTTGACGCCGCTCTTTGCGGCGCAGTAGGCCGGGCGCTGTTCCCGGGCTTGCCCGGCCGACATCGAGGAGATGTTGACGATGCTGCCCGAGTCCATCTCCCGGCCGAACACCTGGCAGGCGCGGAAGACGCCAGTGAGGTTGGTGTCGATGTCGAGCTCCCAGTCGGCCATCTCCATCTCCGTTACCGGTGCCCTGCCGACGGAGCCCGCGGAGTTGACGAGTATGTCGACCCCGCCCAGCTCGGCGGCAGCCGCGTCGTACAGGTGTTCAATGGAGCTCATCTCGGTGACGTCACAGGTGACCTCCACCGTCGACGCGCCGCGCTCGCGGAGCTCGTTGGCGGTCGATTCAACGGCGTCCTCGCTCCGACTCGTTGCGACGACGTCCGCCCCGTCATCTGCGAACGCGAGGGCGATTGCGCGGCCGATACCGCTGGTCCCGCCGATGACGACGGCGTTTTTATCCGCGACGCTAACTGTCGGGACGGCTGTGTCAGCCATGTGCGTTGAAAACAGTCCACACGTCCTTATTCTTACGATTGCTACAGCCCGCGTGCGAAGACAGACGAGGGGTCAGGCGAGCCCCATCGTCCGCGGGAGCCACAGGACGACTTCGGGGAAGATGATTGTGAGCAGGAGCGCGATGACAAGCGGCACGTAGAACGGCAGCATGTTCCTCGTGATGCGTTCGAGCGAGACGCCGGTCACGGCGTTGAGAACGAACAGGATAACGCCGAAGGGAGGCGTCAACAGGCCGATCATCAACGTGATAATCATCACTACACCGAAGTGAATCGGACTGATAGCCGTCTGCTCGATGATGGGCAGGAAGACGGGCGTGAGAATCGTAATCGCCGCTATCGTCTCCAGCATGAGACCGACGATGAACAGCACGGCCGCTATCAGCAACAGGACGATGAGCGGGTCGGTCGAGACCGTCGTCACGGCGTTGGCCAGCACCTCCGGGAGCTGTGCGCGCCGGATGAGAAAGCCATAGAGCGCGGCGGCTGCGACGATGAACGTCAGCGACGACGTCCGCGTCATCCCGTCCTCGAAGCTCGCTATGAGTTCCTGCCAACTGAGGGCATCGTAGAAGACCGTGCCGATGAAGATGGTGTAGAACAGCGCTATCGCGCCCGCTTCTGTCGCAGTGAACAGGCCGCCCAAGATACCGCCGATAATGAGGATCGGCGTTCCGAGGGCCGGGAGCGCGCGGAATCCGGTTCGCCCGATCTCACTGAGCGACCACCAGTCACCGCGCTCGTACCCGTTACGGTGTGCGTAGATGGTACACAGAATCATCAGGCCCAGACCCATGATGAAACCGGGGACGAGGCCGGCGATGAACAGCGTCCCGATGGACACCTGCGCGATGACGCCGTAGATGATGAGCGGGACACTCGGAGGGATGATGGGACCGATAATCGACGACGAGCCGGTGACGGCGACGCTGAACCCCTCCTCGTAGCCCTCTTCGCGCATCGCCCGGTACTCGATAGCACCGAGGCCGGCGGCGTCCGCCGCGGCGGTGCCAGTCATGCCCGAGAAGATGATGCTCGCGACGATGTTTACGTGGGCGAGGCCGCCACGAATCGGCCCAACGATAGCCTTCGCGAAGTCGAATATGACGTCGGTGAGGCCCAGCGCGTTCATCAACAGGCCGGTCTGGAGGAAGAGCGGAATCGCCAGGAGGACAAACGAGTTGCTCCCGCTGACCATCGTCTGTGCGACGAGCAGCGGCTCGAACGGTATCGACGTGAACAACATCAGTATGAGACTCGTCAGTCCGAGCGCGTAGACGACCGGGACCTCCAGTAGATACAGCCCGAGCAGTACCACGATGAACAGAGTAAGGAGGACGATGTCTGACATTAGCGTCCCTCCCCCCGCGACTTGATTCTTGCTGTGTTATGAGTCTGTATCATACGTTTCATCCCCTCGAAGCTCGGCAACGACAGTTGCTGGGTCTGTGATGACTTCCCAGAGGTCACGGATGGCGTATATGACGATAATAGCGCCGCCGACGACCGCAGGGACGTACAGCCACGCCTGCGTGAACGGTGGGTGGGCCGGTAACGCGCCGATGACTGAACCCTTGTTCTGTTGGTACAGCGGATACGCGCCGGCAATCAACACGCTGACGAACCCGATTGTCATCACGGACCGAAGCCCGGCGAGATACCGAACCTTCTCGTCTGACAGCCGGGACGACAGGAGGTCGAGTGAGATGTGCTCGTGCTTGCCGCTCGCGACCGCCGCACCGATGAACGTGACGTAGACGAGCAGCATCTGCGAGAGGTTGACCGTCCACGGGAGGCTGCCGATAACTGGCGCCAACACCCACCGAGTCAGTATCTGTAACCCGACGACGAGTATCATCAACGCGTACAAAGCCAGAGCGAGCACCCTGACCCCCCGGTCGAAGTTGCGGGTGATGGCTGATACGGCACTGTTCTCAGTCATAGTTCAATGTGTCCCGGGGGGTTTTCAGATGTTTCGGACTTCTTCGAGGGACGGCTCCCAGGTCTCCTCGAACTGCGCCTTGAGCGGCTCCTCGGCCGCGGAGAGCCACGCGTCGCGGTCCGGCTCGACGATGTTCATCCCGTTGCTCTCCAGTTCGTCGATCGCGTCGGACTCCGACTCGGAGATACTCGTACTGAGCTCCTCGATGTTGCTCGAAAGCGTGTCCCTGACGACCGAGCGGTCGTCCTCCGAGAGCCCGGAGAGGATATCGTTGTTGATGGTGAACCAGCCAGTCGAGGCGAGATGCCGGGTCATCGTGTAGTGGCTCTGCACCTCGTTAAGCGACGCGGAGAGGACCGTTTCGGCCGGGTTCTCCTGTGCGTCGACCACGCCCTGCTGCAGCGAGCTGTACAGCTCGTCGAAGGCGACGGTCGTCGGGCTGGCACCGAGCCCCTCCCAGATGTTCACCCACGGCGAGAGGTCGGGAACGCGGATATTTACGCCCTGGATGTCTTCGGGCGTGTTGAAAGCCTTGTTCCCCGACGTGTGGCGGTACCCCCGGTAGACCGGCGGGCCGACGAGCTCCTGGTTGCCGTCCTCCTTGAGGCGCTGGCGGCCGTCGTCGAGGTAGTCGGTTTCGAACGCCCGCCGCTGTTGCTCCCACCCGTCGAAGATGAACGGCGATTCGACCCAGAAGTTCTCCGGGTCGTAGTCGATTACCCACCTGGTCCCGATGATGGTCCCGCCGATAGAGCCGATGCGCGTCTGCTCCATCACCTCGGCCTCGCCGCCGAAAGCGGGCTCGATTGTTATCGACACGCGGTCGCTGGTCTCCTCCGCGACGGTCTCGGACCAGGATGTCGCCATCTCGTTGATGACGTGGCCGCTCGGGAAGACGCTCCCGATGACTATGTCGGTCCCGCTGTCCGATCCGTCACCGGAGCAACCCGCGAGGGATGTCAATGCACCGGCACCACCGATTACGCCGAGCTTCCCGACGAAGCTCCTTCGGCTTTGCTGTGGCATACATACTCAGTCTCACCACGATACCACTTATGTCTTTCCCAATAAAATATGTATATTAGAGCTGGGATACCTCCTCTGATGGAGGCAGCATACAGAACCTGTCCGTCAGTCGCTAAACATCGTGGATATCGCTACTCCGTCTGTTCGAGCAGTCCCCGGATGTATCCGATAGCGAAGAGCCGGCCCATGTCAGTGTAGCCCGCGTGGACGCCCTCTCGGTCCTCCTCTCCGTCCATCTTCGGTACGTGGTCGGGGCGTATCGGGCCGTCGAACCCGACATCACGGTAGGCTTCGATAGTCGACCGCATATCCGTCGGTCCGTCGTCGTGCCAGGTCTCGACGAACGACTCCGGTGTACCCTCGACATCACGGAAGTGAACGAAGTGGATGCGGTCACCGAGGCGGCGAATCGCGTCCGATACGTCAGTCGCCATCGCGGCGAAGTTCCCCTGACAGAAAGTGACACCGTGGTTCGGACTATCGTAGAGGTCGAGAATGCGCTCGTAGTTGTCGACGGAGGTCGCGAGCCGCGGGACGCCCCGAACCGGCGAGAGCGGCGGGTCGTCCGGATGTAGTGCCATCTTCACACCCGCCTGCTCGGCGACCGGCACCACCTCATCGAGGAAGTACTCGAGGTTTTCCCAGAGTTCGTCCTCGGTGATACCTGCCGCGGGGTGGTCACCAGCGCGCTCGCTCAGCGCGTGGTCGTACCCAGTTAGCAGTGACCCGCCGCGGTCAGGAATCGAATCGGACGTTCGGAGGACGCCGACCGGGTTTTCCGTCCACACCCAGCAGTACGTCTCTATTCCCAGCTTCCCCATGTTCCTGAGGAGCTGTTTCACCCTCGCTATCTCCTCGTCGCGGCCGTCCTCGCCGAGTACCGTCTTGGTCATCGGTGGTCTGTCCTCGACAACCCGAAGCGGGACGTCGTGGTCCTCGAACCGGTTTCGCACGCGGAGGAGGGTGTCGTACTCCCACCAGTCGTCGACGCCCCAAAAGCGGACGACACCACAACCTACGCCGAGCTGTTTGGCCAGTGCCCACCGCCTGTCCGGTGACGGCGGCAGCATGAGTGCTGTCTGCATGTAACCTGGGAGAGTAAGGCCTCATATGTAAGCTTTGCTCATACCCGGACGAGTGACGGCGCAGACATCCACCGGCACGTCTTCAGGTGTGGTACCTCACACCATCCACTAATAGTGGAACCAAAAGAACCCCTACAGTCGGTCTCCGTGGACGGACTGTCAGCCACTGACGCGTTTATTCGTACGCGACTTTCACTTCGATGACGTTGTTCGAGTCCTTGAGTGCCGGCAGCAGCTCGTTCTCTATCCGGTCGTCGTTGAAGCGTTCTTTCGGCCCCGAAAGCGAGACTGCGCCGACGACGCGGTCATCCACGTTGAGGGGCGTGGCTATCGACCGGATGCCGGACCGGCGTTCCTCGTCTTCGAGCGCGAACCCGCGCTCCTCGATGGTCTCCAGCTCCTCGAACAGCTGCTCCGCATCGTCGATAGTACTCCCCGTGGCCGCTGGCAGTCCGTAGTGATCGATAATCTCGCGTACGTACTCGGACGGCAACTCGGCGAGGATGGCTTTGCCCAGGGCGGTCCAATGCATATTGGTGTACTCACCGACGGGCGCGTTGTCGTAGACTGCTTCGCTCCCTTCCGACTGGTAGACGATTACCCGCTGGCCGTTCTCCTCGACGCCGAGATTGGCGACTTCACCCGTCGTATCGGCGAGGTCGTCTATCTCGGATTTTGCGGCCGAGTACACCTGCAGATTACTCCTCGCTATGGCGCCGTCCCTGAGAAACCGGAGCGACAGCCGATAACCGCTGTCGTCTTGGACGACGTATCCGACCGATTCCAGCGTCTTGAGGTGAACATGCGCCGTGCTCATGGGGATATCGAGTGCCTCCGACACGTCGCTGATGTGGACACTCCCGGACTCCCGAAGTACCTCGATAACCTCGAACCCCTGCTGGACAGCGCTGACCCGTTTGCCGCCGTCGTCCGCGGTGTTGAGATCCATGTTGGTTATCACTCCCACAACACAGATAAATTCTACTATGCGTGGAAAGATATAGATTTCAGTCATACTCTGTTACAATTATCGCCCTTATGAGTGCCCAATGGTCCGTAGAATAAACTGTAGCTGGGAAACTTCCACTATACGTGGAACCCCTCGATAAACCGCTCATGGCGCTGTGAACTGCCGTAATAGTACCCAATACCAGCTTCTTCGACCCGTAGGGGACATCGTTTCGTGGGTAGCGGCGGTAAACTGGATAGAACAGCAGCAGTGGTAGACCCTTGGTGTGTCTCTCCACCGTCAGCTCCCAAACAATCTGATATCGACAGCGGGAGCGGGCTTTGAAACAGGATACGGAGCATGTTTACACACATATGCTTGTAATAAGAGTCCGACCGAGCGTGACGGAACTGATCTGTTCTCGAGTGGAAGACCGAAAACGAACCCGGACTCCGAATTCGAAATCAGCGAGTACAATTACAGCTATACAACTGTAATCTATCGTCCTACCCTGCGGAAGAGAATATTCCGTCATTCGGAATCAACTGTTGCATCGCCACGAAGGAGTGAATGTCCTGGATATGGTCGATTCCTCTGCTGAATCCCACGATATAACGCTCACAAACTTAATACAGCAGGATAATTCGTGGTATCAACTCACTCGGCGAGTATTCAGCGCCGATAGGATGTTCCGTATTGTGGAATCGAATAGCGAAATACAATCCCGCCTGTTTCGACCAGCGATTGCGTGGCGTAACCTCCGTAGTACTCCGCAATGGCAGGCCGACTCAGAGCAATATGTCCCGAATCGACTTACGCGTCCCGTCACCGCTCAGCAAAATAGAAACACCGCCCGTAGACCGGCACGTGCAATCGAGCGCCGCTCTCTGATGACCGCTAACTGTCTCTGTCCCGAAGTAGGCGATAGACTAATCGGCAGGCCGTGCCACGGTCGATTACCGAGTCCGTTTCCTCGAGGACGGTATCGACTGTGGAGGGCACATTGACGGACAGTTCGTGCTCAAGCATCGCTACGAACTCCTCGGCGGTAACCGAACCAGACTCATCACCGGTTTGGAGGGCCCTCGCGTGGTCCGTTAGCTCATCGGGGGCGTCACCGAGCAGGTCGGCGGTCGTCGCAGCCCACTCCTCGGCGACACCTCTCGACAGGGGTTCCTCTGGCTCGGCGTCGTACGACCCGAAAAACCCGCGGGTGCCGAGATACTGAACCGCAGGGACCCAAGGCTCCTCGTCTGTGACATCGACGTCGTTGAAGAACGAGAGCATCATCTCGTTTTCCGCCAGACGACGCTGGAGGCGAGCGACAGAGATGTCTGCCGGGTCCTGGTCGGACTCGACGGCTATCGCGGCTGCATAGCCCGCCGATTCCCCGATGTGCAACCAAGTCGGCTCCAGACGTAGCGAGCCGTAGCCGACGTGTGACGCGGAGAGCGGCACCGGAACGAGGAGGTTGTCGATGCTCTGTGGCAGCAGTGCCCGATACGGTACGTGTGCGGGGCGTGTGACCTGAGACGCGTAGAAATGGCCCTCCGGATGGCTCCCGAATTGGCGGTCGGGCTGACAGGCGTGTGAGTCGAGTGGATACTCGGCCACCGCGATGCTATCCCGATGAACCGGCGTCCGGTCGAGTCCGTCAGCGTATCGAGCGTCGTTCTCCGTGAACATATACCGGCCATCGAGGCGCCGGGCCTCCCGCACGTAGAGCTGGAACGGGAAGTTGTCGTTGTCTTCGAACTCATCGGCCGCAAGGCCCCACTGGTTCGCTTCGGACTGTACCTTGTCCGGGACCGCATCGTCGTTCTGGAGGAAATAGAGCAGCCCCAGTATGTGCGATTTGTGGCGTTGGGCTATCTCTTCGCGGCCCTCCCAGTCCGCATCCGGGTAGTCGTAGTTTTCTCCGGGCAGATCGGCGGTGTTCATGTCGGCTTTGTCGTTCGGAAGATAGCGGAGCCGCATGAACGCCCTGAACCCGACCCGCTCGATTTCCTCCAGGCTGTCGGTGTATTCAGCGGGGTCGTAATCGTCCGGCATCGACGGCTTGACCCGGTTCTCTGGGTCGTCGGTGAGACAGAGCCGATAGCTGTAGGCCTGAATGCGGTCGTCGCCTTGGCCGGTGCTTCGGGGATATATCTCCGAGATGCCCGCCGGGTGGGGGACCAGGTCTAACGGGCCCTGCCGCTTTTCCGGCGGTGTGTCGAGCGGCCCGCGCCGGTCGGCCGGTGCATCGGGGTTTACGCCCTCGCCGACGGCCTCCTGTGGGTAATACCGGTCACCACGCGTACGTGTGTAGAGTTTGCCGGCAAACTGCTCGTTGAACTCAGAGCGAGATTCCCTCCCGACTCTGAACTCCGCTCCGGCCGTGGCGAGGAGGTCACCTTCGTACGTCGCGTCGGCGAACACCGAAGCGGCAATCGTGACCGTCTCGTCGCTATCGAAGGCTTGCAGAGTGAGCGACGTTATCTCCCTGTTCTCCCGCTCGACCGACTGCAGGGAGTATCCCCAACGGAGGTCCAGTGACGTTTCGCCTTCGACGAGGCCGTCTAAGACAGACTCGGCGACGTGTGGCTCGAAAATGTACCCCGCTTCGCAGGCAGCATAGTCCTCGGAGTCGGGGCCGAAGGTATCGCGGTAATGTTCACGGACTGCCGCCCGGAACTCCGCGAATATCTTTGCACGCGGTTTCATCATGAGGGTGTCTGTGTAACTTAACCCCCCAGTCATCATCCCGCCGAGATGGTCGTTGTACGTGACCAAGAGTGTCTCTGCGCCTTCCCGTGCCGCCCTCACGGCGGTAGCTATCCCGCCGGGTGTTCCGCCGAGAACGACGGTGTCGTATTCGGTTTGCATGCTGGAATCTCTGTGAGTTTTCTCGACCCGGCCAACACTACGCGACCTAGCTGGCGATCGGGCCTTGGTTGTCAATCTGGTCAATTATATTTATACCTTTGCCCCTCCACCGGTCGATTCGTGGCTGGCTCGGGTGCCACAAAACACGTGACAAGGGGTTCAAGAAAAGATTTTTAAAGTAGTGAATTAATGGTGGCATTGGAGAGCATTAGCATGGTCGAACTAGCAGCAGTCGGTATCATAGTAGCGTTCATCATATTTGGAAGTATGATGATGTTCGAGGTTGTTCCAACCTTCATCGCGCTGGGTGGGATGGCCATAGCAATCGGCTTTGCGGGCGGATTGGGGCCACAGACAATACTCCAGGACATCGTCGCGGGCGGTTCGACACGGCTCGCATCGGCGATGATTGCCGCGGCGTTCGGTGGGACATTGGGGGTCCTCGCGGAGAAGCAGGGTATCTTGGAGGATATCGTCAAATCGGCCGCCGAGCTGGGCGGTGACAGCCCCCTCGTGATGGCTGCAGCCCTGTACACCGCAGTCGTCATCGCCTCGACGAGTATCAGTGGACTCGGGGCGTTCATCCTCATGGCGACAATCGTGTTCCCGATACTGGTCAGCGTCGGATTCACGCAGAAGATTGCCGGTGCCATCACACTACTCGCATACGGTAACGGTGTGATGCTCAACCCCAGCAACTGGGTATTCTATCAGGAGGTTACGGGTATCGCGCTCGATTCGGTCATCAACTGGGCGCTTCCGGTCGCCGGCCTCGCGTATGTTGTCGGAATCATTTACGTGTTCTTGAAGGTCAGAAACACGGAAATACAGGCGACACTGGCGGAAACGGACACGAGCGGGATGTCGACGTCGGTTCCGAAATACGCGCTCATCGCCCCGGTCATTCCCGTCGGCCTCGTCGTGTTCGACATTATGAACGTCTACGCCGCGTTCATCGTCGGTATCGTCTACGCCGCGGTGTTCAGTCAGCCCGGACTGGAGGGAATCAAGAACCTGGGCGGTACGCTGAATCTGATAACGCAGAGCTTCCACGATGGAATCAAACAGGTTGCGCCCGCCATCGCGCTGATGGTGGCGATCGGGTGGTTGCTGAAGGCGGTGTTCGCGGACCCGATCTCCTCGACGATGGAACCGCTGCTGATGCAGATTATCCCCGAGAGCATGGTGCTTTACGCGATAATGTTCTCGGTTCTGGCACCGCTCGCGCTGTATCGTGGCCCGATGAACATCTGGGGGCTCGGGAGCGGAATCATCGGAGTCCTGGCAGCTATCGGTATCAACCCACAGCTCATCACGACGACCGCAATCAGCGCCCTGCGGGTGCAGGCGCCCGGTGACCCGACGAACACCCACAACGCGTGGGCCGCAGAGGAGTTGGAGGTCAGCGTCAACAGCATCACCAAGGAAATCCTCCCGTTCATCTGGGTAATCGCCGCGGGGGGCGTGGTGACCTCGGTGTATCTGTTCGGACTGTAGCGTACGACGCCTTCACACTGTGGCACGTCCGTAGCAGCGGCCGAAGAGCGGCTATTCTACATATTTTATCAAAGGGAAAGACCAGTATCTATTTATCCACCTCTTTCGTGAGGTAGAGATATGCCAACAGTGAGGATAGGAATTGACGTTGGTGGCACCTTTACCGATGCCGTGGCCATCGATACCGAGTCGTTCGAGGTAGTGGCCCAAACCAAAGTCCCAACGACTCACGACGCGGATATCGGAGTTGCAGCCGGAATCGTCGAAGCGACATCGAACCTTCTGGAGTGGCTGTCGGCCTCCCCCGAAGACGTCGTATTCATCGCTCACGGGACCACGCAAGCGACGAACGCCCTGCTCGAAGGGGACGTATCGAAAGTCGGAATCGTCGGTCTCGGGAAAGGGATTCAGGGCCGCCGAGCAAAGTCCGAGACCGATATCGGCGACATCGAACTCGACGACGACCAAGCAATCGAGACGACGCACGACTACCTCAATATAAAAAAGGGTCTCGACGAGTCGGAGCTGGATGCGACGTTTGAGCGGTTCAAATCCGAAGGAGTCGGCGCTATCGTCGCGAGCCAAGCGTTCGGAGTAGACAACGCCGAGATGGAGGAGAAGGTCCAGAGCTTGGCCCAGGACTTCGGACTCCCGGGTATCGGGGCAAACGTAGTCTCGAAACGATACGGGCTCAAAATCCGGACCCGGACGGCGGTCGTCAACGCGAGCATCCTCCCCCGGATGATCGAAACGTCGAAAGCGACCAGTGAGAGCATCGAGGACTTCGGCATCGACTCGCCGTTGATGATAATGCGCTCCGATGGCGGCGTGATGGGCATCGACGAGATGCAGAGGCGGCCCATTCAGACCATCCTTTCGGGACCCGCCGCCGGCGTTGCCGGGGCGTTGATGTACGAGAACGTCACGGACGGCATCTTCATTGACGTCGGCGGGACCAGCAGCGACATCAGCGTCATCGAGAAGGGCCAGCCCAAATGGAAGGCTGCAGAGATCGGCGGTCACTCGACGTTCCTGCGGACGCTCGACATCCGAACCGAGGGCGTCGCAGGGGGCTCGATGATTCGGGTCGAAGACGGTGAGGTCGTCCAGTCGGGCCCGAGGAGCGCCCACATCGCGGACCTCCCCTACTCGACGTTCGCCGACCCGGAGGATATCGTCGACCCGGAGCTCACCTGGATAACGCCGAAAGAGGGCGACCCGGAGTATGCGGCTATCGAGATCGCCAATGGGGAGATGTTCGCGCTGACCCCCAGCTGTGCGTCGAACCTGCTCGGGCTGCTGGACGACGATGTCTACGCCGCCGGGAATCCGGAGGCCGCCCGGAAGGCGTTTGGACCACTGGCTGCAGAGCTCGGGACCGACGTGGAGGGGGCCGCACGCGAAGTGCTAGACGAGAGCGTCCACAAGATTATCCCGGTCATCGAGGAGGTCATCGAGGAGTACGACCTGGACCCCGCGCTGCTCGAAGTCGTCGGCGGCGGCGGTGGCTGTGGCGCCCTGGTTCCGTATCTCGGCGAAGCGACCGATTTCGACACGCGTCTGGCCGAGAACCACGAGATCGTCAGTACGGTCGGCGTCGGGCTGGCGATGGTCCGGGACGTCGTCGAACGGAACGTGATGAACCCGTCGGAGGACCAAATCGACCAAATCAGACAGGAGGCCATCGACTCCGTCGTCGGTATGGGGGCAAATCAGGAGACAGTCGAGGCGAACATCAAGTACGACGATTCCGAGAACCTCCTGCGCGTCGAGGCCGAGGGGTCGACCGAACTGCAAACGCGCGAGATGGGACAGGAGACGGTCAGTGACACAGAACGAAAAGAGAAGGCCGCGGCGAGTCTCGACGTCGCGGACGAAAACATCGCCCTCGAAGAAACGACGGGTGGCCTGTACGTCTACGAGACGAGTCAGAAAACGCAGAAACTATTCGGACTGCTTTCCGACGAGCAGACCCACGTCTCCATCGTCGACGAGACTGGTGTGGTCAAGCTCAAACTCCAGAACGCAACGGTGTATCGAACGGACAAGGGGAGCCTCGAACGGTCGCTGAAACGCGTACTCGACCAGGAGTCGGTGTACAGCGGCTCCGCGACGAGACTGCCGAACATCTACATCTGCCACGGAAACCAGATTATCGACGCCAGCGGGTTGTCCGCCCGGGACCAGATTCACTCGCTGGTGGACATCGAACTCGAAGGGCTCGCCGACGAAACGGAGCTGCTAATCGTCGGACAGCAGCCATGAACTGCACGGTCCCCTCCGACGCGTTGCTCGATACCGCTGTGGAACGAGAGGCGTGGATGTTGGGGGCCGACACTGCAACGGAGCTGCTGGAACGACGAGGGACGAGCGACCCGACGACGCTGACAGCCCGGCTGAACATCCGCGTCGAGACGGAGGACTGGGACGGGACCGGGACACTGGTGATGCTCGGTAGCTATGACGGGGACGTCATCTCGCTGTACCGCGAGCAAATCCGGGCGCTCGCCGAGAGACACGATATCCCCACAGCGCACCTGACCGCCGGCGTCCTCGCTCACGAGCTCGGACACGCAGTCGTCCCCGATGACAAACTCGCATCGATTCACCCGGGGAGCTGGCGCCGACGGATCGGCGACCTGTTCGGTATCTCGTCGCACGCGAAGCCGATAGCGGAAGCGGCGGCCAACGGGTTCGCTTTCGCCGTCCTTCGAAGCGAGTATCCGGAGACGCCGCTCGTCGAGCGGCCCAGAGTCCTGACGAACCCGGGGATGACGGCCGTCGATTCGGCGTCTTCGCCGGAATCCCATCACTGATTGACTGGTATCGGTGGCGCCGCCGGAACGGTTATAATCTGAGAGCCAATCAGATAGCGTATGGGCACGCACAACGCCGCGAACCCGGTCTCCGCCGTCGGCACCACGGTGGAGATTCTCGAACTGATGAAAGAGCGGGAGGGGGCGACGCTCGTGGAACTGGCCGGCGAACTCGACATCGCAAAGTCGACGATTCACCGCCATCTGTCGACCCTTCGTCAGGAGGGGTACATCATTCGTGAGGGGGATGTCTATCATATCAGCCTGCATCTGTTCGATCTGGCGTCGTACAATCGGGAACGGAACCCGCTGTTCCGTATCGGTCGCCCGATAGCTGACGACGTGGCCGACGAGGTGGAGGAGCGGGTCTCACTCGTTGTCCCGGAACAGCATCGGGTGGTCAAGTGCTACATGGCCGAGAGCGACCGCTCGGTTCGAACTGACGCGCATCTGGGGCTTGCGATGCACATGCACTGTACGTCGGGCGGTAAAGCGATACTGGCACATATGGACGAGGAGCAACGAGAGGCGGTTATTCGGGAGATGGGGCTGGACGAGATGACCGATAACACGATCACGAGCGAGAAAGCGCTGCGGACAGAACTCGAAAAGATACGGGAAGAGCGAGTGAGTTGGGACGACCAGGAGCGCCTGACTGGCGTCCGTGGGGTCGCTGCGCCCATACTCAACAAAGAGACGGACGAGGTCATCGGAGCGCTGGACGTCGCAGGCCCATCAACTCGGCTCGACGGCGAGGCGTTCGACTCGGAGATACCGAACCTGGTCCGGCGGGCCGCCGACGAAATCGAGGTCAACGTCCAGTATTGGCGGCGGGACTGAGGGCGATTTCCCTACGGTGTCTCCATGCCCTCCCACGCGTCGAGACCGACTGTGGTGAGCGCGTCCCCGTCGCTGAATCCTTCGTCACGCTGTGCCAGATGGTCGGCGAGTGTACTCCGGTACTCCTGTCGTAGGGTCTCCTCGGAAGGGTCCGTTGCCAGATTCTGTAGCTCTCGCCTGTCGGACTCTACGTCGAAGAGGAACTCGTCGTCGGTGACCGGGTTCCAGGCGTACTTGTACTGTTCATCGACGATATACTGGGTCGCGTCGCTGACCGACCAAGACGGCCCCAGCTCGCCGTGGTAAAACGGCCGCCAGTCCGAATCGGGGTCCTCGACGAGCGACAGCAGGCTCCGGCCGTCGACTGTCGCCGGGATGTCGACACCTGCGAACTCGAGAATCGTCGGCATCAGGTCCTCGAGCCCGACCGGCCGGTCGATAGTTTGTGCCGTCGGATACTCCGTTCCCGCCGGGAACTGCATGACGAGGGGCACGCGGGCCGACCCCTCGAACGGGAACCCCTTCCGCCAGAGGTACTGGTCACCGAGCATCTCGCCGTGGTCCGAGGTGTAGATGATTAGGGTGTCGTCGAGGACGCCGTGTTCACGCCACATGGCTTCGAATAGGCGAGTCAGCTGGAAGTCGATTTGCGTCACGAGCCCGTAATACGCGGCCCTCGCGCGGTCTATCTCGTCGGAAGACAGGTCCGCAATCCACGCGTCCGTCGGCGGATAGTCGGACATCTCGTCCCCGAACGTCTCCAGCGGCCAGTCGCCGACGGACGGCGCCGGCAGGTCCCGGTCGATGTACATATCCCAGAACGCCTGCGGAGGGTCGAACGGGGGATGTGGCCGCTGATACGAGACTGTCAGGAAGAACGGCCGGTCCTCGTCCCGTTCTTCAAGAAACTCCAGCGCCTTCGTCGTCGTCCACGTGGTGGCGTGTTCGTGCTCCGGGACGTGGGAGGGGCGTGCCGTCCACGTGTTCGACTCCAGCCCGCCGGTGTGCTTGTCGTACCGTCCGCCGCTCCGGTCCCGTAACCACTCCGCGTAGTCGTCGTCTCTGAGTGATGCACCGACGTGTGTCGGCCCCATCCGTTCGAAGCCCACGTGGTTCCCGCGGGGATGGGAATGCGTCTTTCCGATTAACTGCGTCTGGTACCCGGCGTCGGTCAACTCCCCAGCGAGCGTGTGTTCGAACTCCCACGGGTGCCCATACCAGTTTGTTGCCCCGGTACTAGCGGGAGTCTGTCCGGACCAGAGCGATTGGCGGGCAGGCACGCAAATCGGTGCGGGAACGTACGCGCGTGAGAACAGCGCACCCCGGTCGACGAGACTGTTCAGTTCCGGCGTGTGAACGAACGGATAGCCAGCGCTATCCGTCGGACAGTGCGGGTCCGCGCCGATTGCGTCACCGCGGTGCTGGTCGGCCATGACGAGCAAGACATTGGGGCGGGATGGCATTGGTCACACTTTTCGGGTCATAACATAAATAAGTATACAACTGAGTGACATCGGGTCCGCCGAATGTCACAGTAACCCGAGAGCAATGACGGGGCCAGGCTCGTGGTAGGTATTATCACACAATATTCCGTAATATGGAACGGAAATCTCTGGATTACAGCCATACGACTGTAATCCTATGGCTCGTGGAAAAATTCGTTCCGTATAACGGAATAGCGGCTATCGGGGCCCTAATCTCGCTGGGGATTGCCCCATCACCGGCGACTTCACGTAGATATCCGAGCTATTTCCTTTCGAACGGTATCACAGACTGAGCTGTATATCAGGATACACCGAATTGACAATAGACGAGTTCAAGTGTGAGACGCGGCCAATCTGAGTCTCTTCGAGCTGTCGTATTTCTACTCCCCGTCACCTGTTTTCCGCGTCAGCTAGGTTTCTAACCCGATTTTACCGCCTGAAGCCGTTACAGGAGTATCTGTGAGCGATACGGCGAAAGGCCGCCGACCTCCGGCTGAAACTCGAAGACCGCTCCCGCACCGTCGCCCTCTGACTCCCTGGCGCCGGCCGGCTGGTCGCCTGGACCCAGTGCAGTCGTGACGAACCCACGTGAGAAATCTCGACCGCCGAACGTGACACTCGATACTTTCCGAGCCGGGAACTCGACGCGCCGGTCTTCGACTCCACTGTGTCCGTATCTGACGAGGCTACCCCCGTCCCACCTGGCGGACCAGACGTAGCCGTCCGCGTCGACCGTAAGCCCGTCGGGAACGCCCTCCTCCTCGGAAAGATCGAGAAACACCTCTCTGTTCGATATCCGCCCGGTCGACTCGTCGTAATCGAAGACGTAGATTTTCCCCGGAACGGACTCTGTCACGTAGAACCGCTCGCGCCCGGGGCTGAATCCCATCCCGTTCGGGATGTCGAGGCCCCTCAGTACCTGCGTGAGAGTCCCGTCCGGGTCGAGACGGTACAGTCGTCCGAGTCGGTTTTCGGTCGGCATCGTGCCGCAGAAGACTCGCCCCTGGGGGTCTGCTACGACGTCGTTGAACCGTGAGTCACGCTCCTCGGGGATGTCGTCGACGACGACCTCCGTTCGGCCGTCTCGCCACCGTTCGACGCGTCCAGACCCCTCGAAGAGGAGCAGTGAGCCGTCGGCTTGGATGGTAAACCCCCCAATCACTGCAGTCTCGTAACACTGCTCGTGTTCGTCGGTCGCCGGGTCGTACCGATGGAGGATTCCTCGCGGAATGTCGACCCAGTAGAGTCGCGCTTCGTCCGGATGCCACAGCGGTCCCTCGCCGGTGTGACAGTGACAATCGACGAGCCGCGTTACTGGTGCCTCACTCATCCGTCTGTTCGAGGAGCCCCTTCATGTAGCCGATGGCGAACAGCCGCCCCTTGGTGTGGTAGCCGGGGTTATCGTTCGACTCGCCGGCCATCGTCGGGACGTGGTCCGGTCGCATCGGACCGTCGAAGCCGATATCCCGATACGCCTGCATCGCAGCCAACATATCCGTCGGGCCGTCGTCGTGCCACGTCTCGACGAACGCGTCCGCGTCCCCATCGACATCGCGGAAGTGGACGAAGTTGATTCGGTCGCCGAAGTGGTGGATTGTTTCGGGAATATCGACGCCCATCGCCGCAAAGTTCCCCTGGCAGAACGTGACGCCGTTGTGGACACTGTCGTAGATGTCGAGCACTCGGTCGTACGCTTCCACGCTGTTGATGATGCGCGGGACTCCGCGAACGTCCGCTCGGGGCGGGTCGTCGGGGTGGAGTCCGAGTTTGACGCCCGCCTCTTCGGCGACGGGAACGACTCGTTCGAGGAAGTATTCGAGGTTCTCCCAGAGCTCGTCCGCCGAAACCGACGTGGCTGGGTGAGTCGGACCACCACCCATCTGTTCGTTGTCGAACGCGGTAGCGTATGATCCGCCGCGAGAATCGACGTGTGCCTTCGTTCGTGCCCATCGAATGCCCGCCATCCAGTCGTAACAGACGACGGGGATATCGAGTTCACCACAGTCGCGGAGGAACTGCTGGAACGACTCTATCTCCTCGTCACGGCCGTCGAGCCCGAGCCTCGTCTTGTCCGTGAGCGGAACGCTCCCCTCCATGACAGCGATGTCGATTCCGGCGTCGGTAAACCACTGGTGGAGTCCGAGCAGCTCGTCGTACGTCCAGAACTGTGTGCCATCGCCGATTTCCAGTGGGTGGACGACTGCACTGGTTACCCCCATCTGTTTGGCGAGTTGCCATCGATTGTCCGGCTCCGGAGGCAACACTAGTGATAGTTCTACCATAGTCGACTCTCATGTGACTGGCTTATATAGTTTGTCGACTCGGGTGATAACTCTAGCTCAACTCGGCATCTATCAAGTGTTTGTCGCCCTGTATATTTCTGCGAACCGCTCTGGGAGATAGGCTTTATTACCCTGGTTTGGTAAACTGTGTACGATGTCGATTTCGACAGTCGCGGTAACCGGCGGTAACGGCAAAATCGGGCAAGAAATCCTCGCCCATCTGAAAGAATCCGGGTACGAAACAGCAAACATCGCTCGGGGAAAACGTCGTGAGGACATCTCGGACACGTACATCACGACCGACCTCCTTGACGCCGGTGAGACGTATGGCGCGTTGTCGAAGGCGAACGCCGACGCGATCATCCACATGGGAACGATTCCCGACCCGTACAGTAATCCGCGCTACCGGACGTACCAGAGCAATACCATGTCAGCAGCTCACGTGCTGGAGGCGAGTGAGTCGCTCGGTCTGGAGTCGTGTTGCCTCGCTTCGAGTATCAACGTCATGGGGGCGGAACATCAGACACGCCCGCCGCAGGTAGCGTATCTCCCAGTCGACGAGGACCATCCGCGGACGCCTGACGACATTTACGGCATCGCGAAGCACGCGATGGAAGTCACCGCTGACGGGTTCGGTCGGCGACCGGAAAGCGAGCTGACGATTTCGACTCTGCGGTACCCGTGGGTTCCCAACGAGGAGGAAATCGTTGCGAGCTTCGTAGAATCCGACCGGTCCATGGAGACACTTCGGAACGACGACCCATGGACGGGTCGGGACGTCCTGTTCTCGTACATCCACATCGACGACGCTTGCACTATCGCACGGAAGGCAATCGAAGCCACCTACGATGGACACGAATCGTTTTGGGCGGTCGCCGGGGATACGACCGCCGCAGTTCCGACGCACGATGTAACCGCGGAGTTCTTCCCGGGCGTGGAAGTTCGAGACGACGCCGACGAATACGAGACGCTGTTCGATATCTCGAAAGCCGAGACGATGCTCGACTGGACCCCCGAGCACAGTTGGCGTGACATCTAATCCAAGAAATCTCTCGGAGTGAGATACGACGCAGATTTCATTTTGTGGAGCGCGCGGCCACCCACGAGAACGATGAAGCTCGGCGTTCAGATACACATGGCAGATTTATCAATATTGAGTATAATATGTTTTTTCGATAATTAGTCTGTACAACGCTTCCGAAAAGCTGTCCTTGATTAGGTTGAGAGGGCCGGTTGACAGTCGATTAGCGCCGAAACTTCGAATTAGATTAGGGTTCAGGGAACCGGGAGTCGAACCAAGACCAGCTATTCCGTCTGGACGCTCCCGTGAATCTGAGGGTGGATAGAATCCTTATACGGCTGGTTTCGAACAAAAACTCGTTCTCATAAATATTCCTCAAAGAACTGCGGCCAAAATATGATATCGAGACGCTGTCTTTCTCGTTGAGGGCGTAAACACCTCCAAGCTCCCCTGTACCGACCTGAGCTCAGATTTCGGATAGTCCGGCGCGGAAATCGGTACGTATTGAACAGCGTCTTGGGAAATTAAACTTCAATATGATCAGAATTCAAGTCACCTCAATAGTATTAGGTTAGAAATACTAACTGAGAAAAGTTAGAATTATAGTATGTAATATAACATACCTAATACAGACACCTACCACACTGTACCGTGACAAATCCGAATCAAACACCGACTGTGAGCAACACCGATTTGGATAGCTTAGCAACAATGGATGCCTGCTCTCGTACGCCCCTGCTGTGGCATCGGGGTGTGTGGCGGTCCGGATGATTACGCGTAAACGGGGGGACGACAACGACAATATATGGACCGTTCAGAGTTCCGTCAGGGGGTCAGAGATGTCCTCCCTCTGCTACTGGGAGTCATCCCGTTCGGGTTCGTCGCTGGCCTCGCCACTGTGAACGCGGGCCTCGGACTTGCGGAGGCCGTGGGACTGTCTACTATCGTGTTTGCCGGGGCGGCACAGCTCGCTGCGCTGGATCTCATCGGTCGCGACGCTCCGCTTGCGATTGTTGTCGTCACCGCTGTCGTCATCAACCTCCGCATGCTGATGTACTCGGCGTCTGTTGCGCCCTATTTCCAGGATATATCGAATCGACTGAAGGCGACAGTCGCATACCTTCTAACGGATCAAGCGTACGCGCTCACTATTGCCCGCTACCGGAGTGAGGATTCGGCCCACTCTGTCGCCTATTATTTCGGTGTGGCAGCCACGCTGTGGGCCGTCTGGCAGCTGACCACTGTTGCCGGCGTCGTCCTCGGGACGAATGTTCCCGAATCACTCGGCCTCGAGTTCGCTGTCCCGTTGGTCTTTCTGGCCCTGTTGGTCCCGGCGATGGAGGACAGCCCCACGACCGTCGCCGGCATACTCGGTGGTATCACCGCCGTTGGGACTGCCGGGTTGCCGCTCGACCTGGGCTTGCTCGTCGGTGCCACAGCCGGTATTGTGGCGGGGCGTCTCACAGAGGTCGCCATGGAGGGGGCGTCGAATGGCAACTAGTTATGCTGCCCCCGCCATCTGGGGCCTCATCGTTGTCATCGGTGTACTCACCTTCCTGATCAGGGTATCGTTCATCGGGCTCTTTGGATATCTCGACGAGATCCCGCCCGAGATTACGCGCACACTCCGATTTGTTCCAGCCGCTGTGTTAGCCGCGCTCGTTCTGCCATCGTTCATCACGCTAGAGCCGGGGACTGGTGGCATCGCTGTCGATAAACTCATCGCGGGAGGCATCGCAGGCGGTGTCGCCTGGCGAACAGAGAACGTCTTCATGACGATTGGGGCGGGCATGGGGACCCTCTGGGCTGTTCGCTTTGTCCTGCTGCCGCTAATCTGATCGCTCAGGCCTCACTACGTAACAGCCACGGCACCCCGGATATCAGATTGAATTGAGCCGTGTATTAGCGGTTCACTACGACTTCGAGTGTCCTACTTCCATTGACTTCGCCCACGACACTGACCTGCGACAAGCCGTCCGGCTGGCCCACAATCACCGTACAGCTGGCACATGACCGGCCAGACTGGCCCACGCCAGCACAGTCCCGCGCTCCTGTCCGTACCCGAAGTAATGCCAGAGAGGATTTTTGACAGCAAAGTTATCAAGACTCCAGATAGTCTGTGAAAGTGAAAATACGACACGCACTTCTGAATATCAAGCTTCGCCACTTGGGTGTCCGCTCGTGCTCCACAAAATCCAGGCCTGTCCGGTCGCGATACCGCTGAGGCATGTGATTCCGACTGTGGACAGCTGAAATCACGTTTACCTCACCTTGCATCGCCAGCTAGCACCGCCACGAAAGTATACCTGACTCTGCGAGAACGAGCGGGAGGTAACCGGTCCGGTTTAGCCCTATCGGAATATCTGGTACGCCCTCGAAACGGCGCTGTTCGTGTTTCTGGGGCCGCTAGAGGCGAAATATCAGAACATCGAGGACGAGAAAATGTCTGAGAAGGGAAAATAGACACGGCCACGCAAACCAAAGACCGACTCCTGGCCCGGTCCCCGTCCATAGCGACAGACCGGGCCGTGAAGTTGACTTCACCGAGTCTGATTTCACCTCTGGAGTTCGAGGTGTTCGTCAGTATAACTGTGTTCTGATATGATTGTGGGAACAAATATCCTAACGACGAGTATCTGGAAGTGGCGGCCGGGATTGTCCAAACGAATACCGGGATGCGCCCGTTGAACGACTCCGGTAGTTAGGCCGGGTTCCGATATCACTGGCTCCGGGCCGGCCGGGAACACGAAAAATACAGCGCAGCTATCGGGTCGCGTTCACGAAATTGGTCCGGAAGCGCATGGCGTTGCGCTACCTGTCGCCGGTGACAGTCACCGTTCAGTAGTTCCCGGTCGAGACGATCGGCGGGGCGTCGTGGGGGCCGTACGGCGCGTCGTCGAGGTACTCGCCGGCCGGCTCGAAGTAGTCGGCCAGGGACGCCGCGGCTTCCTTCCGGAGCACCGTCGCCGGGTTGTCTCCCTGGAGGTACTCCAGGGCCTGTCCGGCCGCGTTCAGGTTGTATTCGGCGGCCTTCTCCCGCCGTGCCGCGTACAGTTCGACCTCGTCGCGGGCGACAGCGTCGTTCTGGGAGTTGTACGCCGTGGCGACTGCGGAGGCGGCTTCGTCGGCGTCGGCGACCCCGGAGTTCATCCCACGAGCGCCGAAGGGCGCCAGCAGGTGTGCGGCTTCGCCGGCGAGGAGAACCCGCCTCTCGTCGTCGATAAACGTGTCCGCCATGACCTGCAGGAACTTGTAACTGGACACCCAGTGGAGCCCGTCGACGTACTCCTCGCCCATCACTGCGGCGACGAATTCGCGCATCTTCTCGTCGGTGACCAGCTCCTCGGGGTCGTCGTCCTCGAGGCACTGGATGTCGAGCCGCCAGCCGCCGGTAAACGGGACCAGCATGACGTTTCGGCCGCCGACTTCCGGGGCGTCGTAGTGGAACAGCCGTTCGAGGGGCCACTGCTCGTCCTCGTCTTCGAGCTCCTCGACGTCGGCGATGATAAACGAGTTCTCGGATTGGTCGCCCTCGAACTCGGCACCGATCTCCTTTCGGACCGTCGAACCGCCGCCGTCCGCGCCGACGAGATAGGGCGTCTCCCACTCACGGCCGTCGGATGTCTCGACGTGGACGCCGTCTGCGCTGGACTCGACCGACTCGACAGCGCAGTCCCAGTGGATGTCGATGCCAGCCTCGTCGATGGCCTCGTGCATGAAGTCCTCGGTGCGGACCTGCGGGACGCTGGTGAAGTGCGGGAACTTCCCGTCGCCGCCGGGGTTGTCGTACGTCCGCTTGAACACTTCCTTGCCCCGCCAGCAGGTCCGTCGGGTCGGCCAGACGAGGCCCTCCTCGACGAGGTTCTCACCGAGGCCCGGATGGACCCGTTCGAGTGTGTGGAGCGTGGTGCCGTGGACGTAGATAGCTCGGCTGCCGGAGCGGTCCCGGTCTTCGGACTCCGCTTCGAGGATTGTCGCGGGCACACCACGTGCGTGCAGTGCGAGAGCCGTGGTCATCCCGACCGGCCCCGCGCCAGCGATCAACACTGGTTGCTCTGTATCAGTGGTACTCATCGTGTTCACATGTCCCTTACGACAGGACCGTCATAATTATTGTGGTTAAGACGCGAATTCCTGCCGCTAAGAAGCTCTAAGTCCGAATATCTGCGTCGCTGTTCGACAGGGTGCGAGCAACACCAGCGTCGTGCTTACAGCCCAAGCTGGGTCTCGACCCAGTGGTCGCGGGCGGCAAACACCATCTCCTCTTCGTCTGCGAACGTCGTGGTCTCCTCGACGAAGCTGTCCCAGCTGCCATCAGGCACTAGTTCGAGAGTTGCGGCCGACTCGGCCTCCGACGGGCTGGCCGCGACCATCTCGTCGAAGGTCTCGAAGTCGGTGTTAGCCTGCATGAACGCCTCGTCGAATATCTCCTCGATGGGAATCTCCTCGTTTTCGCCGACGATGTCACGTGGCTCCGGAAGGTCTTCGGCTTCGGCAGCCGCTTCTGCCAGGTTGCTTGCTCGTACCATACAATATGTCTCGACTGATACTACCTAAACTTTTCTGATAGTTGGCTTCACCATTCGGCGACAGCGCCAGGGAAGCGGACCTGACGGCGGTTCGAAAAGCGACAGTAGCTACGCTCGTGACCAGTCAGGCGCTCACCGCGACGTTTCGGCGAGAACGGACGCGGCGTAGGCGCCGCGTTCGGGGGTGTCGAACGTCGCCACGCCGAGGTCTTCCATCCGTTCCCGGTCGTCGGCCAGGGCCTCGTCCGGCCCGGCGACGGTGAAGACGACGGGTTTGTCGATGTCGGCCACGAGCCGTTCGAGCTCCTCGACGGGATACCCAAGGGAGTGCTCGAATATCTCGTAGACGAGGACGATATCCACGTTGTCGTCGCGCCCAACCGCGTCGATGACGTCACCGAACTCCGGCATCGGCCGGCCCGTATCGACGGGGTTGCGGTCGTAGGTGAACCCGAGCAGGATATCGTCGAGACGCTCCCGGGTCTCCGCGGTCAGTTCGGGGAAGTTCACGCCGCGTTCGTCGAGATAGTCGGCCATCATGATTCCCGGCCCGGCCTGTGCGGTGACGAGTCCGACGTTCGGGCCGTCCGCCTGCGGACACTGTGCGAGGACACGGCCCCCGTCTAGGAGTTCGGTCATCGAGTCCGCCATGACGGCGCCCGCGTCCGTGAACGCCTCCTCGTACCGCTCGTACTCCTGTATCGGTGCCGCCGTGTGGGCCTGGACGAACTCCGCCATCTGGTTGCCCGATTTGAGGGCGACGACGGGCGTACTCGCTTCGTCGACCGCTTCGATAGCACCGTCGATTTCATCGGTCCCCTCGATATGGAGCGCTATGGCGTCCGTCTCGGGGTCGTCGTCGAGCATCGGCACCACGTCGTCGAAATCCGTGTTCACGCGGTTCCCGAGGCCGTACATCCCGGCGGTTCCGTACCCCTCGCGGTCCAGCTGGAACGTGGCCGTCACCCCGACCCCGCCGCTCTGTGCCGCTATCGCGACATCGCCGGACTCGATTTCGTCGAAGCCCGGAACGAAGGAACTGAACAGGTCCCGGTGCGGGATGATGTGCCCGGCCGTGTTCGGGCCGAGGATGGACATATCGTAGTCGTCAGCGAGAGAGCGTATCTCGCCTTGCAGCTCGCTGCCACGCTCGCCGGCTTCGGCGAACCCGCCAGCGAAGACGACGGCGGCCCCGACGCCGGCCTCACCGCACTCCTCGATGACGTCCGGGGTCGCCGGGCCGGGCACACAGCAGAGCGCGAGGTCGGCGTCGGTGTCACCGACGGAGGCGACGAAATCGTAGCCGTACACCGCCCCCTCCCCTGACGGGTTCACCGGGTATACGGGGCCGTCGAACTCCTTCGCGTTCGCCATCGCGTCGTTGCCGAGCTTGCCCGATGTCTTCGACGCGCCGATGACAGCGATGCTGTCAGGATCGAACAGGTCTGTGAGACTCATACACTCACTTTCCCCGATGCTTGAATATAATTTTCGACTGTTAGCTATCGGGCAGCGAGACGCCCGCTCAGCGGATGCTCGGCCAGCGTCGGCGGCGTTCGCGTCGGTTTTTTATTCACTCGTCGCATCCGGGTACGCATGCGCTTCTACGAGGACATCTCGGTCGGGGATAGGCAGACTTCGGACGGGTATCGCATCTCCAAGGAGGAGATTACCGAGTTCGGCGAAAAGTACGACCCACAACCGTTCCATACGGACGAGGAAGCGGCCAAGAGCTCCGTCTTCGGCGGACTGGTCGCGTCGGGGTGGCAGACAGCCGCCATCTGTATGCGCCTCCACGTCCAGAGTAACGAAGACACGGCGACGCAGGCCGGTCTCGGCGTCGACGAGCTCCGGTGGCACCGCCCGCTCCGCCCGGGCGACGAGCTACGGCTCCGCACCGAGATACTCGACAAACGCCCCTCCGAAAGTAACCCGAACCGGGGCATCGTGACGACTGGCCACGAGGGACTGAACCAGGACGACGACCTGGTCGTCTCCTACGAGGCGACCGCGCTGGTCCAGCGACGAGCGGACAGCAGCGAGTGAGGTGTAACAGCTTCCGGTATGGAATATCTTATCATGCGGAAGCAGAATTGTCTGGTACATGTCCACATCTCGCCCGGATGACGCGACAGTAGCGGCCGACGTGTCGGAGGACTCCGAGGAGACCGAACGCCTGCGCGCCCAGCGCGACCACTGGCGGAGCCTCTTCGACCAGATGGTCGCGTTGTTCCCCGAGCCGGTCATCGTCGTCGACGGCGACGGGCGCCTGACACACTGGAACGAAGAGCAAGAGGAGTTCATCGGCACCCCCGCCGAGGACGCGCTGAACCGACCGGCACACGAGGTAGTGGGGACCGAAGACGTGACTGAGACGCTCGCCGAAGAAGTGGTCCGGACGGGTGAGGCCATCAGGGAGACGGCAGTCAGGTCGGGCTCTCACGACGACGGAACCGACTGGCACGTCCGCGCGACCGGCGTCCCGCTGGTGTCCCCCGATGGGGACATCGTCGGCTGTTTCGAGTACGTCAGTCGGGTCACTGACCTGGTCGAACAGCGCGAGTCGATGCAGGCGGTACAGGAACGAGTCCAGAAAGACATAGACGCGTCCGTCGGCGACCTCGAGTCCGCGGCCACTCAGGTGACCGAGAACGCGGAGGAGATAGCGGACATCGCGGAGAAAGAGGCCGACAGCATCGAACGCATCGACGGGGAGATACAGACGCTGAGCGCGACGACCGAGGAAGTCGCGTCGAGCGTCGATACCATCAGTACACAGAGTGACGCGACCGAGACGCTGGCCGAAGACTCCGAGGCCGCCACGCAGGACTTGCTGGAGACGGTCGAAACCGTCACGGAAGCGAGCGAACAGATGGCGACCGATGCGACGGAGCTGGCCGACCAGATAGCCGAGATAGACGACGTGGTGGCGACTATCGACGACTTGGCCGAGCAGATAAACATGCTCGCGCTGAACGCCTCCATCGAAGCGGCTCGTGCCGGCGAGGCCGGCGAGGGTTTCGCCGTGGTCGCGGACGAAGTCAAGAGTTTAGCGGCTGAATCCCAGGTAGAGGCCGACCGTATCGAGGGGATGATAGACGCCATCTCGACGATAGCGACCGAGACCGTCACCAGCGTCGAAGAGACGACACAGCGGGTCGGGGAAATCGAGACGGAGATACGGGCGGTGAACGAGAACCAACAGCAGATACAGGACGCAATCGCGGACATCTCGACGCAGTTAGACCAGATAGCCGACGCGACCGACGATCAGGCGACCAGTGCGGAGGAGATAACTGCCACACTGGACAGTACCGTCGAAGGCGTAAAGCGGGTGGCGGACGAGGTCGCCGAGCTCGCCACGGCGAACCAGCGACAGACCTCTCAGATCAGACAGATCCGCGAGAACGTCGAGGCGTTGGACCGGAACCTCGAAGAAGCGGTGGACCGGAGCTAACCGTTACTCCCCCGAGCTACCACAGACCAGCACCGGGAGGTTGGTTCCGAGAATCACGTCCTGAGTGACGCTCCCGAACAGCGCTTTCCCCGCCGGGCTCCGCTTTCGCCCACCGACACACACTTGATCGACGTCGTACTCTTTGGCGTGTCTCAGTATCTCTTCCGCCGGGTCCCCGCTGGACTCGAGGAGCTCGACGGTGACGCCCGCGGCTTCGAGACGGTCTTTCGTCTCTCTGATCGCCTCTATCTGGTGGACAGACGCTCCCTCGGGGTTCTCGTCGAAGACGTGTAGAATGTACGCCTCCGCGCCCTCCGCTGTCTCGACCATGTCCTCGATGGCCGCAATCTGCGCCTCTGCCTGTGATAAGTCGTCGTCGAGTGCCAGCAACAGTTGTACCATGAAGTTACGTTCGCCCCATATCTCCTTATAATTACTGCGTGTTCTCACCGTTCGGCGCTACCGGCACCTGTTAACTGTCTAGAGTTCATGTGTGTTCACATGGCCCACGAAAACGAGTTGTCCTGTGACGGCTGGGACAACAGCGAGTGCGAGGGGACCCCGTACTGTCCCCCGCGGTGTCCGCGGTTTACCGACCGCGAGTCGACCATGAGGCTCGTTCGGCCCTACCAGCGCGCGGACCTGGATGCGTTGGTGGAGATGTACCTCGAACTCGACCCCGGGGACAGGACGATGGGGCTACCACCGGTGACCGAAGACGGACTTCGGCAGTGGCTCGGTCGGTTCACCGACGACGGGTGGAGTCTGGTCGCCAAAACGGGCGATACAGTTGTGGGTCACACGGGTGTGACGCCGGAAGATGCGGCGGCGCCACACCTTATCGTCTTCGTCGCCGACGAGGCACAGGGCCGGGGCATCGGGTCGGAACTGATACGACAGCTCGTCGCGTACGCGGCCGACCGCGGCCACGAATCGCTGACGCTGACTGTGGAGGCGAGCAACGACGCCGCGGTCACGGTGTACGGTAACATCGGGTTCGACATCATCGAACGGCTCACCGGTGAGCTCGAGATGCAGCTCTCACTGGACGACCCGGTCGCGGATCAGGTCCGGCTGCCGCCGGCGGAGCAGGAACGCTGAGAGCGTTGATGGCGTCGACGCCACGCCAATTTGTTCGACGGTATCGAACAATGTGGCAATACTCGCGAGTCACATTTTAGTCACTGCACCGTCGTCAGGTGTGTATGGAACGAGCCTTTGACGGCGCGGCACCCAGCATAGCGGACGAGGCGTTCGTCTCGGAGATGGCGTACGCAGTAGGCGACGTCGAAGTCGGCCCCCGGTCTAGCATCTGGCCGTTCGTGTGTCTGCGCGGCGACGGCGGCTCGGTCACAGTGGGCGCGGAGACCAACGTGCAGGAGTTTACGATGTTACACGGCGCGACGCTGGGTGACGAAGTGACAGTCGGCCACGGGGCCGTCGTCGACTACGCCGACGTCCACGACCACGCACTGGTCGGCATGGGCAGTGCCGTCATGGGCGGCGCGACTGTCGAGTCGAACTGCATCGTCGCCGCAAACGCCGTCGTGCGGCAGGGACAGCGGATTCCAGCGGGCCATATGGCCTATGGAGTGCCCGCCGAGACACGTCCGCTCAGTGACGAACAGGTGGCACAGATCGGCAAGACACATCGGAACTACGTCGAGCTGGCAGCCAAGTACCGCGGGACACCGGCCGAAGAGAAATCCGGTGAGGATGGTCGAGTGGATTAACAGGCATACACCTGTAAATTAATGGGCGAGAGGGGAGGTAGAACCGGGCCACCAGTTAACGAGACGGGATGTGACTTCCACCCGTAGCGACGGCAGTATAGCGTTCGATATCATCGAACAAAACTGCGAACAGCCGAATGCAATCTGCCACCGACTCAGCAATGCTTAATTATGATGTATACGTTGTTCGTAGTATGAAACAGCCCTCGAAAACCGGGAAGGGGATTAAATCGGACGAGACGCTGTTCGCTCTCATCGAAACACTTCGGGAGCTAGATGGGGCGGGCGTGACCGAACTGGCGGAGCACCTCGGCGTCGCGAAGAGTACCATCCACGGCCACCTGACCAGCATGCGCGAGCACGGTTTCGTCGTGAAACGCGGTGCGAAGTACCATCTCGGGCTGGGCTTTTTCGACTACGGCCAGTACGTCAGGGGACAGCTGAGCATGTTTCGCTCGGGGATGGAGGCGGTCGACGAGCTAGAGCGGGCGACCGGTGAGATGGTGTGGCTCATCACCCACGAGAACGGGAGAGTGATGTACGTCTACGGCCGGGGCGGGCAGAACAACATCGACATCAACACCATCCTCGGGCAGTGGGCGTACATGCACTGCAACTCCGGGGGGAAGGCCATCCTCGCGCACCTGCCCGAGAGAGAGGTACACGAGATAGTCGACGAACACGGGCTGCCGGCCCAGACCGAGAACACGATTACGTCCCGCGACGCCCTGTTCGACGAACTCGAGCGGGTTCGCGAGCGCGGGTATGCACTGAATCTCAGTGAAGACCTCAAAGGCATCCACGCTATCGGCATCCCGCTGACGTTCGAGGGCGAGATACAGGGGGCACTGAGCATCGCCGGACCCGCCCACAGGCTCTCACAGGAGCGCTGTGAGGGGAGAGTCTTCGACCAGCTGCAGGCCGCCACGGACGAGATCGAGCTGAACCTGGCCTATCGCTGAGAGCGGGGACCACTGGCTCGCTACGGTCCACCCAGCACAGCCCCGCCCGCAGAGTCCGAGAAACAACGCGCTGACGAACACGTAGCTCAGCGCCATCTGTACCCTGACAGCCGTGCCCGGTGGCAGCGACAGCGTCGTCGCGGCACAGCCGGCGGCTGCGACGGCCGCGACGACAGCGAGCGGCGGGAAGACCCCTGCCCCGACCGACCCCAGGACGGCCAGCGCCGTAACTGCGAAACTCCCGATAGCGACCCGCTGTGCGCCTCTCGCCCCCGCGATAACGGGGACAGTGCGTTTCCCGATGGTACGGTCGAACGCGGCGTCGAGCCGGTCGATACCGACCTTTATGCCGGCCAACAGCGAGGCAACGCTCACTGCTGCCGCGACGGTCTCGACGGGGAGCGTCCCGGTCTGTGTGGCGAACCCTCCGGCGAGTGCGGTCGCGATCCCGACCGGGTAATCGACGGTCACCGAGACGGGGTGCCTATCGAGATACGGGGCGTGTAACAACGCGAGACAGAGCAGTACGACGATAGACCCCGAGGCGAGCGCGTTCGCCGTCACGGCCAGCGAGGCCGCAAGGAGGAGCACGACGACGGTCGCCGCCGCCGTCGCCCGGCGGTACGTGGCTGCGGAAAGCAGGGGGCGTTCCTCACCGCGGACGTGACCGTCGACAAGCCCGTCACGCAGGTGGGCAACGAACAGCGCGGCCCCGGCCGCTACCGCGTGCCCGGCCAGGAGCCAGCCGTCCACGCTCGGCGCCAGCAGCGCCCCACAGACCGATATCGCGACGACCGGCAGCATGAAAACGGGCCGGACGTGTGCAGCCAGTCCGGCGAGGCGTCCGTCCATGGGCCACCTATTGGGCAGACCGACTTAAGCAACGCCGTCCGGTTACAGCGGGGTAACCAGAACTATTAATACTGCAGTAAGTTTGGTAGGCGATAGCAGAACTACCATGGAACTCAGAGAGGCTTTCGCACGGACAGTCCGGTGCTACCCGGATAAGACAGCCGTAATCACGGATTCCGGGCGATCATACACCTACGAGACCCTCGATGAGCGGAGCACGCGCCTGGCAAACGCACTCCGTCACAGAATCGGCGACGGACGGTGCGCCGTGCTGGCGCTGAACGGGCTCCCGGCCGTCGAGTCGATGCTCGCAAACAACAAGCGCGGTGTCGGGACCGCGCAGTTATCCACCCGCGCGCCCGTCAAGGAACTGGAGCGGATGGTCGAGACGGCCTCGGCGCGTGCGCTCCTCTTCGATGACGCCAACGCCGAGACGGCTCTGGAGCTGTTAGACAGGACCGGGCTCGAAGTCGCGGTACACGCCGGCGACCGGGACATCGACCGGGACTTCGTGGAATCGTACGAGACTGTCGTCGCCGACGCCGACTCGGGTCCGGTCCCGTCGGCCGGCAACGAGTGTGGCATCCTCTACACGAGCGGCACGACCAGCATGCCCAAAGCGGTCTCGTTCGACCAGGAGCAACTCTGGCACGGGGCCGTTCAGGTCGTGATGGAACACGGCATCGACGAGACGGACACGGCGCTGTGTACGACACCGTGGTACCACATGGTGACCACGGACGCCTGGCTGTATCCGCATCTGGTCGCCGGCGCGACGATTGTCCTCCACACGACGTTCGACCCCACCGAGGCGCTGGAGCTGATCGAGGCCCACGACGTGAGCGGTCTGCTCGCCGTTCCGACACAGCTCAAGGCACTCATTCCCGTCCAGAGCGAGCGGGAGTTCGACGTGGACACGCTGGAGTACATCAGAACGGGCGGCTCGATTGTCACGGAAGACCTCGTCGCGGACGCGACCGAACACCTGACCGACCAGGTCTACAACACCTACGGGATGACCGAGGCCGGACCGGACCTCACGTTCGCCCACCCGAGCGTCCAGGAGGACCATCCCGGCACCATCGGGAAGGAGTCGTTCTCGTGGGAAATCCGGGTCGTCGAGACGGCGCCGCTCGACGAGCATCCGGACCCGGAGGCGACAGTCGACGCCGGCGAGCGCGGCGAGATAATCGCCCGGGGGCCGGGGATGTCAGACGGGTACATCGACAACCCCGAAGCGGAGTCGAAGAGCTACTTCGACGGGTGGCTCCGCACCCGAGACGTGGCGACCGTCGACGAGGACGGCTACCTCTACATCGTCGACAGAGTCGACAATATGATCGTAAGCGGCGGTGAGAACGTCTACCCCGCCGAAGTGGAGAACACCCTCGAAGGCCACCCGGACGTCGAGGAGGTCTGTGTGTTCGGTCTCGACGACGAAACGTGGGGGCAGGTCGTCACCGCGGTCGTCGTCACGGACAGCGACCTCACGGCCGAGCAACTGGACGAGTACTGCCTCGAAACGGAGTCGCTGGCGGATTTCAAACGCCCCCGCGAATACGCCGTGACCAGCGAGTCACTCGCGCGGAGCGACACCGGCACCGTCGTTCGGAGCGACCTCGTCGAGAAGTACTTCCCGGACCGATAGCCCACGCCGCCGGCTGTCGTTCGGAAGTTATTCGCGGTGACGGGGTATCTGCGTTCGTTAGGCCGTCAGAACAGCAGCGCGAACAGCCCTATCTGAATCGGGACGAGCAGGAGAAGCGTCGCGAGCGAACAGAGGCTCGCCATCTTCGTCAGCTCCATCGAGTCGACGACGTCGAGGCCCAGAATAGCCACCAGTACCGCCGACTGATACGGGAAGAAGTAGGTGTTCAACGCGACGGCTTCGATCATCGCCACGGGGACGAGGGGGATGCCGGCACTGGTGGCGAACGACACCAGCACCGGCGTCAGTACGCTGGCGACCGCAAGTCCCTCCATCACGAGCGTCAGCGCCAGTGACGCCACGACGACGACGGCGAGCACCAGCGGGAGAGAGGGGTCCGCCGGGAGCGTCGACAGCAGCCGGTTCGCAGCTAAATCGGTAAACGCCGTCTGTCGCAGCCCCTCGGCGATGGCGAATATCGCCCCGAGGAAGAAGAGAATCGAGAAGTCTGCCTCGCCGACGGCGTCGGGGCCGACCACGCCGACCGTGGGCGCAAACGCCAACAGCGCCACGACGATGGCCCCGAACAGCGGGTGCAGGCCGTGGACGAAGTCCGTCGCCCAGATGGCGACGCCGAGCAACAGGAAGACCAGCATCCGGCGCTCCCGCGCCGTCGTCGAGAGCGGTCCGTCCCGGTCCGGAGTGTGCACGCCGTCCCGGTCCCGCGGGCGATACAGGAAGTACGCGACGCCCACGATGAGCGCGACGCGGCCGACGGCCATCACGGGCCCCAGCCACAGCGTCCACTCCGTCCACGTGATAGTCGGACCGCCACTCGACTCGACGAGGCCGGTGACGATGATGTTGGCGAGCGAGCCCGTGAGAATCCCCGACGACCCGTAAAACGTCGCAAACAGCGGGCCGAGGAAGATGCCGACTTTCGCCCGCCGCTCCTCGAACAGGTCGCCGAGCGACTGCAGGATGGGCGCGAGGATGAGGACCCGGACGAGCGACGACGGGACCAACACCGCCAGTGCGAGGCTGCCAAAGGAGAGGGCCACCAGCAGATACCGGTAGGCCGCGACGGCGTCGGTCGCCACGGCCGCCGGCATCCGGTGTAACGCGATTCGCTCGATGAGGTCCGCGAGGCCGCTCTGTCTGGCGGCCTCGCCGATGAGGATGCCCACGACGACCAGCCAGGTCGCCGGGGACTGGAACCCCGTCAGCGCGAGGTCGGGGGAGAAAGTGACACCGATGAGGCCGATACCGACCAGAGCCGTAAACCACGGTTTGACCGGCGCTCCTACCCACAGCGCGATACAGAAGAGCGCGATAGCGAGCATCCGGGCGGCCCCGGTAGCGAGCGGTGCGAATCGGAGGACAGCTCCGGCGGCGAGCACCCCGACCGGAACGGAGAACCACGCCGGATCAACATCGCGGATATCGGCCGCGCGACGCCCAGATTCGTCCGACATTCTGAATACCGGATGACACAGTGTGAAAGAGTATCAGCGTATCGGTCCCGGGAACGTGACGGGCGGCAGTCGGTGTCGTCAGTCGCCGGTGACCGCGTTCGAGAGGTCCTTGTTTGCGTGTTCACCGAGGTACGCCTCGATGACCCCCTCGTCGTTCTGTATCTCGTCGGGCGTCCCCTCCGCGATGAGCCGGCCATTGTTCAACACCATGACCCGTTCGCTGACGGTCATTAGCGCACGCATCACGTGGTCGATGAGGAAGACGGTCTTGCCCTCGTCTTTGATGTCGCCGATGAGGTCGACGATGTCCTCGGTCTCCTCGGGGTCGAGGCCGCCGGCGACCTCGTCGAAGAGAACGAGCTCGGGGTCGGTGGCCAGCACCCGAGCGATTTCGAGGCGTTTGAGCTGGCCGACGCTCAGTTCGCCGGGATCGCTGTACTGGAACTCCGCGAGGTCGACGAACTCCAGCATCTCCCTGGCGCGCTCGCGAACGTCGTCGAACTCCCGCCCGCCGAACTCCGCGCCGACGGCGACGTTCTCGAGCAGCGTCATGCTCTCGAACGGTCGGACGATCTGATGTGTCTTCGCGAGGCCGCGGTGACAGATCTCGTGTGGGGCCTCACCGGTTATCTCCTCGTCGTCGAAGAAGACGCGTCCCTCCGTCGGTTCGTGGACCCCGGTGATGGTCCGAAACAGCGTCGACTTGCCGGCCCCGTTCGGGCCGATGAGGCCGATGGCTTCCCCGCGTTCGACCGAAAACGAGACATCGTCGATGGCTACTACACCGCCGAACTTTTTGGTCAGGTTCTGCCCTTCGAGTAGCGTCATTGAGAAGTGATACCTTATCCACTCAAATAAACTTGCCCCTGTCACTTCGTGACGGGGGAAAACGATTTGGGCCAGTTCCGTGAAAGAGTGGCTATGACGCTCAAGCAGATGTTCGA
Source organism: Haloarcula laminariae (assembly GCF_025457605.1). Taxonomy (NCBI): domain Archaea; kingdom Methanobacteriati; phylum Methanobacteriota; class Halobacteria; order Halobacteriales; family Haloarculaceae; genus Haloarcula; species Haloarcula laminariae. Next base: position 1,447,162 of record NZ_JAMZFY010000001.1, on the reverse strand, counting down.
TCCATCGGCTGTAGCCGTCGTCGGCGCCTCGTCGACAGAGGGGAAGATCGGCTACGAGGCGATGGCGAACGCGACCATGTTCGACAGACCGGTGTATCCAGTCAACCCGACCGGGGAAGGGACGCTGTTCGGAGAGGCGTTCGTCCCGTCAGTGGGCGATATCGACGACGATGTCGACCTCGCGCTCTGTTGTGTCCCCGGCCCGGCGACGCCGGACGTCATCGAGGAGTGTGGCGAGGCCGGCATCGGCGCGGCAGTAATCTACGCCGGGGGCTTCGCAGAGGCCGACGAGGACGGCGAGCGGCTCCAGCAGGCCGTGGTCGAGACGGCCGACGAGTACGATATCTCGGTACTCGGCCCGAACACGAGCGGCTTCGTCGTCCCCCGAACGAACCTCCTGTGTTCCTTTGCCAGCGGGGCCGAGAAGCTTCCGGCGGGGAACACCGCCGTCGTCGCCCAGAGCGGCGGCGTCGCACACGCGCTCGCGTTCCAGTCCCGCAGGCAGGGACGAGGGGTCTCCGCCATGGTCGGCCTCGGAAACCGTGCGAACGTCGGTTTCACCGAGGTCATCGAACACTTCGACGGCGACGAGGAGACCGACGCCATCGTGCTCCACGTCGAGGGAACGGACGACGGACGCGCCCTGCTGGAGGCCTGTCGCGAGAGCGAGACGCCCGTCATCGCCTACAAGGTCGGACAGTCCGACGTCGGTGACTTCGCGGAGTCACACACCGGTGCGCTCACCGGCGACCACGAGCTGTACATCGCCGGGTTCGCGCAGTACGGCGTCCCCACGGTGGACGCGACGGACGACCTGCTCGACGCCGCCGCGGCGCTCGGTGACTCGCCCGAGCCGGACGGCCCGAACGTCGGGGTCGTCACCGCACAGGCGGGCCCGGGTATCATCATCACCGACCGCATCCAGCGCGCCGGCGGGCAGCTCCCCGAGCTCACCGCCGAAACGCGGAGCCGGGTCGACGAGCTCCTCCCGGGCGTCACCTACACCGGCAACCCGGTCGACACCGGTCGGCCGATGCCGGCGTTCGGCGACGTCGTCACGGCCGTCGCCGAGGACGACAACGTCGACATCGTGCTGGTCTACGAGCTGTTCGAGCAGGCGATGGGGTTCCCCGCGGACGCGCTGGACGGGCTCGCCGAGCGCGTCGACAAGCCGATTCTGTTCGCCACCGACGGCATCGAGGAGGACATGGCCGATGACGCGACCGCGCTGGCGGACGCGGGCGTTCCGGTGTTCGAGACGCCGGAGCGGGCCGGCGACGCCGCGGCGGTCCTCGCTCGCTACGCCGAGCTGCAAGGGCACGCTGCGGGCACGGAGGGGGTTGCCGATGACTGACGACGTCATCGCGGCCGCCCGTGCGGACGGTCGGCACACGCTGACCGAAGCCGAGGGGAAGCGACTGCTCTCTGACGCGGGCCTGGACACGCCGCCGTTTGCCGTGTGTGGGACCGCCGAGGAGGCCGTCGAAGCCGGCGCGGATATCGGCTATCCCGTCGTCGTGAAGGTCTCCTCGCCGTCGGTCACTCACAAGAGCGAGTGGGCCGACGGGGCGGGAGTCGCGGTCGGCATGGAGTCAAGCGAGGAGGTGCGTGCCGCCGCCGAGCGGATCTTCGACGCGGCCGCCGAACGGGACATCGACGCGGAGGTCCTCGTGGAAGCGGCGCTGGACGTCGACGCCGGCACCGAGATACTCGTCGGCGGGTTGCGCGACCCGTCCTTCGGCCCGGTCGTGGTCACGGGGCTTGGCGGCGTGTTCTCCGAGGTGTTCGCGGACACGAGCCACCGCATCGCGCCCGTCACCCACGCCGAGGCGCGGGCGGCCATCGAGGAACTACAGGTCGCGGACCTCCTCAAAGGCTATCGCGGGAGCGACGCGGCCGACCTGGACGCGCTCGCTGACGTGGTCGTGACTGTTGGCGACCTCGTGGCCGACCGCCCCATCGCGGAGCTCGACCTCAACCCGATACTCGCGTCCGCCGACGGCGCGGTGGCGCTGGACGCGCTCGTCGTTCTCGAAGCGGAGACGGAGGCGGGCCGATGAGCTTCGAACGGACGTGGACCGTGCGGTTCTCAGATTCCGACCCGTTCGGTATCGCTCACTACCCGCGTATCGTCGACGCCCTCCACGAGACGTCGGACATATTCATGGAGGAGGTGGGGTTCCCGTTCTGGGAGCTCTCCCAGGACCGCGGTTTCGGCCTCCCGCTCGTCGAGATAGACTTCGAGTTCAGCTCCCCCGTAGAAGCCGGCGACAAGGTGACAATCGCGCTGACGCCGGATGTGGGCGACAGGAGCGTCCGGTTCGAGTACACCGCGACGTGTGACGGGGAAGTCGCCTTCGAGGGGTACGAACAGCGGGTGTGTGCCGAACACGGCGGCGGCGGGGCAATCGAGGTGCCGGAGGACCTGCGCGACGCGTTAGCCCCATACACTGAGGGATGACTGGTACGGCCGAAACTGTGCTTTCGGGGTAGCGAAGCGTTTTTATCGATTCCACAATATTGTATGGGTATGGCGGAGTTCGAAAACCCATACGCAGCGGAAGACCCGTTCGTAGAAGCACACTTCGACTGTCTGGACTGTGGCGGGAAACTCTGGGAGTACGCCATTCAACGACAGATGGTGTGTGAGGACTGTCGGTCGCTGTTTGCCTCTGCCGACGTCTTCGAGGTCCAGGTATAGCGCCCGCGCCGACCGACGCGAAGGAACGTAGTGTAAGACCCCGACTCAGAGGGATATCTGTGCGCCGAAACCGCCGTTGTCGCCGTTTTCAGGCGCTCTGGGCGGGTTCTGTCCAATACACTTATCATGCTGGTGTGTTAATGTCTTCCTAGATCATGGCCCAGACAGAGCCAGACGAACAGGAGCTTGAGGAACAGCTCGAATTGAGTTCCGACACACGGGGTCTGCTCGAGCGGCACAACCTCCGCCCGCTGTGGGAGGTCGAGGACGACTTCGGAAACACGCTCGACGACCTGGAGGCGGACATCTGGAAGTGGGAAGACATCCAGGCCGCCATCGACGGCGTCGAGGACGACGTCCCGATCAACGACCTGCCGCCCGGCTTCCAGCGCCGAGTGGCGGTTCCGATCAACGCCTCGTTCGGGAACGCGATCTCGAACACCATCTACGTCGGTGTCCAGACCGTCTCGCCCGGCGAGACGGCACCGTCCCACCGCCACGGTGCGAACGCGCTGCGGTTCTCCATCGACGGCAACGAGGACATGAAGACGATCGTCGCGGGTGAGGAGTTCCCGATGAAGGACAACGACCTCATCACGACGCCCCAGTGGGAGTGGCACGACCACGTCAACGACTCCGACGAGACGGCGGCTTGGCTCGACGTGCTCGACCTGCCGCTCGTGCTCGACTCCCTGAACGCCCGGAACACGTTCGAGAACCACGAGCTCGAACGCCAGCCGGTCACGAAGACCCAGGGGTACTGGGAGTCCCAGTACGGTCAGGGGCGCCCGGAAGCGGACAAGAAAGACAAGGGCATCCCCGGCCCGTTCGAGGGCATCCGGGAGGCGACGCCGCCCCACCGGTTCAAGTGGTCCGAGATGCTCCAGTCGCTTCGCCAGCGGGCGGAAAACGACAACCCGGACCCCTACGACGGCTACAGCCTCTCGTACGTCAACCCCGCGACCGGCTCGCCGCCGCTGTTCCCGACGATGTCGTTCCGCGCACAGCTGTTGCAGGAAGCGACGGACGCGCACTTCCACAACACGACGGAAGTGTACTTCGTCGTCGAGGGCGAGGGCGCGACCCACGTCAACGGCGAGGCGCTGGAGTGGGGCGAACGGGACATCTTCGTCGTCCCGCCGGACGCGACCCACCACCACGAGCCCGACAACGACGAGGCGATTTTGCTCGGGATGACCGACCGGCCGGTGTTCGAAGCGATGAACTTCTACGCCGAAGCCAGCCCCTCGTCGTAACGTCGACAACCCGATTTGGGGCTCACCTGCACGTTTTGCCGTCGGCTGTACCAAGCTGAGGGAACCTGTTACCCCCGGGTTGGCAGATTTTTTGTGAGCGTCTAGCCGGCAGTGTACTTCCCTGGTGTAGCGATATCGCTGTACTAACGGGAATCTTTATAATCTATCATCTATATCGATATATACAGCATGGTAAGCGACGACAGCCCAGTCACGCGTCGGTCGTATCTCAAAGCAACCGCCGGAACTGCCGCGGTCGCCAGCCTCGCCGGCTGTGCGTTCGGTGGCGAGAGCAGCGACGACACACTGACCATAGCGGGAACGGTCCCTGAGACGGGACAGTTCTCCTCTCTCGGAGAGGACCTCCGACGCGGCTACGAGCTCGGACAGTCCAGGATGAACGAGCAACTCGACCGCGACGTCGAGCTCATCCTCCAGGACGACGAGAGCGACGCGCAGACGCTTCGGCAGAACCTCCAGCAGATGACCAGCAACAACGACGTCAACATGATCTGGGGGAGCTTCTCCAGTCTGCTGGTCACCGCCGGGAGCGCCTTCGCCGAGAACCAGAACCTCCCGTTCCTCGGCATCGCGTTCGCTTACGAGGAGCCACACCGGAACGACAACTACGAGTGGACATACTCGCCGTTCCCGAAGTCCCGCGACGTCGCCCGGTCGACGCTCGGGACACTGGACCTCATCCCCGAGGAGGAGCGACCGAGCCGCATCGGTATCTGGGAGCCCAACTCCGGGTGGGGCAAGGAGCAGGCCGACTACTGGGAGAACCGCCTGGGCGAGGAAGGGTACAACATCGTCCTGCGCGAGACGTTCGAAATCGGCTCACAGGACTTCTCGACGCTTATCAGCCAGTCACAGAGCGCCGACGTGGAGGTGCTGCTGTCGAACCCGACGCCCGGCGGCGGCATCACGGCGGTCAACCAGATGCAGTCGAACAACTGGTCGCCCAAGATGCTCAAGTTCGTCCGCGGGGCGGACCCGTCCGCGTGGTGGTCGGCGCTTGAGGACGCGGGCGCGTACGCGCTGATGTGTCCCGGATGGGTCCCCGGTCTGACGGGCAACGGCAACCAGCGCCTCCGTGAGTCCTACACGAGCGAGTACGACACGGAAGGCGAGTACATGCCGGTCAACGTCGGCGGCTCGTACAACCTCACGCAGGTCGCCCTGCAGTCCGTCCAAGCCGCCGGGTCCATCGAGGCCGGCGACATACAGAGCGCGCTCCGCAGCGAGACGTTCCAGACGGTCATCGGCGAGTTCGGCTTCGAGGACAACGGCCTCCCCGCCGAAGGCGAGCTGACGGCACCGACCGGGCAGTGGTGGGACGGCGCGCAGCGACTGGCCTACCCCAACACCGACTCCGAGCGCTCCCTCGACTTCCGGTACCCGATCCCACCGTGGAGTGAGCGCTAGATACCCATGGTAGCAGGCGAGCTCATCTCACAGTCGATTGTCAACGGGATACTCCTGGGCGGCATCTACGCCGTCGCAGCGCTGGGACTGTCGCTCGTGTTCGGTATCATGGATATCGTGAACCTCGCTCACGGCCATATGCTGATGGTCGGCGCGTACGTCGCGATACTCGTGTTCGCGGCGACGGGCATCACGCCGCTGGTCGGGATGTTCATCGCGATGGGGCTGCTGTTTGCCCTCGGTGTCGTCCTCCAGAAGGTGCTGTTGAAACACGTCGTCGGCGAGGGCATCGAACAGCCGATCATCGTGCTGTTCGGGCTCGCGCTGATCCTCCAGAACATCGGGCAACTGGTGCTGGGCGGTGACGCCCGGACGGCGGACCTCGGCATCCCCGGCAGCGGTATCGACCTCGGGTTTGCCTTTCTGTCCCTGCCCCGGACAGTGACGTTCGTCGTCGCGGTCGTCCTCATCGCTGCGACGTGGGCGTTCCTCCAGTACACCAGGACGGGACAGGCCATCCGTGCGACCGCCCAGAACAGGACGGCAGCCCGGTACATGGGTATCGACACCGACCGGATCTACGTCCTCACGCTCGGCATCGGGACGGCACTGGCCGGTGCGGCCGGCGCGCTGCTCTCGATGCTGTTCCCGATCGACCCCTTCGTCGGCTGGTCGTATCTGCTGAAGGCGTTCGCCGTCGTGGTGCTGGGCGGCGTCGGGAGCATCCTCGGGACCCTCGTCGGCGGCGTCGTCCTCGGGGTCTCCGAGAACCTCGGTGCGCTGTACCTCGGTGGCGGCTACCGAAACGTCGTGAGCCTGCTCATCTTCCTCGGTGTGTTGCTGCTCAAGCCCGAGGGGCTGTTCGGTAGCGGTGGTGGTGGTGGCGAATGAGCTTGCTCGAACGCCACCCCGAGGAGTCGCTGCTCGCAAACCGGCGCCTCCAGGGCATACTCGGCGTAGTCTTGCTGGCGCTCCTGTCGGTACCGTTCGTGACGACCGACTCGCTGACCGGGCTCATACTCACGGGGCTCGTGTTCGTGATGCTCGGCGTCTCGTGGAACCTGCTCGCGGGGTACGCCGGACAGATATCGCTGGGACATGCCGCCTTCTTCGGCATGGGCGCGTTCATCGCCGCGTGGTTGACCACGCCCACTGCAGCGGGCTTCCCGGCGTCGATTCAGCTGCCGATACTGGTCGCTGTCGTCCTCGGCGGCGTGGCGGCCGCGCTGATCTCACTGGTGCTCGGGCCGATTCTCTTCCGGCTCAGCGGCCACTACTTCGCCATCGGGACCCTCGCGCTGGCGGCGGTCATCGAACTGGTGATGCTGGACCAGCGGTCGCTGACCGGCGGCTCGACGGGGTACTACGTGCAGGGCGACCTCGGCCTCAACGAGTTCGTCACCCACGGGGACGTAATGTTCCTCCTGACGCTGGTCGCGACGATTCTCACCATCGCCGTGACCTACCGCATCGTCAGCGGCGCGGGCGGGCTCGGGATGAAGGCCATCCACGACGACGAGGAGGCCGCGTCCAGTCTCGGCGTCAACCCGCTGAAGTACAAGATGTACGCCTTCGTCGTCTCCTCGTTCTTCGCGGGGCTGGCGGGCGGCCTGTACGGCCACTACACGCTGTACATCAACCCGCAGTCGACGCTCGCGGTGACGTGGACCATCGATTCGCTGGTCATCGTCATCCTGGGCGGGATGGGGACGTTCGCCGGGCCGGTCCTCGGCGCGGGGCTGTTCCTCCTGCTCGATACCGGACTGGCCGCTATCGTCGGGAGCGTCGCGACGACCGTCGAGGGGGCGCTCATCATCCTCTTCATCATCTACCTCCCGCAGGGCCTGTACGGCCTCGCACAGGACTACCTCGTCACCGACGTCGACGCGGGCGGAGCGGACCCCCACGCCGCTGACGCGACACCGGACGGGGACCCCGACGTAGTCACCGACGAGGACTGACCGGTCCCCCGGTCGGGTCACTTCGCAGCGTTCGCAAAACGAACTTCGGCACTGTCGTTCTCGGACTCGGACAGGTTCGTGTAGCGACCTGCCGGTTTTGGTCGGCCTCAGGCCGGAGATAGCGACAATAACTCGCCTCGTACTGGTGGCTGTACGTTCCGAAAGTATTCGCCACCCGCTGGTGGCGAAGTCCGTCAGTTCGTTACAGGTATCAGGCCCCGAGGTACGACTCCGCGACGCGTTCGTCCTCGGCGAGTTCCGCGGCCGTTCCCGAGAGCGTCATCTTCCCCGTCTTGATGACGTAGCCGCGGTCGGCCACCCGCAAGGCGTTGTAGATGTCCTGTTCGACCAGGAGCACCGTCGTCCCCTGCTCGTTGATGCGCTCGATGGCCTCGAACACGTCGTCGACCAGGACGGGCGCGAGGCCGAGGCTCGCCTCGTCGAGCAACAGCAGGTCGGGGTCGCTCATCAGGCCGCGACCGATGGCGAGCATCTGCTGTTCGCCGCCCGAGAGCGTCCCCGCACGCTGGTCGGACCGCTCCTCCAGTCGGGGGAAGATCTCGTACACCTCTGCCAGTTGTTCCTCCATCTTGCTACGGTCGATGTACGCACCGAGTTCGAGGTTCTCACGGATACTGCTGTCCGTGAATATCTCCCGGCCCTCCGGGACGTGCGCGATGCCCTTCTCGACGACGTCCTCGAAGGGCATCCCGCCGATGTTCTCGCCCTTGTACCGGATTTCCCCGGCGGTCGGCGTCAGATCGCCACAGATGCTCTTGAGCGTGGTCGTCTTGCCCGCCCCGTTCGCGCCCAGGAGCGCGACCGTCTCGCCGCGTTCGACGGAGAGGCTGACGTCCCACAGCACCTGTACGTTCCCGTACGACACGTCTATCGAGTCGACTTCGAGGAGTGCCATCGATTATCATGTGGTTTGTGGGCGGTTTTCTTAAGCCTACCCCTCCTCAGTAAGCGGCGTCGCCACTTTCGAACGTTCGAACCGCAGAGAAGTGAACGAGTGACCGCGGCCGGACTGCGTTACTCCTGACCGCCCTTCTGCACGTCGGCTTCGGCGTAGCTCACGTCGCGCCCCGTGACGTCGACGGTCATCGACCCGACGGACTCGATCTCCGCGTCGATGGTGTCGCCGTCCGAGAGCTCGCTGACGCCCTCGGGCGTCCCGGTGGTGATGACGTCGCCCGTCTCCAGCGTGGCCCCGAGCGAGGCGTACTGAACGATATCGGCACACGTGTACACCATGTCGCCGGTGTTCTCGTACTGGCGGCGGTCGCCGTTGAGCTCCAGCTCCATCTGGAGGTCCTGGGGGTCGTCGATCTCGTCGGCCGTCGTCACGCACGGGCCGATGACGGTGAAGGTGTCGTAGGACTTCCGGTTCGAGCGGTCCTGGTCCCCGCGAAGCGAGATATCCAGCAGGATGGTGTAGCCGAAGATGTGGTCCCACGCCTCCTCGGCGGGGACGTCCTTGATGTCGCCCTCCATGACGAACGCGAGTTCGACCTCGTGGTCGGTCCGTCGGTCGGTGAAGGGGAGCTCGATACCGTGGTCAGGGCCGACGACGCTGGAGGGGGCCTTCAGGAAGTAGCCCTTGTCCTTGATGGAGAACCACTCTTCGGTGGTGATATCGCGGTCCGACAGCGCCTCCTCGATGTGGTTCTCGTAGTTCAGCGGCGCGGCGATGACCTTCCCGGGTCGGCCCACGGGCGAGCCGATCTCCACGTCGGCTACGTCGACGTCGGCGTCGGCGTCCGCGTACTCGCTCGCGTCGTACTCCCCGTCGATGTACTCGACGAGCGGCTCGTCGGCCTCGATGCCGAGCCGGTCGTTCAGCGCGATGATACCGGAACCGTCGTCTGTGAGCAAACCGAGCTGGTCGTCGTCGTAGCGGACGAATCTCATAGACGAATCATCGTCCGAGACCATGATAAAAGATGCCCTTCTGTCCGGTCGGAGCGACTGCGGCGGGAGCGGTCCGCCGCGGCCCGCACTCGTACTGATGGCTGTACCACCTACAGCCACCGGTGTCAGAAATGCGTCTCCGTCCGCGTCAGCTCGACGTCGGCGGCCACGTCCTCCGCGAAGTGCTCGGTCAGCGACTCGAGGCTCCAGCCGTCGGGTTCGACGCCGACGGCGGCCATCGACGGGTCCGAGAGGACGCCCACGCGGTCGCCGCCGGCGTAGAGCGTACAGCCGGTCACGTCCTCGGCCGCCTCGCTCGCGAGGTAGGCCACCATCGGCGCCACCTTCTCCGGGGGCATCTCCTCGCGCGTGTACGGGCGGTGTTCCTCGGGGACCGTCTCGGTCATCCGCGTGTACCCGTTCGGGACCAGCGCGTTGACCCGAACGTCGGACCGGTACATCTCCGTCGACACCGACCGGACCATCCCGAGGACGCCGGCCTTCGCGGCGGCGTAGTTCGCCTGGCCGAGGTTCCCGCGAGCGGCCCCCGCGCTGACCGCGAGGTAGGAGCGCTGGCGGTCGAACCCCCCGTCTTCGCTCGCGTCCCGCCAGTGTGCACACGCCGCTCGGAGGGGGGCGAACTGGCCGGTGAGGTTCGTCTCGACGACGGCTTCCCAGTCCTCCGGGTCGAGCTTGTAGCTCATGCCGTCCCGGAGGATGCCCGCGAAGTTCGCGACGAAGTCGAGACGGCCATGTTCCGCGACGGTCTCCTCGACGAGTCCGTCGGCGTCGTCGAAGTCGCTCACGTCGCAGTGATGGGCCGTCGCCTCGCCGCCGGCCTCGCGGATGTCCGACGCGACTCGCTCGGGGACCGACGGGTCGCTCCCCTCGCCGGCGACGGACGTGCCGCGGTCGGCCACCACGACCGTCGCGCCCCGGTCGGCCAGCCCGCGTGCCGCCGCTTCCCCGAGGCCGTTCCCGCCGCCGGCGACGACACAGACAGTGCCGTCCATCCTCTCAGAACGGGAACTCGCGGTCGTCGTGCTGGAGCGATATCCACTTGTTCTCGGTGACCTCGTCGAGGAAGTCGTCGGTGTTGTAGCCGCCGACCCCCGACGCGCCCGTCCCGCTGAACGGGACGTGTGCCTCGTCGTTTATCGGCTGGTCGTTGACGTGGACCATCCCCGTCTCCAGCCGCTGGGCGATGCGTTTGCCCGCGCCCACGTCGCCCGCGTGGACCGAGCCCGACAGGCCGAACTCGGTGTCGTTCGCCAGCTCGACGGCCTCGTCGACGTCCGAGAACGGGATGACCGGGACGACCGGGCCGAAGTGCTCGTTGCACGCCGCCGCCATGTCGTTTGTCACGTCCGAGAGGACGGTCGGTTCGACGACCAGGGAATCCTCGACCCCGTCCACGTCGACAGTGTCGCCGCCGGTCTCCAGCGTCGCGCCGGCCTCGACGGTCCGTTCGACGTAGTCCAGAATCTGGTCGCGCTGTGACTCGTTGATGATGGGGCCGACGACGACGTGGTCGTGGGCGCTCCCGGCCGGGAGGTTCTCGGCTCGCTCGCGCACCTGCTCGACGTACTCGTCGTAGACGTCCTCGTGGACGAGGTGGCGGTTGATGGAGATACAGACCTGTCCCTGGTGGGCGAACGAGCCGAACACGCCCGCGTCGACTGCCTGGTCGAGGTCCGCGTCGGCCGTGACGATGTGGGCGTTGTTCCCGCCCAGCTCCATCGCGGCCTCGGCGAGGTTCTCGCCGGCCGCGGCGGCGACGCGCCGGCCGACCTCGGTCGACCCGGTAAAGGCGACCACGTCGCTCTCGTCGTGGCTGGCGACGGCGTCGCCGATTTCCGAGCCCTGGCCGGTGACGACGTTGATGACGCCGTCGGGGAAGCCCGCGTCCTCGAACAGCCGGGCGAACAGCAGCCCGCCCACGACCGGCGTGTTGCTCGCGGGCTTTACGACCACGGTGTTGCCCGCGGCGACGGCCGGGGCGATGGCCCGCGCCGAGAGGTTCAGCGGGAAGTTCCACGGCGAGATGACCGTCACGACGCCCTGGGGCTCACGCTGGACGATGTTCTCCTTCCCGGGGATGTTCGAGGCGGCGTGTTCCCCTTTCATCCGCCGTGGCAGGGTCGCGGCCTCGGCTATCTGGTCCTCGGCGAGGTGGACGGACGTCTCGCCCATCCCCTCGATCTGCCCGGCTTCCGTGGCCAGTAGCTCGACAATCTCCTCGCTGTGTTCGTCCATCGTCCCCAGGAGGTTCCGGACGAGCTCCTCCCGGCGGGCCGGCGGTGTCTGTCCCCACTCCGTCTGTGCGGCGGCCGCCGCTTCGTACGCCGCGTCCACGTCCGCTTCGGTACCACGGGGCACTTCGGTCACCGTCTCACGGGTCGAAGGGTCCATTACCGCCATGGTCTCCCCGCTGTCGCTGCCGCGCCACTCGCCGCCGATGTAGTGGTCGCTCCAGTCGGCGTCGATACTGTACCGGGACAGGCTATCTTGTGCCATACCAAAACATGCCGTGAAAAGACTATGAAGGTTTGGTGACACCGGTGTTATCGGCGCGGCCCGTCGGCCCCCAGGGAAACGAACGCCGCCGGCAGTGCAGTCAGCGGTCGGGTCCGACGACGGCCGCCTCGAGCGCCTCTATCGGCGTCGGCGGTCCGTCGCGGTCGACGCCGGCGAAAGCCCCCTCGGTGTCGACGTCGAGGTCGGAAAGTTGGGTCCGACAGGAGGCGCCGGGCGCGACGACGGCCTCCGCCTCGCTCCCGTCCACCTGCCCTTCGAGGGTGTCACCGATAGCCATACTCATCGCGTGGTGCTCGCTCTCGTAGCCGAAACTGCCGGCCATGCCACAGCAGCCCGAGTCGAGCGGGTCGACCTCGTAGCCGGCCCGCCGCAGGACACCGACGGCGTGGTGGTCCTTCTTGGTCGCCTTCTGGTGACAGTGACCGTGGTAGGCCAGGGAGCGGCCGGGGGCGTCGACCGTCAGCCCGTCGTCCAAGCGGAACGTGTCCAGATACTCACAGACCCCGTAGCTGTTGGCCGCGACCGACGACGCCTCGTCGCCGTCGAGCAAGTCCAGATAGTCCGACTGGAGCATCACCGCGTCGCTGGGTTCCACGACCACGACGTCCCACCCGTCCGCGACGCGCGGGGCGAGTTCCTCGACAGCCTCTGTGGCCGTCTCACGTGTGGCGTCGACGAACCCCTTCGAGTACGACGGGCGCCCGCTGTCGGTCACTTCGGCCAGCTCGACGTGGACGTTCGCCGCTTCGAGGACCCGGACCGCGGCCTTCCCGACTTCGGGGTGGCTGAAGTTGGTGTACGTGTCGGGGAACAGGACTGCCTTCCGGTCGGCGTCACGCTCCGGAACTTTCGGGCCCCGGTCCGCGAACCAGTCCTGCAAGCTCTCGCGCTCGAAGGTCGGGAGCGAGCGCTCGCTGGCGATGCCGAGCGTCTTCTCCATCACTGTCCGTGCGCCCGGGAGCTTCGGGCCGAGGTTCGAGAGCGGCGCCAGCGCGCTCCCGACGCGGGCGAGCGTGTCGACGTTGGCAAACACCCGTTCGCGGAGACTGGAACCGTGTTCCTGGTGGTGGGCGTGTTCGACTTCGACTTTGAGCTTCGCCATGTCAACCTCGCTCGGGCAGTCGTGGGCGCACCCCTTACAGCCGATACAGAGGTCCATCACCTCGCTGATGAACTCGTCGTCGGTCGGGTCGTCGGGCAGGTCACCGCTCATCGCCTGGCGGAGCATGTTCGCGCGGCCCCGGGTCGACGTGACCTCCTCGTCCGCCGCCCGGAACGTCGGGCACATCACGCCCCCCTCGGACTGCTGGGTGCGACAGCCGCCACAGCCGTGGCAGAGCTCGACCATCCCCTGCATGCCGTTCTCGTTGTCCCAGGAAAGCGCCGAGTCGAAGCCGGCGTCGAACTCGTAGTCGGGGTCGAAACGCAGGTTCTCCGTCATCGAGACGTCCCCGCAGACCTGCCCCGGGTTGAGGAGCCAGTCGGGGTCGAAGGCCGTCTTCAGGTCCCGGAAGGCCTCCCAGAGCCGCTCACCGTACAGTTTCCGGTTCCACTGGGTGCGGGCGCGGCCGTCGCCGTGTTCGCCCGACACCGAGCCGCCGAACTCCACGACGAGGTCGGTGACGGCCTCGCCGATGTTCTCCATCGCATCGAGGTCCGTCTGTGACTTCGTGTTCACGAGCGGACGAACGTGGAGGACGCCCGGCCCCGCGTGCGCGTAGAACGCGGCGAACGTGTCGTTCGCTTCGAGTATGTCCTGGAACTCGCTGACGAACTCCGGCAGGTGTTCCGGCGGGATAGCGCAGTCCTCGAGGAAGCTGATGTGTTTCTCGTCGCTCGTCCGGCCGAGCAAAATGGGGAGCCCAGACTTGCGGAGCTTCCATATCTCCTCGCGCTCGGCGGCGTCGTAGGCCTCCAGCGCGTCGAACGCGTAGCGGTCACTGTCCGTCGCTGCCTCGTCCCCGTCGTCGGGCAGGCGGTCGGCCAGCAGCCCCGCCACTTGCTCGCGGCCGTGGTCGTCGTCCTCGGCGTAGAACTCCACCAGCAGCGCGGCCCGCGTCCGGTTCGGGAGCCGCCCAGCTATGTCGGCAAACTCCGTCGTGTCGGACGCGAGGTCGATGAGCACGTCGTCGATGAGTTCGACCGCCGCCGGGTCGTGGTCGAGGACGTGTTGCACGTCGCTGACCGCTTCCACGACGCTGTCGTAGGTCAGCAAGGCGACCGATTTGGTCTCGGGGAGGGGTTCGAGCGAGACCGTCGCCTCGGTGACGACGGCCAGCGTGCCTTCGCTTCCGGCGAGCAGCCGAGCGAGGTTTATCGTCCCTTCCTCTCCGTACTCGCCCTCGTACTCGGCGACCAGCCGGTCGAGGTTGTACCCGGAGACGTTCCGCTTGAGTTCGGGGTAGCGGTCGTCTATCTCCTCGGCGTGCTCGTCGAGCAGCGAGAGGACGCCCGCCGCGATGCGGGCTTCGAGGTCGTCGCTCGCGGGGTCAGCGCGGTCCCTGAGCGTCTCGACCGACACCTCGCCGAAGGTTGTGACAGTGCCGTCGGCGAGGACGACCTCGCACTCTTCGACGTAGTGGTCGGTCTTCTCGTAGACGAGCGAGTGCGCCCCCGTCGAGTTGTTCCCGATGGCACCGCCGATGGCGCTCCGGTTGCCGGCCGCAGGGTCCGGGCCGAAGGTGAGGCCGTGTTCGGCGGCCCGGTCGTTCAGGTCCGCGAGCACCGTCCCGCCCTGGACTCGGGCTTCCCGACTTTCGGCATCCAGCGACAATACGGCGTCCATGTGTCGGGTGAAATCCAGTACGACCGCCTCGTTGACGGTCTGACCCGCGAGACTCGTCCCGCCACCCCGCGGGAGGACCGGAATCTCCCGCGCGGAACAGTACGAGACGACGCTCGCAACGTCGGCCGTCGAGGTGGGGAAGACCACGCCGATAGGCGTCACCTCGTAGGCGCTGGCGTCCGTCGCGTACAGCTGGCGGGTGTAGGTGTCAAACCGCACCTCGCCGTCGACCCTCGACTCGAGGTCGGAGACGAGGCCCGGACGCGCTACCGACCCCCCGACGTAGTCGTAGTCCGCTCTGGCGTCGCTGGCGGTGGGGGCGAGCTGGGTGCCACCGTCTGTGGCGGTAGGGCTTTCGTCGTCGCTCATGTGGGTTGACCTGTGTGAACCAGTCACTTAATCCCCCCGTTGTCAGTCCATCCGTACCGCCGCCGAGAGCGCCTGTCTCGGAATCGTGACAGCATATATCGACAGCTCGACCACATCCGCCTCACGGCTTCGACGCATCGAGTACCATCGCCGACCTTCGCTCCTCGCCTGTAAGTGGAACCGAACCGCGTTGGCTACCGGTAATGGCCCGGTATCGGGGCCACACGACCTCGATACGCTGTGGTGGCGTCCGTCTCTCTGTATAGCTACACGCAGGACGGTGGTTCGTTTGGAGTGTTGTGTTAGTGAGCGAATCTCTGTCGCCGCTTATCATCTGTGTCTGTTCGACGTGGCTGTAACTGTATGGAAACATGAGGATTCCACGTTTTACCTTAGAAACGATATATCGGCGGCGTTCCGGTTTCTGTCTGAAATCGGAGTCCGGTTCGCTGGAGTTCCCATCGGAGGTAGTTCACTCCATCGGCGAGAGACACGGCGGTTTCGACATCGTCCTTTGCCGAAGTTCTGCAAGAGATATCTCCATGCGGGCAGTTGGAGTGGTCGAAGACAGCCGAATATGGTGCGTTTCGGTCGCTTTCGGATTCGCGGCAGCGTACAGCCAGAACTGCTCGTAAGTGATTCGAATCTCGGTTTCGTTACCCGCGAGATGATTCGGTGATTTGCCGCTATCTAGCTATGGGTTAGTTTTCCCGGCCCAATCGTGGATGGGTTTTCGAGTGCAGTAGTCGCCTAGATTATCAGGAAGAGAAGTAATATCCAAAAGTGATATTTCTGCCCTGTATATCCGAATGCTGAGCATCATCGCGCACGGTCAGGTGTAGCCCGATACACTGAGAGAAGCCGCTGTACTCAACATTCTCGGTCGACCTCGTCAGACGCTCCCATCGACCGGGCTCCCGAGTTCGTCCCTGATGCGGGCCACGTAGTCGACGAACTCGTGGGCTGTTCGCTCGCGCGGCCGCTCTATGTCGATGGAGACGGTCGACTGTACGGCTCCCGGGTCTGCGTCCATCACGACGACCCGGTCGGCCAGCGTCACCGCCTCGTCGATGTCGTGCGTGACGAACACGACCGTCTGTTCGGTCTGGGCCCAGATATCCAGTAGTTCGGCGTGCAAGCGGTCGCGGGTCCGCGCGTCCACGCTCCCGAACGGCTCGTCCAGCAGGAGAATCTCCGGGTCCGGAGCGAGTGCGCGAGCGATGCCGACGCGCTGTTTCATGCCGCCGGACAGCTCCTTCGGATACGCGTCCTCGAACTCCTCGAGCCCGACGAGGTCGACAAGCTCCCGAACTCGCGCCTCGCAGTCCGCACACTCACACGCGGGCCGGTCGAGGCCGAACCGGACGTTCCCCCGGACGGTCCGCCACGGGAACAGGGCGTACTCCTGGAAGACCATGCCCCGGTCGAGACCGGGTTCAGTGACCGGTTCTTGGCCGACAAGGACCGATCCACTGTCCGGGTCGTCGAGTCCCGCAATCGCTCGCAACAGTGTGGTCTTTCCACAGCCGGACGGTCCGACGACACAGCAGAACTCGCCCTCCGACACCGAAAACGAGACGTCAGCGAGCGCTTGCGTCGACCCGTACGCCTTGCTGACGTTCCGAACAGTAATCTTCTCGCTGGGCACCTCCTCGGACTCCGTAGATGATTGCTCGCTCATCGCCACGCGAGCACCCTCCGTTCGACGAGTCGAAATCCGACATCCATACAGAGGAACGCGAGGCTGATTACGAACATGTACGCGACACTGGTGGCCATCGCGAGGTTGTTCGAGGCGTTGATAATCTCGTAGCCGACGCCCGGTGCGCCGAACAGCTCAGCGCCTACGACGATCATCCAGCACCGGCCGATGCTCGTTCGGAATCCCGTCAGCACCTGGGGCGCGGCGCTGGGGAGCGCGACGAGTTTCAGCATTGAGAGATCGCGTTCCACACCGAGCGTCGACGCGGCGTCGGTCAGCTCGCTCGAAACCCCTTCCACGCCACCGTAGGCGCCGTAGAAGTTGATCCAGAACGCGCCGACGAAGACGATGAACGCCGCGCCGGTGTGATGGATGCCGAACCAGACGATGGCGAAGACGACCCACGCGAGCGGCGGAATCGGCCGTAGTACCCGGACGAGCGGCCGCAACCAGTCGTCGAACGTACCGTTCCAGCCCATCGCAAGGCCGAAACTGATGCCACAGAGTGCGCCGAGGAGGAGCCCCGGCACGTAGTGGAACAGCGTCTGTGCGAGGTGTGCGATGCCTGTCGGCAGTACAAGAGTTGCCCCCAAGATGGGGACGACAATCGCAGTCGAAGTTGCGAACAGGTCGACGAAGGCGTACGCCGACTCGAGGGGCCCCGGGACCAGATACGTGGGCTGGGTCGTCACTGCGCCGACCCACCACACGAGGAGGAACGCCAAGAGTCCACCCAGGCCGCGCAGATACCGGCGAAGGTCTCCCTCGAAGCTTCCGGTAAAGACGGTGTCGGAACTGGAGTTAGTACGCGTGCTCATCTCTGGCTGGCGTCGTAGGGCTCGGTCGCGAACAGGCTCTCGGTCGCAATCGGTTCTTCGATGTTGCCGGCGTTCGAGGCGAACTCGCCCATCGTTGCGGCCTGGTCGGTGATTCTGTGTGGGTTCGAGATGAACTCGGATGCCTTCGAGTCCATGGCGGCCGTCGCGAGGTCATCGCTCACGCCGGAGTCGATTACGGACGCGGCGTGGGCTGCGGCTGCGTCCGGCGAGGACTCGGTGAACTCGGTCGCGGCCACGTGCTGTTCGACCAGTGATTGTGCGAGCTCGCTATCGTCGAGCACCCGCTGGTTCGCGAACAGCACTGTGACCGGGTGGTTCTCCAAGATGTTCCCGGACCAGTCAAGTTCGCTGAAGCCGTCCTCTCGGCCGATAGTGGTTGCGAACGGTTCCTGGACGATCGTGGCGTCGATGTCGCCCGACTGAATGGTCTGGACCGCCTTCGCCGGCGGGACCTTCGACTTGTTGATGACGGACTCCGTCTTACCGACTGCGAGCTCCTCCTGAATCCAGTACCGGAGGACGATATCGGGAACGCTCCCGTCCGGTGGTGCACCGAACCGTACCTTCCGACCATGCGCTTCCTTGAAGTGTTCGAACGTGGCCGCCCCCTCCTGTTCGTAGCGGTCGGCGAGTTCGGTCGTCCCGATAATCTTGAAGCTGTCTCTCGAATTCGCCGCAAGGACGCCTGCGTCCGTGCCCCTGTCGACGAGGACCATCGCCGGGGTAATGCCGAAGTGCGCGACGTCGACGTCGCCGCTCGCGAAGGCCTTGACGACGCTCGGCCCCGAGCTGAATCGCTCGACGGTGACGCCCGCGGGGACGTTCTCGTAGTAGCCCTCCTGTTCCATCACGTAGTGTTGCATGTTCGGGTAAATCGGGACGTAAGCGACGGTCAGGGAGTCGAGCGAGCCACTCTCTCGCCCGAGACAGCCGGTGAGTCCCGCTGCAGCAATTGCAGTTGTGCCTGCACCTCGGAGCACTCGTCGCCGCGTGAATTGGACCATCTGTGTTATTAAATCTGTCTGCAAGTATAATAATATCTGTGTTTCTAACCAGTCTGGTTATTATTAAGTCGTCGACGAGCTCACCGACGCGTAGACCACCGTCCCAGGCGACGCGGTTAACCAACAGAACTGGGCGAGAGGGGTCGATTGTTGGTTACTCCGCTACGTGAGTCCCCGAGCCGGTCGCTACAAACCATCGTGTTCAGATAAGCTGGTTCCATCCGAAGCTGAAAGATCTGGGCCACTTCAACTGTTTCTGCTTCGGCGTTACTGAAACAGTTCGAGAAACATATACTTCGGCGTTTTCCTTCTCTGAATACACGTTCGGCAGCGTTCCGATTCTATGTTTTTCGTATCCGAAATCGTAGCCATACCGGTGACACGCATCTTGTAATGAGCGTAAGCCATCAACGGGAAACACGGCGCCGTCGACGTCGTGTTTCTCGCTATGCTCGGCACGAAACGAAAGAGTGAGAACCGCCATAGTGGTCGTTTTCGGCATTTATAGAGAATTTTGTTCATTTCTGGTTCGACAGCGGCGTACAGCCGATACTGCTCATCAGTGAGTTGAGGTACGGTCTCGTCGACCGCAACGCGGTCCGGTGGCCGGCCATCTTCGGGTCGTAAATCTGCCTCGTGGACCCAATATGTACAGTCGAACGAGCGCGTTGGACACAGAAAATACCAAAAATAGGAACAGTATTCGAAAGTGGTAGTCCAGCCAGATGCAGCTGAAGAAATTGTAATTAGCCCTCCGATAGAAAATATTGCATATGGCTGACAGCGGCCCGAAGTACGATTCAACCGAGGAAGAACGTATTGCTTGTTGGTTTTCCAAAGTCAGGAACCGGCCTAACATTTTTATCGATATCACAAGTACAGATAACTATGGCTACAGCTGCAGAAGAAAACGAATCGCTCGTTAGACCGCCCTCCCGTCCAGTCGGATACATCGCCGTTGTCGCAGCGGTGGTTACTGCGGTGATTCACCTGGTGCTCGGGCCGAGATTTATGGGATTCAGTCAAACGTTAGGAGTTCTATTCATACTAAACGGACTCGGCTACCTCGGTGGTGTTCTTCTGTACTTCACACGCTACTGGCGGCGCGAACTCTACCTTGTCGCTGCCGCATACGCTCTCATCACCGTCCTCGCTTTCTTCTTCTTTGGGGGCTTCGAAGGCTTCTTTGCAGCGTTCCAGATGCGCGGCGGAATTAACTGGAACGCCGTGTGGGCGAAATCGGTGGAAGTCGTGCTGCTCGTCTCTGCCCTCTATCTTTATCAGACCGATTCCTAAGTGGGGGCACTGACCACGGTGGTCGATACGCACACATACTGACCCACCGTTCCCGCGCTTTCGCAGTGAAAAACGCGGACCAGCGGTCAGAACTACAGAGTGCCTCGGTGAACCCGGGCTATTTGTCGCTCACGCGGAGGACGGGTTTGATTGTTTCCCCGCTCTCGGAGTCTGCGATTGCCTGTTCAATCTCGTCAAAGTCGTAGTAGGTGATGAGGTCGTCGAAGGGGAATTTCCCCTGTCGGTAGAGTTCGATGAGGTCGGGGATGAACTGCTGGGGGTCAGAGTCTCCCTCGACGATGCCGGTGATGCTTCGTCCGTTCAGGATGAGGTCGTTGACGTCGTAGCTGGCCTCGGTGCCGAGGGCTGGCGCGCCGATGATACCGACTGTGCCGCGCTGTGTGAGTGCGTCGGTGGCTTGCTGGGCAACGGCCGGTACACCCGTGGTTTCGAGGGCGTAGTCGACGCCGCCATACTCGTCCTGTAGCGTCTCGACGATGTCATCGACGTCCTCGGGGTTCAGGGTTCGTGTTGCGCCGAGGTCGTCGGCCTTCGCGAGTCGGTTTTCTTTGAGGTCGACGGAGATAATGTCGGTGCAGCCTTTGATGTCGGCGGCCATGACGGCTGATAGGCCGACCGAGCCTGCGCCGAAGATGGCAATCGAAGAGCCAGCCTGCGGATTGAGTGAGTTGATCACGCCGCCGGCGCCGGTCTGGATGCCACAGCCGAGCGGACCGAGTAGCTCTAGCGGGACGTCATCTTCGACGGGGACGACGTTTCGCTCGGTTGCGATCGCATGCGTCGCGAACGAGGACTGGCCGAAGAAGCGACCGCTGATGCGGTCGCCGTCCTGTGAGATCGGTGAGGTCTCGTCGGATGGCCGGGCGCCGCTGAAATTGTGTTCAAAGAACGAGGCGCAGAACGCGGGGTGTCCGTCCCGACAGCTCGGACAGGTGTCGTCGTAGTCGAAGCTCATGACGACGTTATCGCCGGGTTCGACTTGTGTGACGTTTGCTCCGACCTTTTCGACGACGCCGGAGCCTTCGTGTCCGAGTACCGCCGGAAGTGGCGTCGGATACAACTGATCGCGGACGATCATATCGGTGTGGCAGACGCCGGCACCGACGACGCGAACGAGGACTTCGTCGGGCTGTGGCTCTTCGAGTTCCACGTTCTCAATCTCGAACGATCCGCCTTCCTCTCGCACGATCGCGGCTTGGATGTCCATCGACATACCTACATGATTGTTCAGACAGTATTCGGATATAGATTTGGATGGGCAGGACGAACTCTCGGCGCTGGGTTCGCACAACGTCGCGACACCGACGACACCGAGCAGGGTGTCATGACGAGAGTGGGCACCCCATACGTGGTCCGCTACCGGCCAAGAGCGACCAGAAAACGGACCGTAATGACCACATTCCATTACGTATTCTCCACTACCCGGAACGAACCGCAGGAGTAGCCGCTCTAGCGGCGTATTAGCCGCCGTCAAATTTTCCCGGGATTCCCCGTGAGGGGACCAGTGAAGTTGAAAATGACTGTCAGTCCGTGCTACTCGTCGTCGGGGTAGGCGAGTCCTTCCCAGCCGGGGCCCTCGCCGATCCACTGGTGGGAGGTTTCGCCACCTATCTCGTCTTCGGTCCACTCGATGGGCTCCCAGTCGGGCTCGAAGTTCAGGTACCCCGGCCCCGCGAACAGTTCGATTGTCACTCCGCTGGCCGGGTCGGAGACGTAGAGGAAGTCCGCACGCGTAATCGCGTGCTTGCCGGGGCCGCCGTCCGGTTCGATACCGTGCTCCGCGAGGATGTCAGCGGCGGTCCAGAGGTCCTGCAGGCTGTCGACGTGGTACGAGACGTGGTCGAACATCGGCGGCTCCCCCTCTTCGAGGCGGTGAATCGCGAAGTCGTGGGGAAGCGCCGTGACGGAGAACCACCAGCCCCAGAGGTCGCCGTCGTTCGTCCGGTACTGTTCGTTGACTTGGAACCCGAGGTCCTCCTGTAGCCACTCGGCGTGCTCGGGGGAGACGCAGTCCTGGACGTGCGCGTGGTCGATGCGGCGTGGCGAAATGCGGTTGCCGTGCTGCTCGCCGTACACTCGGTTCTTGAGCCTCGACCGCTTGCCCTCCGGCGCGTCGGGCTTGTCGACATCGTAGTAGAACTCGTAGGGGTGGCCGAACTTCTCGACGCGAATCGCCTCGCCCTGTCCGGTCTCCTCGCCGGCGGGGACGCGGGTCACGTCGTGGCCGTCGGCTTCCAGCGAGTCCGCGATTTCCTCGAGCGCCTCGGGGCTGACAGTGCGGAACGCGATGTGGTCGACGCCCGTCCCGCCGGTCTCGGTGATGGCGAGTGTGTGGTGCTCCCAGTCCCGCATTCCGCGGAAGTACGCCGTGTCGCCCTCTCGCTCTGTCAGCTGGAACCCCATGACGTCGCGGAAGAACCAGATGGACTCCTCGAGGTCCGGCGTCTGTGCGGCGACATGTCCGAGTTTCGCGACCGGTGCCTGCGGTGCGGTCACGTTCCATCACCCGTCGCGTCGATTACGTGCTGGCTGCGGCCGTGGCTCTCTGCGAAGGCTGGCTCTTGTAATTGCTCCATTGGCAATCATATTCGACTGGATTCCACATGATAATAGATGTTTGGGAACCACTGTGTCACGGGCCGGCCCGTCTTCACGTTCCTCTGGTCCGAACGGACCGCGTGAGCCGCGAGGGTGGGAGTGGTGACAGCCGGCACAAGCGGGCCAGTCCTGTCAGTCGATGAGGGAGAGAAGGTTCCCGGAACGGATGTCCGCCCGAGTCGCCGAATCGACATCCATCGCTTCGACGGCCGCCAGACCGCTCTCAATGCCGGCACGACCCCGGTCGGGGCCGAAGGGGTAGTCCGTGCCGAAGACCAGCGTGTCGTCGAAGAAGTCGTGAGCGCACTCGTGAGGGGCGACGGCGCCACCCAAGGCCGTGTCGGCGTGGAACTCCGCGAAGTGCTCGCTGGGGGGTTTGTCGAAGTCTGGCAGGTGTGTGTCGGCGTAGTTCTCGGGATACTGCTTGCGCGTCTCATAGAACGTGTCGATGCGACCGCTGAAGAACGGCACCATGCCGCCACCGTGGTGGGTGACCAGATCGAAGTCGTACTTCCGAGTGATGCCGCCGAAGACCAGCCGGGACATGGCGAGGGTGGTGTCGAACGGCCACCCGAACAGGCGGTGGTCCATGTACTCGCTCGCCCACCCGTACCAGTCGTGGAGCTGCGGGTGGAGCCACAGGGGCGTGTCCGTGCGCTCGGCCGTCTCGAACAGCGGCTCGAACTGCGGCCGGTCGAGGGGTTCGCCGTCGATGTTCGAGAAGATCTGGACGCCGGCCAGATCGAGGTCGTCGCTGCAGCGCTCGAACTCGGCCATCAGGTCGTCGGTCACCTTCGGAACCGTGCCGACTGGGATGATCGAGTCGGGATACTCGTCCGCCAGACGCTGGATCTCGTCGTTCGCGAGGCGGGTGATTTCGAGAGCGTCCTCGTCGGAGAGCCCCTTCCAGAACGGCAGCGGCGCCATCGAGACGACCTGCTTGTCGATGCCGTACTCCTCCATGTCTTCGAGGCGCTGCTCCATGTCCCAGAGGAAGGCCGGGCGGCCGCTCAGCCCCGAGAACTCGTACTCGGAGGTCAGGGTGTCGAAGAATCGCTCTGTCAGCGCATGAGTGAACGCGTCGATTGTCATGGACATTCGACACGTGCAACCGGCCCGACTATAGTTTCTGGGATTCCAGCGGCCGTCGAGCGCGGTTCCTCAGTCGAACTCCGCGACGAGTTCGATACCGTAACCAGCGGGGTCCTCGATGAACGCAACCCGCGCGCCGGCCCCCTCAGAATCGAGTGGCCCTCGCACGAGCGTCGCGCTCCCGTTCTCGACGAGTCGTTCGAGCTCGGCGTCCACGTCGTCGACCGCGATAGCGACGTGGTCGAAGGGGCCATCCGCGTCGGAGTCGACGTCCCGGTCGGGCTCGTGTTTGAACTGGATCTCGACGTCGCTCTCGCCGGCGACGTAGACGTTCCGCGCACCGTCGCCACTGACGAACTCGTTCGTCTTCTCCAGACCGAGTTCGTCGACGTAGAAGTCGAGCGTCTCCTCCATGTCCGATACCCAGACCGCGTGGTGGATGACGTCCATACTGGGAGCAGGACACAGCGACACGTAAAGTCCCCGAATCCGTCGAGTGGAGCACCGCATGTTCCTGTGGCAACCACTTACCCCGATTTGATTGGGCTGGTCTATCAACCGGTCGGAACCACCCAAAACGCGGCGAAACGGCACTCCGATAGGATACTCGTCTCCCGAACAGTTCAGTCGTCGGATTCGGCCGCTGTGTTCTGTTCGTTGGCTAGGTTGGAGGCGACGTCGGTGATCAGGTCCTCCTGGCCGCCGACGACTTCCATCTGACCGAGCTCGATGAGGATTTCACGCGGGTCGACGCCGTACTTCTCGCCAGCGCGGCGTGTGTGCCGGAGGAACGACGAGTAGACACCGGCGTATCCGAGCAACAGAGAATCGTTGTCGAGTTTGGGCATCTCGTCGTCGGAGATCATCGGAACGAGGACGTCCTCGGCGGCGTCCATGACCCCGAAGAAGTCCGTGTTAATGTCGTAGCCGGCCTTCTCTAGCACGCCGGTGAGGACCTCGATTTGGGCATTACCGGACCCGGCACCGAGACCGCGAAGACAGCCATCAACCGTCACAGCGCCTTCATCGAGAGCGGCCAGTGTGTTCCCGATGCCTAGCCCGAGGTTGTTGTGGGCGTGGAAGCCAACATCGATGTCGAGTTCGTCGACGAGCAGACTGACGCGCTCGCGAACGTCCGAGGGAAGCATTGCGCCGGCCGAGTCCATGACGTAAACGGCGTCGGCGCCGTACTCTTCCATGAGCTTGGCTTGCTCCAGGACCGTCTCGGGGGGCGCCATGTGTGAAAGCATCAGCAGGCCGTTGGCCTCCAGACCGAGGTCCGTAACGTACTCGAAGTGCTCCTGGGAGACGTCGGCTTCGGTGACGTGGGTTGCAAGCCGACACATGTCGGCGCCGCGTTCGGCGGCCACCTCCAACTCCTCGACGGTCCCGATTCCCGGGAGAAGGAGCACGGAGAGTTTCGAGTTCGAGAGCTCCGGCGCCACGGCGTCGAGGTACTCCTCGGTGCTGGCCGCGGAGAAGCCGTAGTTGATGGAGGAACCCCCCATGCCGTCGCCGTGGGAGACTTCCACGACGTCCATATTCGCCTCGTCGAGCGCTCCGGCTACCTCTGCCATCTGCTCGGGCGTGAAGGAGTGGTCGACGGCGTGCATGCCATCCCGGAGCGTCATGTCGACCATGCGGACCTCGCGGTCAGTCATGGGCCACCTCCTCGACAGCACCGGACTCCATGTAATCCGTCGCGACACGTTCGGCGGCACCCAGCGCAGCACTCGTCATGATATCGAGGTTGCCG
This sequence comes from Haloarcula laminariae, assembly GCF_025457605.1. Lineage (NCBI taxonomy): Archaea > Methanobacteriati > Methanobacteriota > Halobacteria > Halobacteriales > Haloarculaceae > Haloarcula > Haloarcula laminariae. The sequence goes on along the minus strand of NZ_JAMZFY010000001.1, from coordinate 1,421,902 downwards.
GCGTACGGTGGGAGATGTTGCCCTTCCCCTTCGACTTCCAGCATTGTCGTGAGAATCACCGTATCCCCGAGGTCGAAGGCGACGTCATCTCCGGTTTTGACTTCCGGCTCCATTGTGACCTCGTAGCCGGGGACGTACGTCTGGATCTCGGATTCCATTCGTTGGATCGAGTCTCGAACTGCGTCGATGTCGGCGTCTTCGTGAACCTGAGTGTGTACTGTGTTCCGCATCATGATGGGCGGCTCAGCCGGGTTGAGCGTGATAATGGCTTTCCCTTCCTCGGCGCCGCCAACCTGCTCTAGGCCAGCGGCGGTCGTCGTCGTGAAGGAGTCAATGTTCCTGCGCGTGCCCGGACCGGCGCTCTTCGAGGCGATATGTGAAATCATTTCGGCGTACTCGACGTCAGCCACACGGTCGACAGCGTGGACGAGTGGAATCGTCGCCTGCCCACCACACGTGACCATATTGATGTTGTTCGTCTGGCCGACAACGTCGTCGATATTGACCGCAGGGACAGTGTACGGCCCGACCGCCGCGGGCGTCAGGTCGATAGCGAACAGACCGAGTTCCTCGTAGACGGGAGCGTTCTCCTCGTGAACGTGGGAGGTTGTCGCCTCGAAGACGATGTCGAACTCGTCTGCGTGTTCGCGGACGCTGTCAATGCCCTCCGTCCCGACGTCGATACCTTCCTCGACGGCCGCCTGGAGGCCGTCAGACTCCTCAACCGGGAAGATACCGATCATTCTCTCCAGCTCAATCGACTCCCCGCGGTCGAGTATCTTGTACATCAGGTCGGTCCCGATATTGCCGGGACCTACAATTGCGGCTTTGACCGCCATGGAGATACAATTACAGCAGCGATATTTAAGCGTACTGGTCGTGCCTGTTATCTCCACTTACAGGCCGTATACTGGAAGTGTGGCCGCTACGGCGTATGAATCGTCCGGGTGGCAGAACCGAGATAGAAACTGAGAGCCCTCTCCTCAGAAGAGGTAATCGCGCGACTCGCGCTGGACCGAGGTCCACTTGGACTCGGTGAACTCCTGGATGATCCAGTCGCCGTTGTACCGACCCGTACCGGAGTCCTTCATCCCACCGAAGGGGACGTGTGGTTCGGCGTTGACCGGCTGGTCGTTGACGTGCATCATCCCCACGTCGATGCGGTCGGCGACGTCGCGCGCCCGGCCACGGTCGGCCGAGTGAACGGAGCCGGCGAGGCCGTACTCGGTCGCGTTGGCCAGTTCGACGGCCTCGTCGTCATCCGAGAAGGGGATGATGGGGGCGACGGGGCCGAAGTGCTCGTTACAGGCAGCCGCCATGTCGTTCGTGACGTCAGTGAGCACGGTGGGCGCGACGTACAGGGAGTCCTCGACGCCGTCAACGGTGACCGTCTCCCCGCCGGTTTCGAGGGTCGCCCCCTGTTCGACGGTGCGCTCGACGTAGTCGAGAATCTCGTCGCGCTGGGACTCGTTGATGATCGGTCCGATGATCGAGTCCTCCTCACGGGGGTCCGCGATTTCGAGTTCGGCCGCCCGCTCGGTGAGCCTCTCGGCGTACTCGTCGTAGACGGACTCGTGGACGAGGTGGCGGTTGATGGAGATGCAGACCTGCCCCTGGTTCCAGAAGCTGCCGAAAACACCGGCGTCGACTGCGGTATCGAGGTCGGCGTCTTCGAGAACGACGTGGGGGTTGTTCCCGCCCAGCTCCAGAGCCGGCAGGGCGAAGTGGTCGATAGCGTTGTTGCCGACCATCCTCCCGACCTCCGTCGAACCCGTGAAGGCGACGACGTCGTTGTCGGGGTGAGCGGCCGTCCGGTCGCCGGCGGTCGAACCAGACCCCGTGACGACGTTGAGGACGCCGTCCGGGAGTCCGGCCATGTCGAACAGCCGGGCGAGCAGCAGTCCACCGGTGACTGCCGTTTCGGTCGCGGGCTTCAGGACGACGCTGTTCCCCGTCGCGATTGCCGGGGCGACTGCGCGAATCGAGAGCTTCATCGGGACGTTCCACGGCGAGATGACGGCGACGACGCCCGCGGGCTGGCGCTGGATGATGTTCTCCTTGCCGGGAATCTTCGACTGATTGTGCTTGCCGTCCATCCGGAAGGCGTGGGAGGCCGCGTCGTGGACGAACGTGACCGTCCCGCCGTGCTCAATCGCCTGCTTCGGCGGCGTGCTGCCGCCTTCGACGGCGAGCAGTTCCTTGATCTCGTCCTCGTGCTCGTCGATCAGGTAGGCGACCTTCCGGACGACCTCGGCCCGGCGGTCCGGCGGGGTGTTCTCCCACTCGGTCTGGGCGGCCACCGCGGCCTCGTAGGCGTCATCGACATCCTCTACGGTGCCGGACGGAACTTGTGTGAATACCTCGCGGGTCGCCGGGTTCTCGACGTCGATACGGTCGCGGTCGGGGACGGACCGGAACTCCCCGTCGATGTAGAGCGCGTCCCAGTCGGCGTCGACCGACAGGTCACTCGCTTGTTCGGATTGGATTTGCTCGGACATGGTCAACGGAAACTGATTATGAGCGGCGATACAAAAGCTTGCCGTCCCCGGCGGCTCCGCACCGGAATCGAAGTCATCGCGGGGTGACTATGCCGTTGTAGTTAAGACTAAGTGTGCACTCCAGTATGGCTTTCGTATGAGTCTGAGTGATTCGGAGAAGACGGACTACGCCGACCGACTGTACGAGGCCTACGAGACGAAGGAACCGATCGAGCCGATTACAGAGGACGACACGGAGTTGACGACGGAGGAGGCCTACGAGATTCAGGCGAAGGTCGTCGAGCGTATCCGGGAAGACACGGAGAGTATCGGTCACAAGCTCGGACTGGTCAGCGAAGCCAAACAGGAGCAACTCGGTATCCAGGAACCGATATTCGGATACATCTCGGAGGAGAACGTCCTCGACGGGGAGCCGATCCCGTCATCGGAGATGATTAACCCGCGTCTCGAGGCCGAGGTCGGATTCATCCTCGGGAAAGACATCGAACCACCGGTTACGACTGCCGACGTACTATCAGCTACGGATGCGGTCGTACCGGTCGTCGAACTCATCGAGAGCCGGTTCAAGGGCTGGTCGATTCCCACGGCGCAGGACGTCATCGCGGATAACACCTCGACGGCCAAGCTCGCAATCGGCGAGACGTTCCGCGACGTCCGGGACCTCGACCTGGTCCACGAGGGAGTGACCGTCTCGGTTAACGGCGAAATCGAGGCGACCGGCGTCGGGGCCGACATCATGGGCCATCCCGCTCGCTCGGTCGCCTGGCTCGGCAACCGACTTGCGGACCTCGACGAACAGCTGGAGGCCGGCGAACTCGTGATGAGCGGCGGCATCTCCGCGGCTATCGACACCGAACCCGGCGACGTCTACCACGTCACGTTCGGCAACCTGGGATCGATAGAACTTCGCGCGGAATAGACGCCGTCCCCGATTTTTCGCGTTGTCAGATAGATGCGAGCAACGGGAGACAACTAGACTGGTCTCTACCGGTACTTGATTTCGAGTGAGATCTCGTTGGCGGTGCTCTGAACCTCGCCGACGATTTCGTCGTCGAATCCCGCCATCCCGAGCCGCCGTGTCGGCGCTGAGATGCTAATCGCACCGAGTAGCTCGTCGTCCAGACGAATTGGTGCCGCGATGCAGGCGAGTCCCTCGGTCCGTTCTTCGTGTTCAGTCGCATACCCCTGTTCTCGGAACCGGTCGAGTTCCTCGTAGAGCAGGTCGCGGTCGGTAATCGTGTTCTCGGTCATCTTCGGAAGTCCCCACCGGTCGATGATTTCATCGACGCGCCCGCGTGGCAAGTATGCGAGAATCGCCTTTCCGATCGCGATGCTGTGCAGGTGGATACGGAACCCGACGTGGGTGTCGAGGCTGATTGCGTACTCGCCGTGGGACTGATAGAGATACACGCCTTTGCCGTCTTCCTCGGTCATGATATTGACGAGCATCCCCGTGTCATCGGCCAGCTGATCAGCTTTCGACCGACCGGCGGTGTATATCTCGTGACCGCTGCGAACATGTCCGCCGAGAGTCAGAAATCGCAGGGAGAGGTGATACACGTCGTCTTCCTTCGTGACGAACCCGTGCTGGCGAAGGGTGCTCAGATGGTTGTGGATTGCTCCTTTCGTCATATCGACTCGCTCTTCTAGTTCGTGAATTCGTGCCCCGTCGAGCTCTCTGAGTTCCTCGAGGAGCACTAGGGACTTCTCGGTCGTCTGTACTGGGTGATTGGCGGTGTGCGTCATACGTGAAAAGATACCAAGCCAAGCATAAAACTGTTTTCACCACCAAAACATCTATTTCATTAGCGAAAACCCCTCTTCGGAGGCCAAAGCCGGGCGTGACAGAATAGCCCCCGGCCGCAACTCAGTTACTCTCGATACGTGCGGTCAGCGACCCGATTGAAGTGAACTCAGCCGTGAGCGCGTCGCCCGGAGCGACATCGACTGCCGGTGTCAGCGAACCGCTCAACACTAGCTGACCGGCCGTCAGATGTTGGCCGAGATCAGCCAGGGTATTGGCGAGCCAAGCGACCGAGCGAGCCGGGTGGTCGAGTACAGCAGCCCCGACACCCGAAGCCTCGAGCGTTCCGTTCCGGTAGAGTTTGACGCCCTCTAGAGATAGATCGATTCCGTCGAGTGAGGTGGCTGATTCCCCAGTGAGGTACATGGCCGATGATGCGTTGTCGGCGATGGTGTCCTGAATTTGGATATCCCAGTCACGGACTCTGCTGTCGATCACTTCGAGAACAGGCACAACAGCCTGAGTTGCCTCTAGGACATCAAGATAGCTGACTGGCGGCTCCAATTCTTCACCGATGAGAAAGCCCACCTCGGGTTCGATTCGCGGCGCAATCAGTTTCTCGCTCGGGACTAACCGGCCCTCCACGAACATCGTGTCGAGGAGACGACCGAAGTCCGGTTCGTCGACACCGAGTTGCTCTTGAATCGCGTCGCTCGTGAGCCCCACCTTGTGTCCTACTACCGTCGCACCGTCTTCGATCCGCTGTTGGACGACTGATGACTGAATCTCGTAAGCGTCCTCGATGGTGAGGTCGTGTGTCGCTGTTAGCGCATCAATCGGTTCTCCCGCTTCGTGGGCCTCGTAAAGAGACCCTGCAAGGTCGTCTTTGGTTGTCTCGTCGATGGACATGAAGGATAGATTTCGACGCAACCCCAAATACATTCGGGAAGCAGGTACACCGTACTTGTCCGGCTCTTTCACGACCACTTGTCCGTAATAGGTTTTCAATTCCAAAATCGAAGGTGCCGATAGAATCTTAAGCCGGCTGATTCTGAAAACCGCTCATACAGCTCGCGTCCTTAACTTGAACGCGGAGAACATCCGATTAGGAAAGAATATGGCTCGTGTCTTGTGTTTTCATTGGTAATCAGGGTTCACCATCCGTTTTCAAATACAATACAGGGATTCCGCTGGTGTACCCCGTGAACTATCGGCTATTGAGCTACCGAATGAAGAGTTTCACAGCGAGACGGCAATCATACGCGTATCATTACAAGCATACCGCCGTAAATATTCTCATACAAACGTACCGTTGTAAATATAGGCTAATCGAACCCATTCACCTCACAATGCCACCTCCTGAAAATAGTTTTGTAATTCAAAACGCATGGTGCTAATTCGACTTGATTACGTCTGCTTGTCGGAGAATACCAGTAGGAATCACAAACCACAACGAGCAGCTCGAACGCGGACATGGCGCTCACTATTTTGTCACACGAATTTGTGGACAAAGACACGGGTGACGGTAGCGGCATCTCATATTTTCATATCAAAAACTACGGGGTGGTATTGTAGGCGAGACCGTCTTGAGGGTTCGCTTGCGTAGTTGCCACTGTTCTTACCTGGAACCGCACGCTTCTGTGTTACAGCACCGGGACGACTTCCTCAAGGGAGGAACTGACCCGATAGCAGGTGCGTTCCTACTCAGTACCATTGGCGGCTGACAACAAAAACTATTGTTGGTCAGCAACAGATATCCCATGGGGAGCATGTCAACCAATGGCCCGGATCCAAGGTCAGTGTCGAGGCGCTTATCAGCTGTATTCAAAGCGGCTCAGAACCATTTGCGACAGTCACGACAGTTGCCGAATATGTATCCCTCAGCCGTGAGAAGGTTCAATGACGGCAAAACAGACTGCGCAAGCAGGAGAAAGTCAATAGGGCTCAAATCAGCGGGACCGTTGTACTCTACTGGTCAAAAGATTCATCAACAGCGCCGGACGACAGATAAGCTCTACCGTCTGGAGTTACCCACCAGACCCTCACAGATCCAAGCTTGTCCGTATTTAGATAATTGGCCTCTGCTAGTCGGTCGAGATGGCGTCGCGTTGCTTCGCTGCTCAAATCGACCTTATCAGCGACGTCGGATGTTCCTAATGCTGGCGGATATGCTTCTAAAATAGCTCGAATCAGCTCTTTATCACTGACCGACGGATTCGGTCCCGGGCGTTCTGTCACACTCGAACTCTCGTGCTGGCGTAGCAAAAAACACAGCTACGGCTAAGTGTTGTGCACCAGCAATAGTTTAGTGACAATAATTATACCCATTGGATAGGGGCTCCGCTGGCACCAGCCAAGCAGGTACGACAACCCATGCAAGACATCAGCGACGCCCCGACGAGTTGCATCACCCCAGGACGGCCGACAATATCCAGACGCTCCTGTCGGCGTCGACGCTTTGTTCGCAGCTGCAGGAGACGGGCGCCAGCTTTGTCTCCAACCAGTAGCATGGCAGTTGAACACCTCCATCGGTTTGGGTACCGGTTTCGAGTTCACAACGGGTGTGGCGGTCTGTAATCCACTACACAGGTGGTGTACCCAGTCAGCATTGAACACCCAAATTTAACCGAGACGGAATTCGAACCGCGTGTCGCGGAGCTATAATTGCACTGCAACGGAGTATGTCGGGCTAGTCAGAGAGGCTTCTAACACCCCTCTACGGGGACACACGTCCAGCGCAATTTGATTCGGAGCTTCGCCGCCAACTGGCTGTAAATCTGCTTTCTGTACCCAATCGTGGACGGGCTTTCGAGACAGTTGGGTGTCAGAACTATCAATTTTTGTAGTAATATATAAAAATGATGTTTCTGTCACGACTATCTGGATGTCGAAAATCGGAGATGAGCTTGGTACGCATCGGGACGATAATCGTCAACTGGAACTTGAAGGGACTGGTCACGAAGGAGCAATCCTGTAGCTCGCCCGCGTAAAACTCGAATATGGGCTGTCTTCGGTGGTATTTCCGGGTATCAACTGTGTCCCAGTCAATCGCCGGTGGGAGACGAGAGTGTGATTCACATCAGTGATTAGCGGTACTGGCTGTATGCTGCCGTCGCCCCTGACACGGACGAATTTCTCCATATCCGCCTCTTTACCGCGTTTGCAACGGGTTAACCGAAACATCTCTCCGAGAGGTCCGCGAGAAACGCGATGTCGACAACGCCGCGTTTCTCGTTGATGATGCTGACTGGCTCAATATAGGTCTGCACCGTCACGGACTCGGTTTCAGAGACGAGCCCCCCTGGAAATCGGAATATGGCCGAAAGTATCTTGCAGTGAGTATATTGTCGAACATCCACGATTTCGAACTGTTTCAGCCACGTCGAATCAGAAACAGCTGGAACATGGTTGCAAACATTTGCTGTCTAACACGATGGTGCTAACTAAGCACTACCTGCCTTCTGATACGAAAAGTTATATTATAGCGTAGAACGTCCCCAGAGGTATGGTTCGACCGTCTTTAGTGCTACCTCCGCAACCGGACGAGCGGTGGGAGTTCGCGAAGCAGATGGGCGTTACAGAAGCAGTCATTCATCCGCTGGAAATCGGCGACGACAAAACGAACTGGACGTACGACGAACTCAGACAGTTGCAAAACTGGCTGGAGGCGGATGGACTCCAGTTCTCCGTACTCGAGGGAAGTGTCCCACTTACCGACCGGATTCGCCTCGGGCTTGAAGGCCGAGACGACGATATCGAGGATTTCAAGACGTTCATCCGGAACTGTGGTGACCTGGGAATACCTGTGGTCTGCTACGACTGGATGGCCGGCGTGCGCTGGGCTCGCACGGGGGCGCACATCGAGTCCCGCGGTGGGTCGCTTGTCACCGGGTTCGACAACGCGAAGATACAGGGTGGGCCGCCGGTCGAGGCCGCCGAGAAGAGCCACGAAGAAATCTTCGACGCGCTGGCGTACTTCCTCGAGGAGGTCGTGCCGGTCGCCGAAGAGTCCGGCGTGAAACTGGGTCTCCATCCGGACGACCCACCGCGCGAGACGGTTCGCGGGGTGCCCCGGATCGCAAACAGCGTCGAGAACTACGACCGAATCCTCGACGTAGTCGACAGCGAACACAACGGGGTGACGTTCTGTCAGGGTAACTTCGCCGCGATGGGCGCGGACATTCCGGAGACGATTGAACACTTCGGAGACCGAATCAACTTCATCCATTTCCGCGATATCGAGGGTGACGAAGACGAATTCGTCGAGACGTGGCACGACGATGGCCCGACGGACATGCACGCGGCTATGGCAGCTTACGAAGAGTTTGTCGACGACGACGTGCCGATGCGACCGGACCACGTCCCGACGATGGCAGACGAGGACAACTCCAACCCCGGGTACCACACTAAAGGACGGTTGTTCGCGATAGGCTACATGCGCGGTCTCCTCGATTCGGTCGAGTGACGGTTCTCACTCGGGCAGTACTGCCTGCGAACAACGTTCGTGACCGGGTCCCTCGGTTGTCCAAAACCAGTCTGAGGTTCGATGCCCCGCTACAGTCTGGTTTACAGCGGCAGTCGACAGATACAGTCCCAGCTGGGAGCAGTTCGCGCTGCCAGTTTCGGAGAAAGGCCAGCAGTTGGCCGGCTCAATTCAGCCGGGCGGGGGTATCCGGCCTCCGTCAGTCGCTGTTGCCAGCGTGTGACACGCTTTTTTCGCCGTTACTGGCGGGAGACGTAATCCCGTGACTGATTGCTTCCCCCGTCTTGTCGTCGAACAGGTGGACCTTCCGGCGGTCGAGCACGACCTCGACAGCCTGGTCTTCGGCCAGGTCCGAGTCGGCATCGACGCTTATCAGTAGCTGGTCGTCGGTTGCGCCCTCCTGTGACATGGACGTCTCGCCGTCGTCCAGAAGCAGGTAGACGAATATCTCATCGCCCATCGGCTCCAGTACGTCCGAGCGAGTCATGATGGTACCGCTCGGGTGGGTCAGTTCGTCGGCCTCGCCGACCGGGTAGACGTCTTCGGGCCTGATACCGATCGTCACGTCGTCGCCTATGCCGATGCCCTCGACTGTCGTGGGGTCGAACTCGACCGAGAAGTTCTCCGTCTCGATCTCGTTTTGTCCGACCGTCCCGCGGATGATGTTCATCGAGGGTGAGCCGATGAAACCGGCCACGAAGAGGTTGGCCGGCTCGTTGTAGCAGGTCAGCGGCGGGTCGATCTGCTGGAGTTTCCCATCGTTGAGGACGGCGATGCGGTCGGCCATCGTCATCGCTTCCTCCTGGTCGTGAGTCACGTAGATGATCGTGGTATCCAGGTTCTTATGGAGACGCTGGAGTTCGGTCCGCATGTGGACCTTGAGCTTCGCGTCGAGGTTCGCCAGCGGCTCGTCCATCAGGAAGACCTCGGGCTCGCGGACGATTGAGCGAGCGATGGCGACGCGCTGGCGTTGCCCCCCGGACATCTCCTCGGGCATCCGGTCGAGCATCCCCTCGAGCTGGACGGTCTCGGCCGCTTTCTCGACCCGGCGGTCGATTTCGTCCTTCGGGTAGTCCCTCAGGCGCAGGCCGAAGCTGATGTTGTCGTAGACGTCCATGTGCGGGAACAGCGCGATGTTCTGGAACACCATCGCGATGCCGCGGTCCTTCGGTGGGAGATTCGTCACCTCGCGGTCACCGATGTAGATCTCACCCTCCGTCGGTATCGTGAGGCCGGCGACCGTCTCCATCGTCGTCGATTTGCCACACCCCGAGGGGCCGACGAGACAGATAAACTCCCCGTCCTCGATGTCGAGGTTCATATCGTCGACTGCCGTGACTACGTTGCCATGGTCGTCGTACCGTTTCGTGACGTGGTCTAGTTTGAGTCTTGCCATTGTTATTCTTTGAGTGCTCCAGAGGTTAATCCGCTAACGATTCGTTCCTGTGCAAAGATAACGAGGATGACGATCGGAATCGTCGCGACGAGACTCGCAGCGGCCATCTCGCCGTAGTTGACCTGGAAGCGTTCCTGGAACCGAAGCATCCCCCAGACCAGCGGTGCGCCGTTCGACACTTCGCCGTCGTTCATCAGGAACGAGAAGAAGAACTCGTTGTACACCGTGATGAACGTGAGGACGCCCGCCGTCGCAACACCGGGCGCTGACAGCGGCATAATGACCCGGAAGAGCGCGCCGAGGCGAGTGGTCCCCTCGATGCGTGCAGCGTCTTCCAGACCGTCGGGAATCTGGCCGTAGAACGTGGTCAAGATGAAGATTGCGAGCGGCATCGTGATGCCCAGTAACGGGATGACGATTCCTATGTGGGTGTTGAACAGGTCGGGTGAGCTAATCCCGAACACGCTGATGTTCCCGGTCAGTAGCCGGAACAGCGGGAGCAGGTACGCGGCGGCCGGGAAGTAGCTAATCGCGAGGACGGCGAGCATGAGCGGTCGACGGAACCGGAACTCCATGCGGCCGAAGACGTATCCCGCGAGACTGGCAAACAGCAGTACCAGTGCCGTGGTAACCGACGCGATGATGAGGCTGTTCAGGACGTACCAGTGGAACGGGGTCGTTTGGAAGATGTCGATGAAGACACCGATGTTGAACCCGCGTGGCAGGAACCAGATGTTAGACATATTATCCGGAGACGTCAGTGCGATTACGAACAGCCAGTAGATGGGGAACAGCGAGATGAGCAGGAACGCCGCGAGGCTGATGTAGAACAGGTACCGGTAGACGAGTTTCGGGTTGCGCATGCTGTAGTTCGCCCACTTTGCCACGAGTCCGTCGTCTGATTTTGCTTGTGACATCGGTTACACTTCCCTGTATTTTATCAGGTAGATCGACACGACTGTGCCGATGATTGATGCGGTGATGAACGCGATTGTTGCGGCGTCCGCGTAGGCGCCACCGTCGAATGACCGAACGACCATACAGCTCAACGATGGCACGACAGCACAACTGGTAACCGCCTCAATCTGGCCGTAGATACGCATCGCGCCGATCGTTCGGAACAGTAGCGCGATCAGTAGCGACGGCACCACCAGCGGGAAGGTCACGAGCTTGAACTGCTGCCACGGCGTTGCGCCTGCCACCTCAGCGACGCTGTACAGCGACCGGTCGATGCTCTGTAGACCGGCCAGCACGATGAGCGCAACGAACGCGGACTGCTTCCAGATGTCCGCGATGATGACGACGAGGAGCGCCGTTGGGCCATCTGACAGTGCGTTCCGTGAGAGATGCGGGAGCCACTCCGTCAGTTCGGTTGCGAACCCGAGGCCCGGGGTGAACATGATGTAGAATATCATTCCCTGGATGACGATAGGGAAGGCCCACGGGATGATGAAGGCCGCTCGTATCCACCGCCGTCCGCGGAATTTCTGGTCGAGAACCAGCGCCATTCCGAACCCCAGAAAGGCCTCTACGACGACGCTGACGAACGTGAAGACGAACGTCACGATGAGGCCGCTCTGGAGCGGGTTCTGAAGCGAGAAGAACGGGTTCGGTAGTACGGCGTCCCGCTCCCCAGTGAGTATGTTGACGTAATTCTCAAAGCCAACGAAGTCGCCGTAGAAACCGACCAGCGAATTACTGTGCAGGGATATCTCGAACGTGTTGATGAGCGGCCAAACTGCGAGCGCGCCCACGGTAATCAGCGTCGGCAGTAACAGGAGATATGCATAGTAGGTGTCGCTTAGATTCGCTATCCACTTTACAACGGCCTGATGGACACCCTTTATGCGACCTCTTTCCGAAGCCGGTTTCGTCACGGCAGTGTCCTGAGACATTATTTGACTCGGAGTTTACGCGTATTCCTGCTCGATGGATTCGAGTTCGCTCGAACAGTCCTGCATAGCCGTTTCGGGCGTCTTTTCCTGTCGGTAGACAGCGTTGACGTTCTGCGAGATGGACTCCCACTCCTGGAGCCACACCCGTGAGGCGGGACGCGGGATGACGTTCTCGGCTGATTTGATGAACGTGTCGACGTACGGACCGAACGAGGTCTCCTTGACGACGTTCGAGTCAAGGACGGACGGTTTGGGCGGGACGTCCCCGTTCTGCTCGAACTGCGTGACGTAGAACTCGTCCGAGACAGCAGCTCTGATCACTTCCTTGGCGTTTTCGATGTTGTCCGAGAACTTGTTCACCGCGTACGACCAGCCACCGAGAGCGGAGTTACCCGCGATACCGGTCTTATCGTATTGCGTCCCGGCGTTCTCAGCATACGGAAGGACCATGTACCCGAGTTTGTCCGTCCCGTGTGCGTCGACCGCATCCGAGAGGAAACCGCTCCCCCAGTTACGGTGCATCACTGCGTTCCCGTCCAGGAAGGGATTGAGTGACCCCTGGTACTGCCATCCGGCGATATCGCTCGGAGTGATGTTCTCCGCGAACCCGCTGTCCTGAATCGCCTGGTCGTCGTCGGCCCCGTAAATGAACCGTCGCATCATCTTCAGCGACTGGATTACGGGTTCTTCGGTGACGGTGATGGGGCGGTCCCCCACGGGCCCGTAGAGGTTCTCACGACCACCGAAATAGGCGCCTCCCCAGCTCGTCATCTGCTCGTTAAACGGACAGCACGCGAGGGTCTGCGAAACGTTCCCTTGGGTGGTAAACCCGTGCTGGGCGCCCTGTTGTTCTTGGATGTCCTTGGTCACCTGAGACATCTCTTTCCACGTGAGTCCCTCAGTCTGCCAGTTGTTTTCGGCGGGCGAGTAGCCGGCTTCCTCGGCCCAGTCCTTCCGGTACATCATGCCCGCGATGTCGAAGTACCGCGGAACGCCGAACTGGTCGCCGGTCTCGAAGTCCTGCAGCGCCCGAACGACGGGGTTGAAGAACTCGTTCTCGATCTGGTCTACGAGGTCTGGCATCTCCTCGGACAGGTTGAGGAGGTAATCCCGCGCGATAAACGGGGCTGCCCAGCCGGTGTCGATGTCGATGATGTCCGGATCGGACCGCTCCGAACTGAGCCACCGCTGGTACTGGCTCCGGGTGCGGTCGAACGGGACTTCGATGAACTCGATATCGATATCGTCCGACAGCCCGTTGTTGTGTAGCGTCTCTTTGTACGCGTCCACTCGTTCCTGTGGAACTTCACCGGAGACAGAGAGGGCCCATTTCACGGTGCCACTATCTCCGCCCTGATTACCCAAAATGCCGTTACATCCCGCGAGTCCGACTGCACCAGCGGCCCCGACGGCCCCAACGAAGCGACGGCGCGAGACGGAACTTGAACTCTCTGTCTGCTGATGTGGCTTACGCTCTGACATCACAGGCAATCAATTGTTGACATAGTATAAAAGATTATTGATTTATTATGTCATGGATAGAGCTATTACTCGCTTTCGGGTTATGTGGCGGCGGAACCACGGCCAGTCGGTCAGTTCCAACGGGTTTGTCAGTAGATGATTGCAACATACGTCTATGTACGCCGCGGAAAGTCGTTGAACACGACGGCTCGTTTTACTACCCTCCGTTGGAATCTCGGCCGGACTGAACCGTCTGGCGGCGGTGAACGGGTACAGGGAACGACGGTACCCTAGCGGCCTTTCCCCCGTCGTTCCTGATGACTTGCTATTCGAGCTCGAACTTGTCCGATTCGGCCAGCGTCTCCGAGTCGGCGAGCTGCCAGTCGTCGAGCAGCGGTTGGAGCGCGTTACACATCTCGGCGAAGAGGTCCGCAGCCGTCTCGGTCTGGAGCGTCTTGACCTGCGGGTCGTTCAGGAAGCCCTGGAACGCGTAGTCGACGTCGTAACCGTCGAACGCGGCCTCGATTATCGTCTCCTGATTGTCGATCTGTTGGGTGACCTGGGTGCGGACCGGTCGGGGCAGCGTCCCACTGACTATCGGCCGGACGTTGTTCTGTGTCACTACCGCGTTCGTCTCGACGACCGCGTCTTCGGGCACGTCTCGCATCTGCCCCTCGTTGGGGAGGTTGACGTGCGTTCGCATGTCCGAAAGCCCGGACAGCGCCTCCATGAGGTCAGTAATGACTTCGCCGGTCTCCGAGAGGTCAAACTCCTTGTCCCCGTCCATGAACTGGCGGACCGTGTCAGCCTCGTCGTCCCAGCGATCCAGGCGATAGGAGCTCGGCGTTCTGAGGACGCCCCATCGGTTCAGGGCTTCCGGCATGTCCCCCTGGAGGAACCACGTCGCAAACTCGACGAGGTGGCGGTCGCCCGCTGCAGGCAACACGCCGAACCGCTTGAACAGCTCGTAGGTGACCTGATTGTTGTCCTGGAACCCGGGGTGCATCGAGTGGTCAGCGTCCTCGAGCTCGGCCCGCGAGTACTCACGGACGGCCCCCGATTCTTCGAGATACCGCTCAACGACCGGCAACAGTTCGTGACCGTTCCAGCGGGCTTCATCCACCCAGGTGAAGTGGTTGACGCCCTTGACGTTGACCTCGATATCGTCGCGTGACGGTTTCGGAACGTCGAACTGGTCCGAGACGATATCGGCGAGGAGCTCCTGTGCGTGGAACACCTCGTGACAGAGCCCGAGCGCGTTGATGTCCGGATATTCCTCGTAGAGAGTGCGCGTGACGTAGGTGACCGGATTCGTGTAGTTCAGGACCCACGCGTCGGGACAGTGTTCGCGAATCGACGCGGCGATGTCGCGATAGACCGGAATCGTTCGCATCGCTCGCATGATCCCGCCGGGGCCACTCGTGATCGCGACTGCCTGGTCGATCCCGTACTCCGGCGGGATTTCCAGGTCGTATTTCATCGACTCGGTCGGCGGGTACTGGGTCGAGAGAATGACAAAGTCGGCGTCCGTGAGCGCTTCCTCCCGGGATTCGACAGCGCGATACGTCCAGTCGCTGACGGCGTCCTCACGGTCCTGTACCCAGTTGCCGAACTCCTCGTTTCGCTGTGCGCTCTCGTAATCAGTGTCGTACAGTACGACTTCCCCCGAGAGGGTCTCGTCGAGAGCGAGTTCCTTGGCCAAGTTCCGGGCCCACAGTCGGCTCCCACCGCCGATGTATCCGATCTTCACGTTGTCCGGGTCGACGGGTGCGTCACTCGTTAACTGTCGTTCCTGCTGTGCTGATGTATCGCTCATACCGAGTCAACCGTTACTCAAAGCGGCAGCGACTAAAGTTTTTGCATAGACTAACCCACGCTTCAGGGCTCCTCGCCCGTGATTTCACCTGCCGTCCCGGGACTGCAATCGACGGGAAGCGGCGATGCGATGCTACACGGAAACGGCGACGCCAATCGAGTCCGGTATCCGGGTTCGATGGAAGTGGTTACGCCCGCCCCTCGTGATACCGCCAAGCGTCGGAGGTCCACCCGCCGTCGGCGTGCAGTACTTCTCCCGTAACGAACGTGTTGTCCCGTGCGAGGAACGAAGCACAGTTCGCCATCTCCTCTACCGTGCCGTACCGGGCCATCGGCGTCCGGCGTTTGATATCCGTATCGGTGTACCCCGCAGAGTCCTGGGTCTCGTCCGTGATATCCGTGTAGATAAACCCTGGTGCGAGCGCGTTCACCGAGATGTCGTGTTCGGCCCACTCGACGGCGAGCGTTCGTGTGAGATTGATGACCCCCCCCTTTGCCGAACAATACGGTGAGCGGAGTGCGAACCCCATCCCGCCCATCATTGAGGCGACGTTCACGATAGCCCCGCCCCCGCTGTCAATCATCTCCTTTGCCGCGAGTTGCGAGCAGATGAACGTCCCGGTGAGGTCGACGTCGATCACCCGACGCCACGTCTCGATGTCGAATTCCTCTGCGGGGCTGGTCTCGACGATTCCGGCGTTGTTCACCAGAACATCCAGTGACCCGAACTCCTCGACGGTCGCTTCGACCATCGCGGCCACGTCGTCGTAATCTGAGACGTCCGCTTGGACGGCGACTGCGTCTCCGCCGTCGGCCTCGATCTCCGCCACGACCTCCTCGGCTCGGTCGGCGGCGCTCCGGTAGTTGACTACGACCGACGCGCCTTCGTCGGCTAGCTTCCGTGCGATTCCACGTCCGATACCGCGGGAGGAACCGGTGACTATTGCAGTCGCATCTTTGAAAGGCTGACTCATACAGCCAAGCGTTGTCCGAGCTACTATTTTTATTTTTCCTTGTGTGCACATTGCCGAGTTACTCCGTCTACACGGAACGCAAAATCGCTTGTCTGGTCAGCTGGTCAGTTAAATCGGGACTGCTAAAACCCGTAGAGGGATTTCGGACGGTCGTACGACAGATGCTCCACCAGCGATGTGGCGTGTTCCATCGGCATCTGGCCCCGCTCGACCATCGAGCCGAGCGTGTTCGCGAGGGTTCGCCTGAACATCTCGAACCGGGAGCCAAACGACATGAGCTTTCGCGAGTCACTGACCATGCCGGCGTGATTAGCCAGTAGGTCTACGCTCCCGACGTACCGGAACTGCTCCTCCATCCCGTGTGGGCTGTCGTTGAACCACCACGCTGGGCCGACGCTGACGTTCGGGAACGCCCGCGTGATTGTGGCAATCGAGGGATAATGTGTCGGGTCCACCGTGTAGAGGACGATTTCCATCTCGTCGTCGAACCGGTTCAGGAAGTACTCGAGGGTCCCCGTCAGTTCGATTGTCTGTGTCGAGACGTCACCGCCGGCATCGGCACCGACGGTCTCTGCGAGCGAGTCACGGTAATCCCGGACGGGACCGATATGGAACTGGGTGACCCAGTTCTTCTCGGCGTTGAGCTTCCCGATCTCTTCTACGAGAAACGCCTGAAGGTCCCGGCGTTCCGTCTGTGACAGGTTGTGCCCGTCGAGTGCGCGCTCGTAGACTGTTCGCGCTCGTCGTCTACTCACCGGCCGGGTAACCGGTTCGGTCACGCTGAGGTCACTCGCTCGACAGCCGTGCTCGTGGAAGTACTCGTGTGTCTCTGCCAGGGCGTCTAAGAACCCGGAGAGCGACGACGTGTCCGTCCCCGTCACCTCCGTGAGCTCTTCGACGAACGAGCCCCAGGACGCGTCTTCGACGTGAATAGCCCTGTCGATGCGCCACGTTGGGCGTGTATCGATGTCCGGGACTTCCGTCTCAGCCCGTTCGTGGTACTCAAGCGTCGAGGTCGGGTCGTCGGTCGTACACAGCACTTCGACGTTCATCTCCGCAAGGAGTTGCTGGGGCCGCATCGACCGACGTGTGAGCTGTTCTTTCGTCTCTGTCCAGATTTCCTCGGCGGTGGAAGACGAGACCGGTTTCTCGATACCGAACTGTCGACGGAGATCGAGGTGAACCCACTCGTAGACGGGGTTGCCCGCGATTTCGGGGAATATCTCGGCCAGCGCGAGCCACTTCTCCTTGTTCGGTGCGTCGCCGGTAATCTTCCGCTCGGGGACGCCCCGCTTGCGCATCATTGACCAGACATAGTGGTCCGTGGCGCCCTCGACCTCCCAGATATCCGTCCACCCATCGTTGGCCACAATCTCCGCCAGGTCGGCGTGGCTGTGTGGGTCCACGATCGGGAGCTCACGGATACCATCGTAAAGTTCCACAGCGGTATCTGACTCGAGGAGGTAGCTATCGTCGGCGAAGGCCATACACCTCACTGAACGCTTCTATCGTAAAAATATATGGGGAGCCGCTACCGACACAGCCGTTCTCGATGAACGAATCGCGCTCTAGAAGGTGTTTCTGCCGTGTATTCGGGTAGTATCTGCCACCTGCTTAGGCTTGAAGACGCTCGGACTACTGTTCGGGGACTATTATTCCGCAGCCAGGTCACAGATATTGCTCCACGAACGTATCTCGATTCGCCATGAGTAAATCGGACTCGCTCACGTTCGTATCCACACCACTAGCAGCGGTAATTAGTCGCGTGTGGCGGTGGTATTACATATGTACTACTGTAATTATATTCGCAGAGAGCTCCGAACAGTCGACGAAGCAATAACATGAGTACGCATGTAAATTTCTCGCTGTGTAACCAATCGATTAGCTACCTATTTTTCTATTCCGGCCGTTATTTGGAGATACAGAGCCGCTATCGCAGACGCTACCATGATTTGAGCATATCGAACAAGCGGAAATCGGATGATTACTTCCACGGTGCTACTGACGACCTCTCTCCGAGTTACTACTGGCTAAATTTTCCGCAACGTAGATTGAATCCTGATACCTACAGGTATCTCGATGTGATGCAGCCAGAAGCGCGTCGATTCACTATCGATATCGTAGGTTCCGTCCCGAAAACCGAGAGCGCGTAGGCGACGAAAGCGTGTAAAGAGAGTACAAGCGGTTATATCCAGGGGTCTGAGAGCCCGTATCCTGGCTTTTTCTATGAGAGAACAAGGCATAAGTACGGCGGGGCCACAAATTGATGTATGACAACGAACACACCCCGAAAAATTGGGGCGGTTCAGAAGACCTGCCGGATACTCGAAATTCTAAGTACCAAGGGCGAGGCGGGCATCACCGATATCGCCGAAGAGATGGACTTCTCGAAAAGTGCCGTACACGGCCACCTCGCGACGCTCGAAGACGAGGGGTTCGTCGTGAAAGACGGACATCAGTACCACCTGAGTCTCCGGTTCGTCGACATCGCTGAATCAGTGAAAGGACGCATTGCGAAACGCGAGATCGTCCGTGAGCAGGTCAGAAAGCTCGCCGAGCAGTCCGGCGAGGTCGTCCACTTTGGTTCCGAAGAGAACGGCCAGGTCGTCTACCTTGCAAAATCGAAGGGTGCCGACGCCGTCGAGACCGCATCCCGTGTCGGGAAGCGGATGCCGATGCACTCGACATCGCTGGGGAAGGCGATTCTGGCCCAACTTCCGGCGGAACGGGTCGAAACGATTCTCGAACAGCACGAGCTCACTCAGCGGACCGAGCACACGATTACGGACCGTGATGCGCTGTTAGACGAACTCGAAACGACTCGTGAACAGGGGTACTCTATCGACGACGAGGAGAATATCCCCGGAGTCCGCTGTGTTGGGATGTCGGTCACCGATCCGGAAGCCGGTGTTTTCGGCGCCCTCAGTATTTCCGGGCCGTCCCAGCGGATGACAAACGAGCGAATCGAGAGCGAACTCGCTGAAACCGTCGCGCAAGCGGCGAACGTCATCGAGGTGAACTCGATGTATTCGTAGGCTGTCTCCGCTCCCGGGGCGGAATTCATCAACTGGAGTGTTTCACCAAAGCATTTGTGTCCCGGTGTGTGAGAGACGTACACTATGTCGAGCCCCTACGAGATGTACGTAGGCGGAGAGTGGGTCACCGCCGACACAGCATCGACTATCGATATTGTCAATCCAGCTAATGCCGACGAGGTCGTCGCACGATATCAAGACGCGTCCGCGTCCGACGCAGAGAGGGCCATCGAGGCAGCGGCAGCCGCCCGGGACAGGTGGGCCACCGTTTCCGGTCCCGAACGTGGAAGGATTCTGAAACGCACTGGGGAGATTCTCGACAGTAGAACGGACGAAGCGGTCGGAAATCTCGTCCGGGAAGAGGGCAAGACGCGGTCAGAAGCCACCGGCGAGGTGCAGCGAGCGGTCGACATCTTCAGCTACTACGCACAGAAAGCCAGAGATCTGGGTGGTGTTCGTAAATCATCGAGCGGACAGTCCACATCGCTGTCGACGAGACGGGAGCCGCTCGGGACCGTCGCTCTGATTACCCCGTGGAACTACCCGATAGCGATCCCAGCCTGGAAGCTCGCACCGGCACTCGCTGCCGGGAACACAGTGGTCGTCAAACCCGCCTCTCAGGCGCCCGGACCGACGCGAATCCTTTTCGAATGCCTCGCAGAGGCAGGGCTCCCGGACGGCGTTGCGAACATGGTCACGGGCGCTGGCAGCGAAGTCGGGACACCGCTCGTGGAACACAGTGCCATTGCTGGCGTTTCGTTCACCGGAAGCACGTCTGTCGGGACGGATATCGCCAGGACCGCTGCACGGGAACGGAAACGAATCCAGGCCGAGATGGGTGGGAAAAACCCCACTGTCGTGATGCCGAGCGCCGATCTGGACCGAGCAGTCGAAATCGTCGGTAGCGGGGCGTTCGGAACGACCGGACAGTCCTGTACCGCGACCTCGCGGGCAATCGTCCACGAGGACCTGTACGACGAATTCGTCGAGCAGATAGCCCAACACGCCGAGTCCCTCACCGTCGGGCCCGGCCTCGACGACCCCGATATGGGGCCACACGTCTCCGCAAACGAACTGGAGTCGACGCTACAATACGTCAACATCGGGACGGAGGAAGGAGCGACGTTAGTGACTGGCGGGTCCAGACTGGCAGAGGGGGATTTAGCTGACGGGTTCTTCGTTGCACCGACTGTCTTCGCTGACGTGAACTCCGGCATGCGAATCGCTCAAGAGGAGATTTTCGGCCCGGTACTGTCGGTCATCAAAGCGAGCAGCTTCGACGACGCGGTCACATTGGCCAACGACGTCGAGTACGGGCTCTCCGCGAGCATCGTCACTGACAGCCACTCCGAGGCCGAGAGATTCCTCGACCGCGTCGAATCCGGAGTGGCGAAAGTCAACGAGAAGACGACCGGTCTCGAATTACATGCGCCCTTCGGCGGCTACAAGAATTCCTCGACCAACACGTATCGCGAGCAGGGTGACGCCGGCCTCGACTTCTTCACTTCTACGAAGACCGTCTATCGCAGCTACTAAGCCCGTCACTCATGTTCCGGGACCGAAGATACAGCGTGTTGGTTAGACTTATATAATTATAGAAGTAAGAACTTATTAATGCCATTAGGGGAGAACGCCGTCAAACAGCGGTTGCGAGACGTCGCCGTCGGTCTTTTGACACCCTTTGATCACAACGGAGAGATAGAACACTGGAAGATAGCGGAGAACACCCGAGCCCACTACGAGAAGGGAGTCCAAACGTTCCTGGCCGCCGCAAATATCAGTGAATATCACGCGCTATCCCAATCAGAACGTATCGATGTGGCCGAAACGAGTATCGAGGCGTTGCCGTCTGACGCCTGTGTACTCGCCGGCGTCGGTGGGAGCACCGAATGCGCTCAGGAACTCATTCGGAGTTACGACCGAATCGGTATCGACGCGATGATGATAATGCCGCCCGACCATACGTATCTCCACGAACAGGGCGTCTTAGATTACTATGAACGCCTCGCGTCAGTGACGGACACGCCGATAGTTCCGTACGTCCGTGGTTTCGATCCGTCGGTTGAGTTCTTGACCAAGCTGTCATATCTCGATAGTGTCGCGGGTATCAAGTACGCGCTCGAAGACCCGGTCAAACTCGGCACCGCATCGCGTAGGGGGGCGAGCGATGTCGTCTGGGTCAACGGGCTCGCGGAACCGTACGCAGTCGCTTACTGGCCAGAGGGTATCGAGGGCTTCTCGGCGGGAGTGAGCAACTTCCGCCCCGAGGTCGGACTGGCACTACACGAGGCACTTTCGAACGAGAACTGGAGCAGAGCGCGTGAGCTCAGAGACATCTGTCTCCCCTACCAGCAATTCAGGGACAAACCCGGACAGGACAGCACAATCGCCGGTGGTATCAGCATCCCAGCGGTGAAGCAGGGACTCGAGCTCGCGGGTATGCACGGCGGTGCGGTCCGTGAGCCGATACGGCCGCTAACCGAGACGGAAGTACAGCACGCAACGGAACTCTACAACCAGCTCGACGACGAAATCAGCCGGTTGGTCGAGTGACCGCTACGTCGAACGCAAACACATAAGACTCTGACCAAAGCACTGAGACACATGAGCGAACACACAACGAGGAATTCGGACACGCTTCCGTTGCGAACGGGGTTGCGGACCAGAACCATCTCGGACGACCGACTGGCGTTTTGTCGACAGATAGGTGTCGAAGATATCTTCCTCGACCACCGAGACCCCCGCGGCGATGTATTTGCCGACGAGGGAAGTGACTCCGAAGAGACGGTTACGATAGACGAGGGCGTCGTTCCCTCCGTCTCGGACCTCGTGCAAGCCCGCCGGCGGGTCGAAGACGCCGGGCTCCGGCTGATGGGGATACAGTCGCTCAGCTACAATATCTACGGCAAAATTATGCTTGGTAAGGAGGGACAGGACCGACAACTGGAGAGTATCAAACGGCTCATCCGCAACATGGGGGAAGCCGATATCCCGATTCTCGGCTACCAGTGGAACCCACGTGGTGTGGTCCCGATGCGTACGTCTCAGACGGTCCAGCTCCGTGGGGGCGCGCGGGGGCGAGGATTCGATATCGATGACATCGACGAGCCGTACGAACAGGCCGCTGAGGTCGAGACGGAGTACGAGGAAGGGGAACTCTGGGACAACTACGAGCGGTTCCTCGAAGCGGTGGTGCCCGTCGCGGAGGAAGCCGGGGTCGAGCTGGCACTACACCCTGCTGACCCGCCGACAGTCGAGCAGTTGGGCGGGATTCCGCGCCTGTTCCGGAACTTCGAGGCGTTCAAGCGGGCGATGGAGATGGTTCCCAGCGACAACCACGGCCTCAAGCTCTGCCTCGGGTGTTTTTCCGAAATGCCGGACACGGACGTTACAGAGGTAATCGAGTACTTTGGCGAGTCTGGCGACATCATCTTCGTCCATTTCCGCGATGTCATCGGGACCTGGCCGAGTTTCACCGAGACCTTCGTCGACGACGACCGGAGCAACTTCGACGCGCTAGCCGCTATCGAGACGCTCCAGGATGTCGGGTTTGACGGCGTGATGGTTCCCGACCACGTTCCGACAGTTACGGGAGATACAGAGTGGGGCCACCGTTCGCGTGCGCACGCAGTCGCCTACCTGAACGGACTTCTCACGTGCTCTCGTCGCCGCAACTGATACGTACCGGGATGCTGCGAACGCTAGCGCACAGACACCTCGTCATATCAGAAGTTTATTTGCGACCAGAACCGTTAATATCGATATGAATGTCCTCGTTACTGGTGCCTACGGGCAGTGTGGCACCGCGATTATCGATCATCTCGGGGACCAGTCGGAGTACGACTTTACCTACTTGAACCGGTCAGATCGGCCACCAGACCACCGATACGGCCAACATGACACATATGTCGCCGATATCACCGACTACGGGGCGATTCGACCCGCGTTCGACGACATGGACGCGGTCGTCCACCTCGCCGCCTATGCAAATACCGACGGCGATTGGGAGGACGTCTTCGGGCCGAATATTCTCGGAATGTACAACGTGCTTGAGGCGGCACGGGACGCCACAGTCGAATCGTTTGTTTTTGGGTCGACGAATCACGTGCAGGGGATGTACGAGGAAACGCTCAAACCGGAGATCTATCGTCCTGATTTTCCGCTCACGATCGACGCAAACGACCCCGTCAGGCCCGATTCGGTCTACGGAGCGACGAAATCGTTCGGTGAGGACCTCGGCCGGTACTACGTGGAGTCCGACGACTGGCCCCGTCGATTCTACACGCTCAGGATCGGTACAGTGTTGCCACATGGGTACGATAGCCCCTGCGGTCCGGCCGAGAGACGGGTTGCGGCAGGTGACATCACACGGGACAGCCACGAGTACCAGCAGTTAGTCATGCGGACGAAAGCCACGTGGCAGTCACGATGTGATTTCGCACATCTGGTCGGGTGTTGTCTCCGAGATGACGAGGTCAGATACGGCATTTTCTACGGGATTAGCGACAACGACCGACGATGGTTCACTATCCAGAGCGCCCGTGAGCGGGTCGGGTATCGACCGTCGGACAACGCAGAACTACATACCGACCAAAGAAACGACTCCGTGGACGAACAAGGGTAGTCACCTACTTGCAGTCTGTCCTCGTCTTATCACGTTCGCCAGTACCAGCTCTGGGCCATTCCGAGAAGTAGCGCAATCTGTGTGAAATCGCCCCCTGCAGTACCTTACTTGGGCCAGTGTGTAGGTGAATTCTGAGGTGTATCTATCTGAATAGCCATCTACTAATGGGCGAATGTTCACTTCAGCAGATTGGTCGTGCGTAGTGTAGAGTATTGTCCCAGCGAGCAAGATTCTGGAACCAATCTTCAGCTGTGGTCAGTCCGACGTGACTAAAACAGTTCGAAAACAAAGAATTTCGTCGTTCTACCTCTCTAAATATGTGTTTCACAGCGCTCCGGTTTCCGTGGTTTTCTGCCTGAAATCAGAGCCCTGCCCGTTGCAGTACAGCTTGGAGATATTGGTACCATCGACGCGAAACACGGCGGTTTCGACATCGGATTGTTGCCGGAATTCTTTGAGAAGGAATTCAGTAAGAGCGGTTGTAATAGTCGAAGACAGTTGTTAACGGAGAATTTTGTTCGTGGCAGAATCGTAGCCGGTATACAGCCAGTACTGCTGACCAGTGATGCGAATCACACTCTCGTCCAGTGCAATCCGGTTCGGAGCTTCACCGCCAGCTGGCCGTCGATCGCTTTCGGTATCCTATAGTCGACGGGTTTCGAGACCGCTAGATGCCAAACTTATCAAGAGTGGAGATTGTGTTCAGAGGTGATGATACTCCCACATACATCTGAATACCGAGCTTCATAGCTCGCTCAGGTGGCACGCTCCACAGATCCAAATCTCTCCACTCGCGACTATCGCTGAGGCGTCTCTCCAAGGAGAGTGATGGGCGTCCTGCACCAGTTGCGCTGAATACGCGCACAGAAGGCTCGAAATCCCGAGCAGTCGAGGGATAAATGACATTGCCACAGAGTGAAAGTCAAATAGAGGAAAGAAGCGGCTCCGTAGGACTCCTAATCAGCTGACAAAATCCGACCCGGTTGAACTCAATACAGTGGACTCACATACCGAAGCAGTTCACAACCCCACCTGACTCTTGTCAGAAACAGCTTGCAAGATACGAAGCGAATCGTCAGCAACTCACGCTCGAAAGCACCGATCTGCACGGATTCACTGTGGGTGGTCTCTTGGTCCAGTAATTATTTGTCGGACTCTTTGAAAATGTCCACATGGTCGACTTGCCCTCCGCCTCCCGACGCCAAGTGCTTGCGGCCATTGGCGGCGCCGCGACTGGGGTCGGTGGCTATGTTGCGGGTGTTCGCTCCGCCTCTAACGTTCCCGATTGGCTTGCAGGTCGCGACTGTGCTCCATCCACACTCGCCACGAATCCGACGGATTGGCCGTTCGGCCGACACGATAGAGCAAATACGGGCCATGCTCCGGCTCGCGCTGGACCGGACTGGCCACTCGGCCAGACATGGGAACGGGAATGGCCAGTCGGTGATATACACAGGCTGAAGCCGCTCGTCGTCGCTGACGGCGTTGTGGCCGCACTCGTGGTGGCCGCCCCACAGAGCGTTCTTCTCGGAATCTCGAACGACGGCGGTCGAGTGATCTGGCGTCACACCGCTGAGGACGCCGAGTACGGACAGGTGTTCGCTGCGAGTGGAATGGCGTTCGTTGAGGGAAAGATCCCTAATTCATCCGCCCGGTTCGCTGTTCGCTCGCTCGGCGACGGTGCGGCGCTGTGGACTGACTCTCTCTCCTCACATGTCCCGCAAACGCTTGCTGGCGGCCGGTTGCTCACCGTCGACCATTCCCCAAATCGGACACGCGACGACACTCACTTTGCCATCACTGCGCTTGACGCCCGTACTGGCGTCGAATGCTGGCGTGCCGTCCATGGAGGACGGCCCCAAGATATCGCGGTCGCCGACGGCCGACTTATCGTCCCGACGCGCGACCACGGCGTCCTCGCACTTGACCCTGCCTCGGGTGACCGACAGTGGCGCTCAGATGTCGGTGGAGACACAGCCGCCCTCGTCGACGGCTTGATCATTTCGAGGCAATTCCCAGGTGAGCTCAGGGCGTTGTCGCTCGCAGATGGATCGCTCGAATGGAGTGTCCGGAGCGAATACTTCCTGGAAGAGGGAGAGGGCGACGACGGCACACAGTATGCCCGCCCCGGATTCGAGGTTGGCGCCGTTACGTCGGAGGCGGTCATTTACATGCTGGAGGTGTATAGCGACTATCCCCGGCGATTGCAGGCCCGCGATCTCGAAACCGGCGAATTGCTGTGGGATGTCGGACCAGAACCCACGCCAGTCGAGTTCCATGGCTACTCGCGGCCGATCGTGGTCGGTGACGATATCTTGACGATCCGGTACGCTCGGCGTGAGGGGAGCGAGGATCTGCCGGACGCACTCCTGCGGCTCGACGTCGCCACCGGGGCGGAGCGTGACCGGATTACCTTCCCGACCGGCGAGCGCGTCTATCCCCCAGTAGTTGCCGACAACAACCTGCTCGTTCCGACAGAGGAGCGATTGGTCGCCTACACGTAACTCTGAAATCTGAAACTGGCAGGACTGTAGCAGTCGATTTGTACGGAAACTCAGCGGCTGTTTCAGGCGATAATGCATTTGAAAATGCCGTCACCAGAGTCGCCTTTCAGTATATCTGGGCCGAGTGTGAAATCACGCTCTCCCCCTCGAAACCAATCACCCTGTGAGCGGTTCCATGACGCTATCGTCCATCAGGTGCGTTCGATTTCGGTGATTTCGAAGCGTGCCCCACCGGCCTCGCTTTCCGTGAGCGTGATATTCCACCCATGAGCGTCAGCGACCTCCTTGACGATGCTCAGTCCGAAGCCCGTGCCATTATCTTCGGTCGAGTATCCTGCAGCGAACACGGACTCACGTTCGTTCGCCGGAATCCCCCGGCCGTCATCGGCGACGTAGAAGCCGGTATCGAGGTCTCCAACCGTCACTGTGATATCGCCGCCCCCGTGTTCGACGGCATTACGAACGAGGTTCTCTATCAGCTGTTGGAGACGGCTTCGGTCGGCCCGTATCGTCTTGTCGGTCCTAATATCGAGTGTCGCCTCGGCGGTTTCGACGTGTTGCCAGCACGCCCCGCAGACTTCCCTGAGGTTGACATCTTCCAGCTCACTCACTGTGTCCCCCTCGCGAGCTAACGTCAGGATGTCCTCTATCAACGCATCCATCCGGGCGAGCGCACGTTCGATGGCGGCGACGTGTTCGGTTTCGCAGTCCTCCTGTAATAGTTCCAGCCGTCCCTCGGCCACCTGAAGCGGGTTCCGCAGGTCGTGTGAGACGATACTAGCGAACTCCTCTAGGCGTTCGTTCTGACGCGTCAGTTCCGCCTCGCGAGTGCGTATCTCCTCAGTCCGCTTGACCTGTTCGAGTGCCGCTTCGATGTTGCTGGCCAGAATCTCCCCGAGAACGAGGTCCTCGTCATCAAAGGTCGCCGCCGTCGGTGAGGCAGCGATCAGGATACCCTCTTTGCCGAGCGGGAGAACGAGAACGCTCCGTACCGTGGAGTCCGGAGTGGATATGTCGGGATTGTCGCGGACATCCTCGATAACACTCGCTTCCCCTCGTTCGTAGACACGCCACGCGATACTGTCTTCTCCCGTCGGTATCTCGCCGACAAAATCGTGCTCGGCGTCGGCTTGCACGACCGGGACGAGTCCCTCCTGCTCATCGTACAGGTAAATCGTATTCGACGCTAGTCCCAGTACGTCGCCAGCCGCTGTAACGCCTATCTCAGCGACCTCAGTACGCGTCTCCGCAGCCATCAGTTCCGGCGTCGTTTCGTTGAGGGTTGCAAGGCGCGTCTCGCGCGTCTTTCTCGTGGTGATATCGCGATACACCCACAGATTTCCGTCACCGTTCGAGAGTGCGAGCGGGTGGTAACTCCGTGCGTACGTCCGCTCGTCAGCGAGCGCTAGTTCCTCGTTATACACCGGTTCCTGCTTGGCAACCACGTCCTCAATCCGGGAAACGAACGACTCGGGGTCGGCGAACATGCCACTGACATCCGCCGCCAGTTGCGCACAGTCAGTGCCACGAACTTCGTCGGGTGAACCCGGCAGGTCAAACAGGTCGACCATCTGTTCGTTGATAGCGACAACGTCGCGCCCCTCGTCTTCGGCGAGCACGCCGACGGGAAGCGTATCGAATAGCGTCGACAAGAGGGCGTTCGTCTGTTCCAGTTGACGCTTGTACGCTTTCTGCTCTGTAATCTCGCGGTCCGAGATGATGAGCGAGACGACGTCGCCATCGCTATCGCGAACCGGCCTGAAGACCCCTTCGACCGTATATTGCTCACCGTCTGGCTTGACGAGGTCGGCCTCGAACTCCACGTATTCGCCATTTGCCGCCCGCTCGATCCACTCTTTTACCTCCGCTCGGACTCTCGGCGAGTGATTGAACCACGGTGTCTCCCAGAACGGCTTACCCGCCACATCGCTCTCTGTTGCGTCGACGTACGCCATCGCAGTGTCGTTGATTTCGAGCACCGTGCCGTCCGTGTCGATCATGCCGACGAGGATATGCGGGTCGTCAAATATAGCCTGGTACCGCCGTTCCTTCCGCTGCAGTTCTTGCTCACGGTCTTTGTACTCGGTGATTTCACGGGCGATACCGAGTACGTGGCGTGATTCGTCCCCGGAGTCAGTCCTGACAGAGACCGTATCCCGAATCCAACGCACGTCCCCCTTCTCGGGTGTCGTCCGATACTCTATTTGGCCGCTATCTCTCTCGCCGTCGACCAGCTGCTGGTAGAAGTCCTGGAACTGGTCGCGGTCAGCGGGATGGACTGCTTCCACGAGGTGGTCTTCCCACGTCAGTACCTCGTCCGCCGACTGGTCGAAGAACTCGTCATAGGCACCGTGTCGGACGACCTCGTCGGTGTCACAATCGATTTCGAAGATTATCGACTCCGTGTGTTCGAGCGCGATTTGCATCCGCTCGCGGGTACGTTCGAGTGCGCGTTCGCGTGTCTTGCGCTCGGTGACATCCGCGGCGATACCGAGCACAGTGCGGCCGTTGCCGTCGCCAAACTCGTACGGCTGCAATCGCGGCTCGAAGACGTGTGTCTCGCCGTCCGGGTCGGACACTTCGAGCTCCGGAGCCCGCTTGGTCGTCCCGGTTTCAAGCACATCCTGGATATATTGACTGAACTGCGTAGCGGCGGACGGGTTGAGCACGTCCGAGATATTCGACCCTTCGATGTCCTCGATCGTAGAACCGTGAAAGGTCGCGAGCGCTTCGTTCACGAGGAGGTAGTTCCCCTGTTCGTCGAGTATGTAGAGCAGATGGGGGAGCGAATCGACGACCTCTCGCAGCCGTCGCTCGCTTTGCTCGACGTGTTTCTTTGCCCGGTGGTGTTCGACAGCGTTCGTGATACGGTTCGCGAGCACCGCGTACTGGTCGGTACTGCCTTCTTTCTGGAGATAGTCCGTCACGCCGGCCGAGATGGCATCGCTGGCGACTTCCTCTGAACCCTTCCCGGTGAATAGAATGAACGGTAACTCGGGATACTGCTCTCGGATGGACCTGAGGAACTCAATCCCGTTCTGGCCCGGCATATCGTAATCCGACACGACACAGTCGTACTGGGTCTGTTCGAGCCGCTTCTTTCCGGCACTCGCACTCGTGGCTGTTTCGACAGCGAACTGGTCATCCTCCCGTTCGAGGAAAGTCGCAGTCATATCAGCGAAGTCGGAGTCGTCGTCAACGTGAAGAACCCGAACGGAACCTTGAGATGTGGTATTCATTATAATGGATATGAGTAAGATACCCAATAACGATTGGGACGTGAGTAGGGGTATCTTTCCACTAAAGTCAGAACGTACGATAGATAATATTCCGTCGAACAATCCCCCAATTAGACGAGTACGTTACGGGGCGATGGACGGTTCAGAGTTCACCGACGAGCCGCGCCTGGGTCAGAATCAGCTCCTCGTGTTCGGCGACCCACTCCTCGTCCCGAAACTCGGCCATCTCGTCGAGAATCGCTTGTTCCTCTGGAGTTCGTCGGCTCATAGCGGACACGACGTGCCGCACGAACTTACCTTCGACGGGTTTAGTTCCCAGGAGTCGACGGAAGAACCCGACGTTGCTAGCCTCGTGGAAGCGTGAGGGCGTAACGGATTGGCCCATCGCACCGTTCACGAGACGTTCGATATCGCCAGCACCCGAATCTCCCCGCTCGTCGTCACCAACCATACTGATTACCAGTAATAATCTGACAGAGATAGTTAAATCACGGGGAGGCCGCCTGCACTTCTGCAGTGGCTCATCGACCGGACGGATGCACAGAGACGTAGCGAAGGCGGAAATCGGAGCGGCCTACAATGTTTCGCTACTGTAGCTGCAAGCCGCTCAGGTCAGGCCATGTTTTGGGCGTGAATCGTCTCCATTACAGCCGTCCCTTGCTCAGTTGCCCCATACACGCGCCCCTTGCGCCGCTCCTCGGAGACCAATAGCGTGACCAGCTCCGCTTCCTGGAGTTCCTGGAGCGCCCGTGAGACGTGTGCGATACTCAGGTCGGTGTCGGTTGCGATGAGCGATGGCGTCGCCGGACCGGTTTGCAAGCGCTCGAGGGTTGCCACGCGGTACTGGGAGCTGATGACGTAACTCACGTCGTCCCACTCGTCGCTCATGTGTAACCACCCGTGTCGACACGACGATTTCGGGACGTGGATGCTGAGAGCATGTAGTGAACTGAGACGGTCACCGTGGTTTAGTATACGGCCGCCAAATCGCATAGGCCGTCCATAGTTTCCAGTAACGTTCGCTTACAGACGGCTCTGTTGAAATTATCTGCCGGTGATGCTCCCAGGTAGCTCTATTGAAACCCCACCGGTTGCTGGTTTTGTTGGACGGGCTCGGTCATGGGCGAGAGGATAGCCGACAAGAGACCAACCCGGTTCCACGGACTGATGGCCGTTCTCCACCGAAACGCTTCCACAGAAGCCGCGAGAGAAGCGACCCACCAAGGAACCCTCCGACAACCAGACACCCGGAGGGCCCCGTCTCGACGAGGTCGGTGACAGTTCGGGAGGGGGTTCTCGCCGGGGTTGAGTTCCATCACGAGCTTAGAGTATCGTACCAGCGAGCGAAAGTCGGAAACGACGTTCAGCTGTGTTCGGTTAGACAGATTCGAAATGGTTTGCTAGTCTATATTTCTATATTTATGTCTCAAGACATACATTCGAGAACGTTCCGATTTCTGTCTGAAATCGGAGCCCTGCCCGTCGAAGTGTAGCCTGGAGACATTTCGCATAATATGCGAGAGAAAGCGTAATTATAATCGGCTTATTTGCTATTTTTGAGTGTTTCTCGGCAATAGGGCTGTAGATATTATGAAAAACTCAGATAAAATTGCTACTCGGCTCCTTTCACAGCACCGTACCGTCAGAGCTGCCATCCGTCGCTTGGAATCCTCGTACGACAGCCGCTTCCGGATTCGTATTTTTGTCGCCGACTGGCTGTAAGTCGACCTTCGGAGCCCAACTGTGGACGGCGCTTCGAGAGAGAATAGATATCGATAATATCAGAGTCACAGATAGTTTTTGAACTGGATAAGTTTTCGATATGCACCTGTCTGTAGCCAGTTTTGCGGCCCCTCTGCCGGCCGATTTCACTGGAGACGTGCTGTTCGTTACTCGTCGAGAGTGGCGGATATCCGCTCTATGGAGTCGGACTGTTCCTCCATCGCTTGGTGAATCTCGGCGACGCCGTCTTTCGTTTCCCCGATAGCCGTCACCACTTCGTTGAGTAACTCGCTGGACGTGTGCGCTGACGCACGACCGTCGGCGACGTAGCCGGTCGACGCACGGATGCTCTCGGTCGTCTGCGCCGTCTGTTGCTCGACGCGCTGAATGAGCGACTCGATTTCGTCGGTCGCCTCCTGGGTTCGCTCGGCCAGGGCTTTGACCTCATCGGCGACGACGGCAAAGCCCGCGCCCGCTTCGCCGGCCCTCGCAGCTTCGATATTGGCGTTGAGCGCGAGGATGTTGGTCTGGTCCGCGATTTCGTGGATGAGATTGACTATCTCGTCGATTTCGGTGACGACTTCGTTGAGCTGTTCGATGTCGGCGGCGGCCGCCTCGACCTGTGACTCGATTTCGTCGACCTCGTCTGCGACGGAATCGATAGCGTCGTCGCCCTCGTTGGCCTTCTCGACGGCCTCGGCCGCGAGCGTCTCGACGGTGTTGGTCGTCGTGGTCACCTCTTCGATGCTTGCGGTCATTTCCTGGATGAACCCGGTCAACTGTTCGTTGTGCTCCTGGAGTTCGCGCTGGGACTCGATACGGGTCAGCGCTTCCGAGCCGAGTTGCCCGAGCAGTTCCGCGGCCTCCAAGTCGCCGTCGTCGAAGGCGCTGATTGCCGTGTCGCCCGCACTCAGCACCCCTTGGTCACCGATGGGGACGTAGAGCCCGGACATCAGCTCTCCCCTGTCACGGCCGTCCTGTGTGGCCTCGTGATCCTGCTGTAATTCGGATTCGCCCGTCCGGAACGTCCGTGCCGCGGGGGTCGCCTCGTCGACGGGATAGTCCGGCCGCTCGCCGGCTTTGGAGACACACTCCTCCGTGGAGATGGTCGTGCGAAGCATCCCCTCCTCCTCGTCGAGCAGTCGGATGGTCGTGTTTACGTATCCGAGAATGTTCTTCGACGCGTCGGCCATTATCTGGGCGACGGTCTCCGGCGACTCGGCGCCCATGAGTTGCTGGCTCGCATCGCGGAGCACCTCGACGCGCTGACGGAGCATGGACAGCTCGGTGCTGTCCTGTGCGATGCCCCGGACGGCGACGATGTCACCCTCCTCGCGGACGGGTGCGCCGTGCAGGCGAAGCGTGGCCTGCTGGTCGTCGGCCAGCCGTATCTCCCGGGTGAACGGTTCGCCGGCGTTCGCCGCGCGCTCGATATCCTCCCGGAGTAGCGACAGTGTTTCGCTGTCGAACTGCCCGAGAACGTCCGAGAGCGGCCCCGTCTGCCCCGTTTCGGGCCCGTGTATGCGGTTCGCCTCGGCGCTCCACCGAAATGTCCCCGAGGGGGGAGTGTACTCCCACGTGCCGATTTCGGCGTCGTCCGGTCGCTCCGGAGTCTGCGCTCTGTCTGACTCGATACTGGACACACGTGTCCATTTCACACACCGATACAAAAGTCCTCATCCACCAATCTCACAGATGATATTCGCTCGTCGGAATTCGGGCTCGGTGGGCGGTGTCACGTGTGGCTCGGCCGCTGGCGTCGGCTGTCGAACCGACCACAATATTTAATATCCGTTCCTGTTCGATATCATACGCTATGCCGACAAGCGACTACTTTGTCCAGCCAGACGACGTCGAGACGATCCAGCTAGACTGGGGGACGCTGAAGTGGATGAACGCGCCCGATGTCACGGGGTGCGAGGAGTTCAGCTCCGGAGTCGTGTTGCTCAAACCCGGCAAGGGCCACGAGCGCCACACCCATCCGGACAGCGACGAGATACTCTACATCCTCGGCGGGGAGGGCGAACAGACAATCGGGGACGAGACGCGCACGGTCAGTGCGGGCGAGATGGTCTACATCCCCAAAGGCGTCGAACACAGTACCATGAACACGTCCTGGGAGCCGCTTCGGTTCCTGGCGGTGTACAGCCCGCCCGGGCCGGAAGCCGAGATACGGGAGGTCGACGGAGCGGAGATTTTCCCGCCGGGCGAGGTTCCGAGCGAGTAAGCCGACTGACTGTTTCGACCGGCCCCGTTTTTGCCCGGTTCGGGCGCTATTCGAGGGCGTACACCGTCCCGTCAGTCCCGCCGAAGTAGAGGACGCCGTCGACGAGTGCCGGACTGGACCCGACGCCCCTGCCGCCGATTTCCATGAACCACGCCTCCTCGCCGTCGGTCGTGAGGGCGTGGAGGCCGACGTCACCGCCGTCGGTCTGTCGGTGGCTCCCGACGTAGAGGTGGTCGTCGGTCACGACCGGGCTGCTGCCGATTTCGGACGACGGGGTCTCGAAGCTCCAGGCCTCCTCGCCGGTCTCCTGGTCGAATCGGAATATCTTCGCGTAGTTCGTCGTCGGGTCGTCGAGCGTGTTGTACGGTGTGTGGCCGACGTAGACGGCCTCCTCGTCGACGGCGACGGAGCCCGAGATGTACTGCCCGGCGGTGTCGGCCAACCACTCCTGTTCGCCCGCGTCCGCGTCGACTGCGTGGACGTTCCCGTTCCAGTCGGTAATGTAGACGCTTCCGTATGCGACGGCGGGACTGGACCATATCATGTCCTCCGTCTCGTAACTCCAGTCGACGTCGCCCTCTGTCGGGTCCAGTGCGTACAGCTGGCCGTCCGACGCGCCGACGTACACGGTCTCGTCGGTGACCGCGGGGGAACTCACCACTTCGTTACCGACCTCGTGTGTCCAGTTCGTCTCGCCGGACTCGGCGTCGAGCGAGTACAGCCACCCGCTCTCCGACACGTCACTCTCGTTGGCGTACCAGGCACACGCGAGGTTGTGGCACCCGACACCGACGAACACATCGCCGTCCCAGACGGTCGCGCTGCCCCGAATCAGCCCGTCGAACGTCCGCGACCACTGCTCCTCGCCGGTCGCCGCGTCGATAGCGTACAAGCTCTTGTCGTAGGACCCGACGTAGACTGTCCCGTCGCTGTAGGCCGGCGTCGCCTCGATTCTGTGTTCGGCCGAGAACGACCACTCCTCGCTGCCCGTCTCGGCGTCGAGCGCGTAGACGGCGTTGTCCGCGCTGCCGATGTACACGCGCCCGTCCGCGATGATTGGACTGCCCCAGA
Organism: Haloarcula laminariae; assembly: GCF_025457605.1. Classification (NCBI taxonomy): domain Archaea; kingdom Methanobacteriati; phylum Methanobacteriota; class Halobacteria; order Halobacteriales; family Haloarculaceae; genus Haloarcula; species Haloarcula laminariae. The sequence continues at coordinate 1,387,214 of NZ_JAMZFY010000001.1, read as the reverse complement.
ACGCTCCGTCGGCGTCGTAGGTCCACTTCGTCGACGGTTTCGAATCGGCCATATCGGCACCGCCCGTGTAGCCGGTGTTGTATCGGCTCCCGTGGAACGTGGGCCAGGAGCTGATCGGTTCGGAAATCGGGTGGCTGTCCGGTTCGGAGTCAGAACTCAGACACCCCGCGGCGACTGAGAGTCCGGACGCCGAGACCGCGGCGAGGAACCGTCGCCTGCTGTGCATTGGCATCTCCTATCAGTATCGGCGTTGAGATAATAATGGTGTCGACAGGCAGTACGAGTTTCCGGGTGTTCCCGGGCCCGCTCTCCGATATGGTGGCCGGCGCGAGAGGCGTCGACCGACGCCGAACGCTTAGACGACGAGGTACTCGTCCAGGTCCTTCTCTTCGAGCTCGTCGACAGTCCCCTCGTAGACGATGTCGCCCTGGTCGAGGACGTAGCCGCGGTCCGCGATGCGCAGCGCCTCGCGGACGTTCTGCTCGATGAGCAACACGGTTAGCCCTTGGTCGGCGATTTCGTCGATGGCGTCCCCGACCGCTTTGACTATCTGGGGCGCGAGTCCCTCCGTCGGCTCGTCCAGTAAGAGGAGTTCGAGACTCGGCAAGCGGAGCGTCCGGGCGATCGACAGCATCTGCTGTTCGCCACCTGAGAGCGTGCCGGCTTCCTGGCCGCGCCGCTCGTCGAGTCGCGGGAACAGCTCGTAGAGTTCGTCGATCGACATCGTGCTCTCGCCGCCGCCCAGACCACCCCGCCGGATGGTGTTCCACCACCCGCGCGTGATTTTTGACATCTGGAGGTTCTCTTCGACGGTCAGTTCGGCGAACAGGCGACGCCCCTCGGGCACGACGCCGATGCCGCCCATCGCGACGTCGTCGGCCGGCCAGTCCGTGATGTCCGTCCCGTCGAACTGTATCGTGCCGGACCGGACCTCGGGCGGTTCGGTGCCGGCGATGCTCCGGACCGTCGTCGTCTTGCCGGCGCCGTTCCGTCCGAGGAGCGTGACGATTTCGCCTTCCTCGATGGTGAGCGAGACGCCCCGGAGGATGTGACTCGGGCCGTAATGGGAGTGGACGTCCTCCAGTCGAAGCAGGCTCACGCCTCGTCACCTCCGAGGTAGGCCTCTCGAACGGCCGGATGGTCCCGTATCTCCGCCGGTGTCCCTTTCGCAATCAGTTCGCCCTGATGGAGCGTGAAGATGCGGTCGGAGATATCGAAGACGATGTCCATGTCGTGTTCGACGAGGAATATCGTCATGCCCCAATCCGAGAGGAGGTCGTCGATGAGATCGACCGTCATCTCGGTCTCCGTGGGGGACATCCCGGCCGTGGGTTCGTCCATGAACAGGAGGTCCGGGTCGGTCGCGAGCGCGATGGCGACTTCGAGCCGTCGCTTGTCACCGTACGGCAGTGACTTGGCGTCCATGTCGGCCTTCGATTCGAGTTCGATCGTCCGAAGGATGTCGTCCGTTCGTTTCTGCACCGCGTCGAAGGAGTCACGCCGGCGGAGGAAGTTGACCGAGAACGAGCCGTGTTCCGTCGCGAACGACGCGACCTGGATGTTCTCGCGGACGGTCAGTTCCGGCAGAATCGACGCCGTCTGGAACGACCGTCCGACGCCGAGTTGGGCGATTTCGAACGGCGCCATTCCGATGAGGTCGGTGCCGCCGTAGTAGATTTCGCCGTCTGTCGGCGTCAGCCGCCCCGTGATGGTGTTGATGAGCGTCGACTTACCGGCCCCGTTGGGACCGATGAGCGACACCAGCTCTCCCTCTTCGACGGCGATATCCACGCCGTCGAGGGCCGTGAGGCCGCCGAATTCCTTTCGTAGTCCCTGTGTTTCGAGCAGTGCCATTATCCGTCACCTCCCGGCGCGAGGTCTCTGAGACGTTGCTTCGTGTCCGCCACGAGTTCCTCAGGCTCACGGAGCGCGCTCGTGAAGTCCGTGACCATACCCCAGATACCGTCGGGGTAGACCCACACGACAGCGGTGAAAGACAGCGCCAACAGGAGCAGCCAGTAGTCCCCCAGCATGGGGAACCCGTTGACGATGCCCTTGAAGTAGTAGAAGACGAAGGTCCCGATAATCGGGCCGGCAATCGTCCCCAGCCCGCCGAGGACGGCCATCACGACGATGTCACCGCTGACCTGCCAGTAGAGCCGTTCGACGCCGGCGAACTGCGTGTTGACGGCCATCAGGCTCCCGGCGAGGCCGACAATCGCCGCCGAGAGGATGAACGCCGCGAACTTGTAGCGCCAGACGTTGAGTCCGACGAACGATGCCCGCGTCTCGTTTTCGCGTATGGCCTTGAAAATCAGCCCGTAGGGCGATTTTCGGACGCGTGTGATGAACACGACGACGGCGACGAAGAAGACGCCGATGAAGAGGTACAGGTTGTCCACGATGACCATCCCGAGGACACCGCGGTACCGGTGGTCGAGTTCGAAGAGCCCCAAGACCGGGATGCGGGCCACGTCGAGGCCGTTGATACCCTTCGTTATCTCGACCAGCGGCTCCCGGGCGAGGAAGAAGAGGAACTGCGCGATAGCGAGTGCGACGATAGAGAAGTAGACGGTGTGCAGACGGAGCAAAATCAGCGCCGAGAGGGCGCCGAGCGCGACCGCGGCCAACACGCCCACCAGGATGATGGCGAGGGGGTCGGCGTGGACGTGTATCGAGAACAGCGCCGCGGCGTAGCTCGCCGTCCCGAAGAACATCGCGTGACCGAAGGAGAGGAGCCCGGTCTGGCCCAACAGGAGGTTGAACCCCAGCGCGAAGATGGACCAGATGAGTATCGTGATTGCGAGGCCGTGATACCCGCGGAAGATACCCGAGATAACCGGGGCCCGGCCGAAGAGATACGAGAACGAGAGGGCAAACACCGCCGCTGCCAGCGCGACGAACCGCTCGGTGTGTTTGACCTGGTCCCACGTCTCCCAGCTAAGCAACGGCGCTTCGGTGTCAAGGATGTCGCTGATCGTGTCAGTACTCATTGGCCTATCTCCGCCGAGGGGAAGATACCGCTCGGTCTGAGGGTCAGTACCACGATAGCCAGCAGGTAGATGCTCGCACGGGTCATGCTCGGGACCAGTTCAGTGGCCGCCGCGAAGACGAACCCCGCCAGCAGTGCCCCGATGACCGTTCCTCTGATGCTGCCGACGCCGCCCATGATGACGATGACCAGCGACGGGATGATTATCTCCATCCCGATACCGGTGGTGACGTTGAACAGCGACCCGCCGAGGACGCCGGCGAGCCCCGCGTAGGCGGCCCCCAGCGCGAATATCAGCAGGAAGGGGCGGCCGACGCGGATCCCCAGCATCTGTGCCATCTCCGAGTCCTCGGTGCCCGCACGCACCGCGAGGCCGTAGTCGGTGTACTTGTAGAACGCGAAGATAGCGCCGACCAGCAGGAGCGTCAGCCCGACGACCAGCACGCGTATCGTCGATGCGGCGCTCATGCCCGGCGGTGTGCCGACGACGGGCAGCGAGACCGCGCCCGTGAGCCACGCAGGCCGGGGGTAAATCGTCCCCGTTCGGCCGAAGACGATGGCGACGAGCTCCTGGGCGGCGATCAGGATACCGAACGTCACCAACAGCTGTTCGAGCAGGTCGCGTTCGTAGAACGGTTTCGCGATGAACCGCTCCATGACGATACCGACCCCCATGATGATAATCGGTGTCAGTATCAGGGCCGGGACGAACCCCCAGCCGAGACCGACCTGTCCGGCGTCACTCAGGAGCCCGCCGTACTGTTCCTGGGACGCGATGAGGAGGCCGACGTACGCGCCCAGCAGATACAGCACACCGTGTGCCATGTTGACGTATTTGAGCGAGCCGAACACGATGGACAATCCCACCGCGACGAGCAGATACAGCGACGCGACGCTCAGGGCGATAAATATGAAGCCGACGATGCCGTCGATGCTCATCGCTGCCACCTGCGTATCGCAGTTTGACTTTGCGTGATCTGTGCGGTTGAGGCTGTTGACATTGGTCTTGGAAATCGGATGTTTTCGGTGAGTTCGTTGAATCGGGTGTCTCGACGACGAAACACGGCGCCGACGCATAGTCTCGGCTCGACGGGGGTGGAGTCTCCGCGTCCCGCCGGTCGCGTATGCATTCTCGGAGGTTAGCTGCGGCTGTGGACCTCGGTCCGAGGCACTTACTCGTCCCCGTACTCGTTCTCGCCCATCGCGCATTCGGAGGCCGGGTACGAATCGGACCCGTAGATGAGCGGGTCGGTCGTCTCGACGATCTCCGTTCGGATACCGAGTTCCTCAGCGCGGTCGTCCCCGACACCCTGAACGAGGTACCACGGCCGCTCGACCTGGTGGTCGGCCTCGCGGAACGCCGACTCGCCCCACGCGAGGTTCCACTCGAACTCCTCGAGCGTTCTGACCACCGTCGGCGGATGGAACGTCTCGGCTTCTTCGACGGCGGCAGCGTACACCATCATCGACTCGTAGGTGTGCAGCGAGCTCTGGTTGGGCGTCTCGTCGTACTCTTCCTGGTAGGACTCGACGAACACCTGACTGGCCTCGTTGTCGGCGTTGGGGTTCCACGGCTCCATCCCGAGGACGCCCTCCGCGTCCGCACCGAGCGGGTCGAGGGTGAACGCACTGACGTGCGGGATGATGACGTCGAGGTCGTCCGTGAGGCCGGCGTCACGCATCTGTGCGAGGCCACTGGCCGCGAAGTTACCGAAGCTGGAGAAGTACAGCGTATCGGCGCCGGAGTCTTCGAGGGCCTGAATCTGGGAGCTGTGGTCTGTCTCACCTTCCGCGATGGCGGCTCCGCCCGCATCCGTCCACGGCCCATCTTCGGTGAGGTACTGACGGGCGGCATCCCGGTTCGACTGGCCGTACGAGTAGTCCATGTAGATGTGGAACAGGTCCCGGTCCTCGCCGAGCACGGAGGGAGCGGCTTCCCCCATCGCCATGCCGATGATCTCCGCGTGGAACGTGGGGTGGAAGTAGTACCGCGAGCAGTTCTCCCCGGAGATACCGGCCGACGTGGAGTTCCCGCCCATGAACGGCACTTTCTCGCGCTGAGCGACGTCTTGCATGGCCATCGTCACCGTACTGGACATGCCACCCGTCCAGAACTGGATGTTGTCCCGCTGTATCATCCGTTCGATGTTGTCCTGTGCGGTGTCGGCGCTGCCTGCAGTGTCGGCCCGTGTCGGCTCGACCTGTGAGCCCATGATGCCGTCGCCGCTCAACCGGTCCCAGTGGTCGACGAGGCCGCCCCCGCTGTTGAGGTGCTTGACTGCGAGGTCGAACCCCTTCTCCTGGTCCTGCCCGTCAGGGCCCAGTGCGCCCGAAGTCGGCCCGTTGAATCCGATCGAAACGCTGTCCCCTTGCGGCGGGTAGTTGCCGATAGGGGCGTATTCCGAGTTGGTGGAGCCGGAACACCCCGCGATTCCGGCAGCGACGCCGGCCGCTCCGACCGCTTTGAGATAGTTTCGCCTGGACTCGTCTACTTGTTCTGCATCTTCAGTCATGTTGGATACGTCCGTCATGTAATCATCGAATATAGTATTTATACTTTTTGGTGGGTGGTGACCGTAACATCTCACACACGACAGCGGTTAGAACACATCTCGGTCGATACCGCGCCAATTGTCGACATTCGTTCATGCGGAACCCCCCGTCAACTGGTGGCACTGTTCGAGCGGTCGGCAAGCTGACGCTGGGCCGTCCCATCGCCACCGTATTCGCATAATGTGACTGTTCCCGTGTGCCTACGAAGCACCTCATATAGCATATCGCCCGCATAGCCGCTCTAAGTCGCATATAGCGACAGCGGGGACGAAAATTCACATTATGAGATGAATAATAATTCACTTTTCAACGGTCGTCCCCGATTAGCGCTCGATATTACACACATACTTCTGTAATTAGACTGCACGCGACACTACCCTAGACAATGTATCGTTCGACGCGGAGGCGGGTCACGTTCTGAGTGGCATCGTAGTACCGCGGACAGAGTGGTCGACCGCCCCAGCAAACCATCTGTACCCGGCGCCTTCGTCGGCAACGCCTATCGATAACCTCGACGATAGCGGTCACTCGTTCGCCCCCTGTTCACGTGCGACATAGAGAGAATTATGCTGACAACGGCCACGGTAGCCGTCAACAAGGGGTCTGCGGCGGCGCAACCGCATCGGTCGAACAGCTGCGAGCTCAGTTAACTCGTTCATGTGTACTGTGAACTCGGGTGACGGATGGAACTCCGGTAGTGGTGGACCACGCACCCACCACTCGTTTCGCGGCGGCGGCCCCGCACGGCTTTCCGGTGTCGTTCGACCAGGTCAACGTGGACGATGGCTCGCGAGGAGCGCCACGCGGCTTCGGACCACACAAGTGGCTTTTCGGCTTCCCAACCCGGTGAAGGTCCGTTAGACGCGGTTATAGTTTTTCAGTCTCGACCCGCGCTCTCCCCGTAACCGCGCCTTCTGATACCGGCTATAGAGAGATATTGGGCTCATGGTTGTTTATAATCAACACAGGCCCAGCGTTCGCATAATGCAAACGCCGGCCGTTCGGTTTCGGTCGCCGCTGGTCGGTCGGGACTGGTACCACGAACGCCTTGTCGGCCAGAATGGTACTGTTCCTAACAATAATCTCGCCTCGGATAACGGCCGGCATCCCACCCCTAAACCGGGCTAATTTCACGGTTTAGGTGGTGGAATCGTCGGTTGAGACGTAGCGGTCGATACCGTACCGTCTCACTCGCACCCGGCGGCAGCAGTCTCGCAGACTGGTCCCGAACAGCGGCCTCCCCCTACACGAAAGCTTTTAGACGGTGTTCGCGGTATAGGTTGCCATACTCATGAACAATGCTCCCCCGCGGGACGGAGAGCCGGTCCAGTCGCTGAGCGAAACGCGCTGTGAGGAACTGCTGTCGAGCTTTCAACAACTCACCGGCGTGGGGATATGGTTTCACGACGTGGCGAACGACCGAACGTGGTGGAGCCAGCAGGCAAAGGAGATCCACGGCATCGACCCGACCGAGACGCCATCGTTCGCCGACCTCGCCGCGCGGTACACGGATGACGGCGAGACAGCGGTCCTGGAACAGTTCCTCGATGCGGTCGACCGGTCCGAGGGGTTCACGACCGACGTCTCCCTCACGGGCGCGGGCACGACTGAGCGAGCAATCCGTATCCGGTGCGAGTCGCGCCGTTCCGCGGACGACACGCTCTTCCTGTACGGTACTGTCCGGGACATCACCGAGGTGAAACGGCGGGAACAGCGCATACAGGTGCTCCGCCAGACCAGTCAGGAGCTCCGCTCGGTGAGTTCGAGGGAGGACGTCGCCGAGATTCTCGCTGACGCCGCCAAGAACATCCTCGGGCTGGTCAACACCACTGTCCGGTTGGTCGACAGTAACGAACAGGTGTTGCAGACGGTCGTGGCGACCGAGGAGTGTCTGGAGCGAGCGGGTGACCGCCCGGACTACTACGTGGACGAGGAGACCCCCGCGGCGCGGACGTTCCGGACGGGCGAGCCCGAACTGCACGCGGACCACGAGATGACCGAGGACGACCACCACCGCGGCGACCTCCAGTCCGGGCTGTACGTCCCCATCGGCAAACACGGCGTCCTCAGCGCCGGCGACGTGGTCGTCGACGCGTTCGCGGACCACGACGTCGAGGCCGCCGGCCTCCTGGGGCAACTCGGGGCCGAGACCATCACGCGTATCGGCTGGGTAAAGCGGTCGCGTGCAATCTGAAGGGGTTCGATAAGACTTGGTCGAACCGGGGCCGAGAAACACAATAAGTAGGTGCTACCGCCGTACAAGGTGGACGCGCGGGCTGTCCACCGCGACCGTGCGGGGCGTTAGTTCTGCCCTGCGCTGCGCATGTACGCGTCGAGTTTGTCCACGAGCGCGTGGACGAACTCGTCGTCGTTGATGTCGGTGTCCATCTCGACGAGTTCGACGTTGTCGTCGAGATGCTCGCGTAGGGCGTCGAACAGCGCCGCGTCGGCTTCGGGGTCATAGAAGTCCTCGCCCTCGATGTCGAGCATCGAGACGCCGGCAAGCGGGAGGAACATCGCCGTCGGCCCGGTCGCGCCGTTGAGCTTGCCGGCGATAATCTCGCCCAGCTCAGCGTTCTCCTCGGGGGTGGTCCGCATCAGCGTCACCTGCGGGTTGTGGATGTGGAAGTGCCGGTCGTCGAACTTCTCGGGCACCGAATCCCGGGGCCCGAAGTTCACCATGTCGAGCGCGCCGGTCGAGACGACCTGCGGGACGCCCATATCGCCGGCCGCTTCGAGCCGCTCGGGCCCGGCGTTGAGGTTCCCGCCGACGAGCTCGTCGGCCCACTCGGTCGTCGTCACGTCGAACACGCCGTCGATGACGCCCTCCCGAATCAGGTTCTCCATGGCCTTCCCGCCGGTACCGGTCGCGTGGAAGACGATGGTCTCGTAGCCCTTCTCCTCGAGGAGCTCGCGGGCCGTCTGGACACACGGCGTCGTGACGCCGAACATCGTCATCCCGATAGTCGGCTTGTCCGACACCTCGACGTCGGGGTCGTTAGCGACCATGCCGACCATCGCGAGGGCCGCGTTGGAGATGACCGTCCGCGAGAGCTGGTTCAGTCCCTCGATGTCGGCGACGGAGTACATCATCGCGATATCCGTCGCGCCGACGTAGGGTTCGATATCACCGGACGCCACCGTCGAGACCATCAGCTTCGGCACCCCGACCGGGAGCGCGCGCATCGCGCTCGTAGCGATGGACGTGTTCCCCGAGCCGCCGAGCCCGAGGATACCTTTGAGTTCGCCGTCATCGTGGAGACGCGTCACGACCGCTGCGGCCCCGTCGCCCATAACCTCCATCGCCTCACCGCGGTCGCCGCCTTCCCGAAGCGATTCGAGCGAGGTGCCACCGGCCTCGGCCACCTCGGCGGCAGCCGTGTCCGGCTCGATTTCGGGGTCGCCCATCACGCCGACGTCGACCAGATGGACGTCGATACCTTTGGCTTCGATAACGTCGCGTGCGAAGCCTATCTCTTCGCCTTTCGTATCGAGGGTCCCGACGATGACGACAGTCATATCAGAACTCTATGTCCTTGAACTCGCGCGCTTGGTTCTCGATAGCCTCCTCGGTGGCGAGGCGCTCGATGCTGGAGGCGCCGAAGAAGCCGACGATACCCTCGGTGTTGTTGAGGACGTACTCGGCGTCGTCGGGCCAGGCGATGGGGCCGCCGTGGCAGATGACCATGACGTCCTCGTTGACTTCCTTGGCGGCGTCGTGGTGAGCCTGGACGCGCTCTGCGGCCTCGTCGAGAGTCAGCGCCGTCTCGGCGCCGATGTCGCCCGAGGTGGTCAGGCCCATGTGGGAGACGATGACGTCGGCGCCGGCCTCGGCCATGTCGCGAGCCTGGGATTCGTTGAACACGTACGGACAGGTGAGCATGCCCTGGTCGCTGGCCTCCCGAATCATGTCGACTTCCTTGTCGTATCCCATCCCCGTCTCCTCCAGGTTCGCCCGGAAGGAGCTGTCCTCGTCGATGAGGCCGACCGTCGGGAAGTTCTGGACGCCCGAGAACCCGCGTCGTTTGAGGTCCTCGATGAAGACCTCCATCTCGCGGAACGGGTCGGTGCCGTTGACGCCCGCGAGCACCGGTGTGTCCTCGACGACCGGGATGACCTCGTTACCCATCTCCAGGACGATCTCGTTGGCGTCGCCGTAGGGCAGCAGGCCAGCGAGCGACCCGCGGCCGTTCATCCGGTACCGGCCCGAGTTGTAGATGATGAGCAGGTCGACACCGCCCCGCTCGGCGAACTTCGCCGAGATGCCGGTCCCCGCACCGGCTCCGATGATGGGATCGTTGCTCTGCGCTACCGCTTCTAACCGCTCTTTGGACTCCGTCCGCGCAAACTTCATGATACACCGTATGTGTTAATGGTCACTATTATCAATGTTATGGTTCCAGCGGTTCGAACCGGGGACGTAGTTTCCGACCGTGCCCGCGGAGCGCGGTTCGGTTTTCGAGCGAAGGCCCAAAGACGGCGTAACGTGCCCATTATCCATCGGTGCAGCATCGTGGACAGCTCCGTCGTAATCACATAATGTAAACCAGGAGTATTTGCAGGCCCGCCGAACCCAGCTGTATTTATAAACGTATCTCGATTGTGCGACTGCCCACGCCGGCCCCAGCAAATCGTTTACATAATGCGAATATTGAGAGGTGGCCTGTATCATGGTAGATGGAAAACTCACAGTACGTACAACAGAAACCACCGGTGAGAAGACGCCAAACAGCGGGAGGGACACTTCCGGTCTCAAGTAGCAGCCGAGATAGTATATCCACGAGAGACGAACAGTGTTACCGCGGTCACTCTCGTCACAGCGGGTGCTGTTAAGCCGATAACGACGATTCGAAGTCACCGAGAGCGGCCAACAGCTGGTCTGAGAGTTCGTTTTCGATGCGCGCTGTGTCGACGCGGTATTTCGGTCCCCCGACACTCAACCCGCCGAGTATGTTGCCCTCGCTGTCGCGAACCGGAACCCCAACGGCCACCAGCCCTGGTGCGAACTCCTCGTCGACGATGCCGTAGCCACGGGCAGCGGTCTCTTCGAGTTCCTCGTACAGCTGCTCCGGGTCGGTGATTGTCGCCTCCGACTCCTGTGGTAGCTCCCACTTTTCGAGTATCCGCTCGATCTGTGGTCGGTCCAGTTCGGCGAGTATCGCTTTCCCCGCAGCTGTGTTGTGCAGATAGTACTCCGAACGGTAGTTGATTTTGTCCTCCTTGTTTGTGGCGTTGCCGGAGGTCCCGTAGAACATCAGAAGTCGTCCATGCTCGTAGACGGTGAAATTCGCCTCCTCACCGGTTGTTTCGGCCAAACCATCGACGGCTTCTTCGACAACCGTCTCGTTCGGATACTGGTATCGGGCTTTCTCGCCCAACAGCGCCAGTCTGAAACTGACGTTGTAGGTGCCGTCGTTTTTCACCAGGTATCGCTCCTCCCGGAGCGTGTTGAGATGGCTGTGAATCGAGCTTTTTGGGCTGTTAACCATACCATCCAACTCCCCGAGCGTGAGCCCGTCGTATTCCAGCACAAGCGTGAGGATTTCTAACGAAGTGCGGGTCGTCTTGAGCGTTCGGCCGCTTGTTTCGTCAATCATGGATTATTGATTATCGGCATATTCCCATAGTTGTTTGCATAATGCGGATGAAGGGTTTGCCTTCACATTATGTGAATTCGTTGGGTTCTGGAGGAGGGGATTTCTCCTGGCTGGTCGCATCAGGAAGTGGTAAGGGACGACATAGTAGTAACACGCATGTCGCCCGTACGACAACCCCATAAAGTAACTCCTCGAATAAAATTACATCTATACAGGTGTAAACCACTATCCTGTCTGCCGACAGAGTATATCCGATAAGACGGGCTCAACTACCGCACTGATATGAGAAGATTATACAATATATCGGTATTATGACTGGATTTTTCGAGGCACGCGTAGAATATTGTGGTATTCGGTTTCAGTCAAGTATGCGTAATATATCCGGCCTCGATTCTGTTAACAATCAATTTCAAATACTACCTTGATTTCTGATATATTTTTCAAATCACTTGCTCTATCTATCGATAGTTGGGTTCACGTCGTTACTCGACAGCCCGTAGGTGAGCGTTCAGCAGGTCGCGGTGTGGCCAGCGAAGCTGGATCCGAAGTCAATGACGAGAAGTACTGGCCAAACACCGCGGTCGTCAGGAGCAGAGAAATATACCGTAATCAGAGCTGAAAGCGGCCATATTGAGGATAAGGAACATGCCACATCTTGCTGCATAACTAGCGAGACGGCGTTGACGACACTGCATTTCTAGTCGAGAGTGCCAAATCGGGATAGGCTACCTGTCGCCGCCAGTGGTTCGATGTAGGTATGCCGTCAGGGACTCTGGAACGTCATCGAATATATCAGTTATAGAGATAGAAGTAGAAATTCTAGTTTTTCATATATATTTTAGCAATGCAGAGACAGAAACTGCGCACAATTGTTTCCAACGTTACGCTCCGGGTTGGGCCGACTTAGCGGAGGCCGTCATATCAGATATCATATATAGATGGCGGTGTATCGGCAGTACCTATTATCTGATTGGGAGGGTACGTCCTCACAGCGTTCAGATGAGACTGAGTCGCTGACTTCGGCAAGAGCAATCTAACTGCTGGAATATTACGCTCAAACGTCTCTTAGCGCTCTCCGCTGGAGAGGAGCGTCTGAAGCGTTGGTTGCCAGTGTCGTTCGTAGAACAGCGCGACGACGATGCCAGCGAACAGACAGGCACCGACACCGACACTGCTGCGACCGAGCAGCGTTAGTCCCGTCCCGGTCAGGAGCCCGACCGCCTCGAGCGCGAGTCCCGCCGAGACGAACCCAATAGAGGCGAGTGCAGTGCGGTCACCGACACCGGGGACGGTCCCGACTGCGGGCGGATAGAACTGGTAGGTAATGCCGACGATTGTGAGCCCGAGAAAGCCGGCGACGTTCAGCCGGAGATGGACGGCGACGAGTGCGCTGGCGGTCCCTCCTATCGCGAATCGGAGTCCGAGACCGACGCCGGCGATACCCGCCACGACACCGGCAAGGACGCCGTAAAACCCGATTCGTGAGCGGTCGGAGCGGGCGAATAACACCAGATAGGCGACAGCGAACCCGACCACGGCGGTGGCTTCGGCGACCGCACCGACGCGGAACCACGGGCCGTTGGGGAGCGAGACCGCGAGCAGCGCGGGGCCGACCGCGCCGGTCCCGAGGACGAGCACGACGAGCGGCCGGGGTGGCGCCGCGACGAGAAACCGGGGGAGGAGTCGAAAGCCGATTGCGAATACGAGCAGCGCCACACTCCCGGCGGCGAGTAGATGTGTGACCCGGGGCGGGTAGCCGTCGACCAGGACGGGGAGCGGTGTGGAGAGCGCGAGCGTGCCGTACGTCCCGACGGCGAGATAGGCGAGCGCGATGGGGACGAACAGGTTCGCGACGCGGTCGACGCCCCGCCGGTCGGCATTGGCCTCCCCCGTTGCGGTCTCCCGTCCGGTCGGGTTATCGCGAATCGTCGAACCGATGGTTCCGAGGAAGACGGCGACGCCGGCGGCCCAGAGCACGCCACCGACGGGAGCGAACAGCGGGTGGGTCTCCGGGATGGCCGCCACCGCGAGACAGACGGTTCCGGTCACAGTCAAGGGAAAGTGTATCGCCGGTGCCAGTGAGAACCGGAGGGTCCTGTCGAAATACGTCGGCACCAGCGAGTACGCCTTGCCGAATACGACGTGCAGGACGAAGCCGTAGAGTCCCAGGACGACGCCGACGCGGCGCGGCAAGCCAGCCAGGAGCGCGAGCTGCCAGAGGACGAACGACACGGCGCCGGCGGTCACGAAGAAGCGACTCCAGCGGGAGATTCGAACCGCCGTCATCGGGCGCAGTGTCCCGGCCGCCCGCTCGCTGTCATCGGACGTGGACGGGAGTGACGTGGCCGCCACAGCCACACTGCGTGACGCGCTCGACGTCGATGTCGTCGCCGTAGATGTCGTTGAGGTGTGAGAACAGAGACGCCCCGGGGCGGCCGTGGTCCGCGCGCGACGAAGCCAGCCGGTGTGTCTGTCGTCGCGCCAGTACGGTTCGGGACGGACCCGTCTACCTTCCCCATGGATAGGGCTACGACGCGGCGGTGGGCGACGGTTTCCCCGAATATATTCGTCCGGCGGGTGACCGACCTCAGGTCGTCGTCTCGTCGTCCGTATCGTCTTCGCCGCCGTCGGTCAGCGCGGTCAGTTTCTCCCGTTCGAACCACGCGAACTCCCGCGGGTACTGACCGGTGTCACGCAGGTCCCACGGGTCGCCGTCCTGGACTTTCGGCCCTTCGAGCCAGGAAGTCACGATGTTCCAGACGAAGATGAGCTGGCCCACGGTCAGCAGGACGACCCCGATCGTCGCCAGCTGGTGCAGGAGCGTAAACAGCTCCAGCGGACCGGCCGTGACGCTGTAGGTGGCGTACCGTCGGGGCATCCCGGCGTAGCCGAGCAACACCATCGGGAAGAACGTGACGTTCGTCCCCAGCATCGTCAGCCAGAAGTGCCACTTCGCTAGCGTCCGCTGGTACCACCGCCCCGCGTAAAGCGGGAACCAGTAGTAGATGCCCGCGAAGACCGCGAAGGCAATCCCGCCCATGATGACGTAGTGGAAGTGCGCGACGACGTGGTACGTGTCGTGGAGTATGAGGTCGACGGGAATAGCGGCCTCGAAGACGCCGGTGACCCCGCCGATGATGAAGTTCGCGATGAACCCGGCACAGAAGAGGAACGGCGTATTCGTCCGCAGACTGCCGTTCCACATCGTCGCTATCCAGTTGAACGTCTTGACGGCGCTCGGGATGGCGATAGCGATTGAGACCGCCATGAAGGAAGCCCGAAGCCGCGGGTCCATCCCGGTCGCGAACATGTGGTGGGCCCAGACGCCGAAGGAGAGCACGCCCAGCGCCAGCGTCGAGTAGACGACGAACTTGAACCCGAACAGCTTCCGACCCGAGAACTTCGGGAGGATGTAACTGATGAGTCCCATCGGCGGCAGCACGAGGATGTACACCTCGGGGTGGCCGAAGAACCAGAACAGGTGTTGCCACAGCAGCGGGCCGCCGCCGTCGACCGTGAAAAACGACGTGCCGAGGTTCCGGTCCAGCAAGAGCATCACCAGCGCGCTGCCGAGCAGCGGGAAGGCGAAGAGAATCTGCCCGGACTGCACGAGCACTGTCCAGGAGAAGATGTCGAGGTTCGCCCACGTCACGTCCTCACCCCGCTCGGTGAAGATGGTCGCGATGAAGTTTATCGCCCCCATCGTCGCCGCCACGCCCGAGAGGTGCAGGCCCAGTAGCATCAGGTCCACGCCCGGGTTCGTCTGTTCGATGGACAGCGGCGTGTACATGGTCCAGGCAGTCTGGGCGGGTTCGATGCTCTCGAAGAAGGGCATCCCGAAGATACCGCCCCAGATGAGAAGCGCCGCCGGCGGGAGGAGCCAGAACGCGATGGCGTTGATTCGGGGGAACGCCATGTCGTCGGCCCCGATGAGCAGCGGGATGAAGTAGTTCGAGAACGCCGCCAGTATCGGCGTCCCGAACAGGAACAGCATGGTGATACCGTGGGTGGTCAACAGCCCGTTGTAGAGGTTCGTACCGAGGAAGTCAGAGGCCGGATAGAGCAGCTCGAACCGCATGAGAACGACCGAGACACCGCCCCACGCGAACGCGACGACGGCGAAGACGCCGTAGAGGATACCGATATCCTTGTGGTCGACCGTTGTGAGCCAGCGGAGCACGCCGCTCGGTTTCTCCCTCGCCGCCAGTTCCTCCGTCGCCGTTTGCCCCCCGGCTGACAGCGTGTACGACCGCCAGTTCTCTACGCGGGCCAGCGCCGCCGTGATTCCGACCAGCAGAACGGCCATGAGTGCCGTCCCAACGAGCGATGCACTAGATGGCATGTACCGGGCCTTCAGACTATCGCCGCATGAACGTTACCCGGAACATGTTCTCCGGCTATTCAAGTACGTATGACTGATGCGAGCCGCGCGTCTGAGTGTCGACGAAGTGGTGGCGGGTCCCGTCGCCGACAGCCCCGACTGTGGAGGTGTGACTGTCCGACTCGCCGTACACCGCCTCGGCACTGTAAAAATCACACTCCCTGAGCCGGACCGCTATCTCGTCAGGGACGCCCTCGACCCCGTTGATATCGAGAATCAGCAACCGGTCGGTGAAGCTCTTCGCGAGGAAGGCGTCGTCTACCGCGTCATGTGTCCGGATATCAGCGACCATATCCTGAATCCGCTGCTCTCTATCGGTCACTACAGGGACGATAGCAGCGTCGGAGACATAGCAATTCGTATGAACATATTCGCCCAGCCGGCCGAGGAGTCTGCTGCTGACGGAGTCGGCCTGCTGTCGCCCCGCCGAATCGGCCTGTCGTAGTTCGACACCAGCGACGATTACGGCGAATTGGTTCTTATGCGCGCATGCTCCGAGTAGCCCGAGCACCGTGATACCACCAGAAGAAACGGCCGTCAGGCCCGTCGCAGCGCGATGACGGGTAACAACGGGTCTAGCGGTTCGTGGGATGAAGACGGTGAGATAGGACCTTATTCATCATGCTATAACCCGTCCCTTAGCCGGGGTTTTGCGGCCGACCTGCCCCCAGTTTCGGACCGGGGTGACGCCTGAGGCACCGCCCGC
Organism: Haloarcula laminariae; assembly: GCF_025457605.1. Lineage (NCBI taxonomy): Archaea > Methanobacteriati > Methanobacteriota > Halobacteria > Halobacteriales > Haloarculaceae > Haloarcula > Haloarcula laminariae. Next base: position 1,370,985 of record NZ_JAMZFY010000001.1, on the reverse strand, counting down.
GAGGCGTGGTGATAGCAGACTATCGTCGCCGGCGGGGCCGGATTCGGGACCGTGACACTGTCGGGACCCGCCGGTCGCCGTCGTGAGGCGTCGGATGTCGCCAGCGGTTTGTCGTCTCACTCGTCCGACGACAGCAGATTAATACACCTTCGCCGATTGACATGCTAGTGTGCATGGACGAACGGGAAAATGATGACGCCGAGGGCCGAGAGACAGCGGAGGAACCGAGCTCCGAGTCCCGTCTGGGGTCGCTCTCGCGCCGGGACCTCCTGAAAATCGGCGGTGCTGGAGTGATTGGCGGGGGTGCGGCCTACGCCGGGTACACCCTCATAGATGACGAGAAGCGGTTCGATGGCAGCACCAGCGGTTTCACCTGGGACCAGACGTTCACGGACACCTCGTGGGTGACCGCCGCGGGGGACGACCTCAACGTCGAGACCGTCACCACCCTCCAGCCGACAGGCACGGGGTCGATTACCCAGGCGATAGAGAACGCAGCGGGGCAGCCGACCGTGGTCGTCTTCGAAGTCGGCGGAGTGATCGACATCGAACGCCTCGGTACGTTGCGGGTAACCGACTCGCAGACGTGGGTCGCCGGCGAGACGGCGCCCGCCCCCGGTATCACCATTACCGGCGGGCGGTTCCGCGTCAGTTCCGACAAGGTCATCGTCTCGCACATGTCGTTTCTGTGCGGCGACGACGTGAGCAAGCCCGAGAACGGCAATGCGATGGCCTCGGACTCGGCGGACGTGCTGTTCGACCACTGCACGGCGATGTGGGGCGTGGACGAAACGGCCGGGACGAACGGTGCGGCCGACCGCAACTCGTTCATCAACTGCATCGTCGCGGAGTCGTTGCACGACTCCATCCACCCGGAGGGCCCGCACTCGCGTGGCTTCCTGGCGAACGAAGAGAACACGGAACTCTGTGTCATGGGCTCGCTGTTTGCACACAACCGTCGCCGGAACCCGGCCACGCGTTCCGACGCCGTGCTGGTGAACAACTACGTCTACAACCCCGGGGGGCTTATCGTCCACTTCTTCGGTGCCAACCTGGAGGTCACCGCCGCCGGACTCGCCGTCGAAGCCGGCGCCGACACCGACCCCAAAGCGGCGGTGTTTCAGGACGGTGGGACCGTCTACGCCGAGGACATCCTTGACGGGAGCACCCCCCGGGACCTCTACGATAGGACCGTTACGCGCGTGACCTCCCCGACGATTGTGCCGTCCGGGCTGGACTTACAGACCGACGTCGTCCCGTCGGAGGACGTGAGGCAGTTTGTGACGAACACCGCCGGCTCGCGTCCGGCCAACCGACCGCAGATAGAGGCCGACCTGGTCGACAATCGGCTGAACCGGCGCCACGGTATCATCGACAGCCAAGACGCCGTCGGCGGGTATCCGGGGTATTCACCGACGCGGCGACCGCTGGACCTCCAAGGAGGCGGATTGCTGGCGAAGTTACGGCAGCGTCGCCAGGTCGTCGAAGGGGGGACGCCATCGGCGTGAGCGTGCTCGCTGGAACGTGAATCACGGCATCTAGAACGTCTCTACGGGAGAATTCGCTGGCCCACACGAACGATGGCGTGAGAATGAGAGCGGAGTGGAACCACTCAGTGAGCGGCTCAGTTTTCCGGCTCGTCCGCTGGCGCTGCCAGTGTGGATATCGGGACAACGGGCCCCTAACCGCGTTTAGACAGGAGTTATACATACCGAGTCGACATAGGTAGACGAATGAACGTCTGGGGACTCGACTGGGTCGGCGTCGTTGTACTCGTCGGAACTGTCGGTGCCGGCGTCCTCAACGTCCTGCTGGCAGCGGTCGCCACACGCAGGGACATCCGGATAGCTCGCGTGTTCCGGTGGCTCACTGCCGCAAACGGGGGTCTCTGTCTCTCGACCGGCATGATGTACGTGAGCCCCCCAGGGTTGGTCATGGAGGTTGCCAATCGGGTCGCTACTGGCTTTCTCGTTACCAGCGGCGTCGTGTTCGTGCTCTTTGCCATCGTCTACGCCGGGTACGACGGCTGGCTGACCCGCCGCCGGGTCGGGCTCATCGCCGCCTTACCGGTCGGGTATCTGCTACTCCTGGTGACGAACCCGCTACACGGGTTGGCGCTCTCGACGGTCCGAACGCTCTCGTACCACGGGCTGTCGGTCGCTGACGCCCCGCGGACGCCGCTCGTGGACGTGGTGGCGCTGTACCTGTTCGCACTCAGTGTCGTATCGGTCGGCTTGCTGGTGCGTTTCTACGCGGTGACGCGGACCGCCTACCGGAAGCAGACGGCGGTCGTCATCTTCGGGGCCGTCGTGATACCGGCCGCGTCGTTCCTCCACGTCGGCGGTGTGATCACCCCCGTGGACCCGACACCGATTATGAGCGGGCTGACCGCCGTCCTCGTCTGGGTCGCCCTGTTTCGCTACGATTTCCTGGACGTGGTACCGCTGGCGGCGGACCTCCTCATCGAGGAGATGGAAGACGCCGTCATCGTCGTCGATTCCGAGGGGACGGTGCGGGACGCGAACGCGGCGGCCGTGTCCCTGTTTTCGGCCCCGGGGGACGAGCCGGCGGACGAGCAAGCGTACATCGGGCGCCCGCTCGAAGACGTGTTCCCGGCACTGGCCGAGCGAGGGACCGAGGACCACATCAGCCGCCCGGCCGCCGACGGTGACGAGGAGCGGACGTTCGACGTGACGGAGACACCGCTGCGGGACCAGTTCGATATCCGCCGTGGCTCGTTGCTCGTGCTGCGGGACGTGACCGAAGCGGTCCGTCGGCGGGCCGAAATCGAACGGCAAAACGAGTACCTCAACGAGTTCGCATCCGTGGTGAGCCACGACCTCCGGAACCCCCTCGGGGTCGCGAAAGGGTTCACGGAGCTCGTTCGGGAGGGCGGCGACCCCGCGAAACTCGAACGGGTGGTCGACGCGCTCGACCGGATGGACGCCCTCATCGACGACCTCCTGACGCTGGCGAGAGAGGGCCGCGACCTCTCCGACGTGGGGACGGTCTCGCTGGCTACCGTCGCCAACGACGCGTGGCGGAACGTCGAGAGCGAGGGGACGCTCACAGTCGGGGAGGTGGGCGTGATACAAGCCGACGCGAACCGCCTCCAGCAGCTGCTGGAGAACCTGTTTCGGAACGCCGTGGAACATGGGTCCGCGGGCTCTGATCCGCGAGCGCGGCAGGACGCCGTCGAACACGGCTCACCGGACTCGGACACCGACGGGGCGGGAGTGGCGATTACCGTGGGCGGCCTACCGGACGGGTTCTACGTGGCCGACGACGGCCCCGGCATCCCCGAGGGGGAGCGTGAGAACGTCTTCGAGACCGGCTATACCACCTCGGAGTCGGGCACTGGGTTCGGCCTGGATATCGTCCGGCGAGTCGCGTCGGCCCACGGCTGGACGGTCCATCTCACCGACGGAGACGACGGCGGCGCACGGTTCGAGTTCACGGGGGTCGAACGGCCGGCCGACGATACGGTCGAGTAGCGGGTCGAGGCAAGCCGTCCGGGGAGTTCCGGCTCGCGCGTTGGTTACAGACCCGGTCGAATCCCCGTGCCGTGACCGGCCAAACGCGCTGGTGGATGTCCTCGAAGAGGGTATCCAGCGTGGCCGGGTCAAGAGACTGCCGTAGCCGAACACGGTGAGTCACGAGCGGGAGTCATTGACTGGCGAGAGTCGCTCACCGGTTGGGCGGCCAGTTGCAGCGGGCACAGCGGCTCCCCTCGCTGCGGTCGACGTGGTCGCGTATCGTCGCCCACGACCCCTCGATGCGCTCGCCGTCCGGGTCGCTGCCACAGCCGCGGCTCCCGGTGAGATGCCATATGCCGGACTGGGGGGTCTGGACTGCGTGCATAGTGACGTAGTCGGCGTGGGCCCGTATCAGTGTGACGAGCCATCGGCGCCCCGAGACTCGAACGTGCAGCTCGACCGGTGAAACGCCGGGACGGGTCCGCTCGGCCCTTGCAGGTGCCGCTCCCGGGAGACGCGTGACGAGGTGCTGTTACAGCCCACAGTTTCGGGAAAGGGAAAGCAAGAGGCCGGGCGTGGGCAACGCCCGGCCGGGAGAGTGCGGGGCCCGGGCCCACTGTCAGTAGGGTCGGTGGGGTGGGTGGAAGGAGTGACGCAAGCGGGGACCGGGTCCCACTTGACCAATCATGAATCAACTGTAATAAATCTTTTATTTCGTCGCGAGTAGCGCCTGATACCGACCGTCGTCGGCGGGGACACAGCCGGGTTGAACAGCGTGACCGTCAGTATACGGCCCCAACGGCAGGTGTTCGCTCAGCCGGTCCGAGAGCGCAACCTCGCTACCTCGGTCGCCCCTGCGTTCGCACCGCTCACGCCGTTGGGTTCTCGAACGCGCCCGCGAGCTTGTCGCGCATGAACTCCCGACGGAGTTCCCGTCGGCGGTCCTCGGACAGATAGTCGTCCCAGACGACAGCGGCCGACGCGCTGCCCTGTTCCTCGGCCACCTCCTGAATCTGATGTTCGACCAGCTCCTCGACCGTCGAGGAGTACCGGTCGTACCAGAACCGGCGGGCCATCTGGGGGACGGGCCGGTGGCCGTCGATGGTTTCGGGGAGCGCCGCCCGGTCCGCGAGGTCGGCGAACCAGTTTCGGATAGTGCCGCCAGTGCGGTGGCCGCTCGACGAGCGCGGCGACGGGAACAGGTATCCGTTCCACTCCGCGTCGTCGGCGAACTCCGCGATTCTGGCTTCGGCGATGTCCCGACCGTAAATCAGGGCGACGGAGCCGGGGCCGTTCTTGCGGCTCCGGAACTCGATGCGCGGCGCGTCGTCGTCAAGCACGAGCTGGTCGGCGTGCAGCGCCGCAACCTCGCCCGAGCGGAGGCCCCACCCACACAGCGCCACCACGAGCAGCTGCTCGCGCGTGTCCCTGGCGGCGGCAAACAGCGCCGCGACGTGTTCCGAATCCAGTGGCGGGTTCGACGTCGTCCCGGCATCGTCGCCGCTCCAGTTGTAGTCCAGTCCGTCCGTCGGGTTCAGCGCGGCCTCTCGCCGGCTCACCAGGGTCGTGTACCAGTCCGACACCGTGATGTAGACGCGGCGGAGGGTTTCGCGGGCGACCTCCGCGTCCAGCGCGTCGAACGTCGCCCAGCAGGCGTCGACGGCCTCGTGTGCCGGGACATCGGACTCTCTGGCGACCGGCGAGAGGAGGTCAGCGCTGTCGTTGATTTCGGCGTAGGTACGCACGTACCGTGCCAACCGACTCCGGTGGGCGTCGACGGTGGCGTCGCTCCAGGACTTGCGCTGTCGTTGCCGGTCGAGATACCGTTCCAGCGCGCTAGTCGTGTCGCCGTCGTCGATTTCCCAGTCGAATCCGTCGGCACCGAGACCCAGGTCCCGCTCGCAGAACTCGGTGACCGTCGTATCGTGGTACTCCTGGAGCGCGTAGATAAACCGGCGGAACCCGTGTTCGTTGAGCCACGCGTAGGTCGGTTGCTCGGTCTCGGGGTCGAGGCCATCGGCCCGCATCGCGGGCGCGATGACATCGAGATAGGCATCGACCAGGCCCTCGCGGTCCAGCAGCGTCCAGGAAGGCTCGTCCCGGTCTGCGAGTGAATCTGAATCAGCCGATTTCGGCATTGGCAGCTATACAGTTGGCTCTCAAATAACTCTGTTGGCTGTTGTGACTCCTACAGTCTCCACAACCAACCCCGAAGCATACGCTCGGCGCATCAAATCCGATAAATCGTATCCCGCTATATAGAATCGGGGCGATGGCGACAAGTCGGCCCTATGGACGAACGAAGCGCTCGCGGGGGTTTAGCGACCGTAGCCCCACTCTTCGAGGAGGTCGGTGACGTCGTCGATCTGTTGCAGTCCGACGATGATGGCGGCTTCGCGGAGGTCGGCCTTCTTGACCGTCTCCCCCAGTGCCGACTCGACGTCGGACCTCGCCCGGCGCTGGGTATCGAGCGTCGACTGCTGTAGGTGGAGCTGGACCGTCTTCTCCCGACCGTCTGTGATGCTCGACCGGTCGAAAATCCAGGGGAGCTCCGACCTCGTGCTGTAGCTCTCCTGGGTCGTCTCCCGCTCCGGCTCGCTCGTGGAGAGCGTCGACGATTCCGTCACGTCGGACGACGGCGCCTCGGCTTCGGTGTCGCTGTCGCCGCCGCCGAGCGGGTCGTCGTCGCTCGCACCGCTCTTGAACCCCGTCATGCCGGCTCCTCCAGCGCTCCCGGTTCGGGCGCGTTCGGCGCTTCGATACCGAGTTCGCTCTCGAGGAACCTGGCGATGCGGTCCAATTGGGCCAGCGTCTCGACCTCGTAGTCCCTGCGGCGACTGCGGTGTTCCTGCACGTATCTGAACGCCGAACACTGCTGTTTCCAGCAGCCCTCCATGAGGGAAGTTCGGTCCCCGATGACCTCCGGCGTCGGGAACTCGATGTCCGCCAGCATCTCCCGTTGGTCGGACGTGTTCTTGACACCGTTCGGGATGGCACCGAGCACCCCGACCTCGATGTTCAGCTGGTCGGCGAAGTTGGTGGCAAGCTCCGCAAGCCCCTCGACTGAGGCCTGTCCCTTCCACGAGGGTTCGACGGGGATGACGAGGTTCCGGGTGGCATAGATCGCGTTGTAGAGGTGGTCGGACTCGGTCGCCGGCGGGTCACAGAGGAGGACGTCGTAGCGGTCACCGACGCCGCCCTCGCGGAGGACGCGCTGTAACTGCGCGTAGATGTTGTACGCGTCACCGAGGTCCTCGGCCTTCGATTGCTCGCGTGCCAGATGGTCCGAAAGGTCCGAGAGCATGTTGTGTTCGGGGACGACATCGACGCCTTCCGCGGTTCGAATCAGGTCTTCGAACGGCCCACGAGGGCTGTTGACCATGTGTCTCACGAGGTTATCCGCACTGCTGTCCGCTCGGTCCGAATCGACGCCGAGCAATCGTGAGAGGTCCCCGTCCTGTGGGTCCAGGGGAACGACGAGGGGTTTGAGTCCCGCGCGAGCGTGCGCGACGGCCAGGTTCGCTGTCAGCGACGTTTTGCCGACGCCGCCGGCCTCTGAGTAAACTGTATAACTCAGCATAGTCACGTATGCAACTTTCTTGGATAAGAATCTTCGTCAGACAACAAACCTAACTTAGACATCTAAGACAGCCATCTAAGACAACTACCAAAGACAGTTACCCAAGACACGTATCCAAGATAGTTACCTGAGTAAATTGCCTATGAAACCCACGAGAGTGAGTTATCTAATCCAGTTTCCCAAGGGAGATAGATGCCGCTCATCGGTAAGAGAGCAATCAGAGCCTCGATTCGCGAAGAAATCCGAACAGGACCGTCACCGACCAACGGAGTCGGCGTCGGAACGAGTTCGGTGTTCCCGACACGTAGCGAAACGTTCAGGCGACAGTAGGTAATACGGGAAGTATGGGAGACTCCGACACCGACGACTCGTTCCCGTGGTTCCTCAAAGTGATTATCGGTGTCGCGTTGCTGGTCGTGCTTTTCATCATCGGCGTCGACCTGCTCACCTTCATCGCGGCCTGGTGACTGAGCGTCGGCCGACAGAGGATGGCATGGTCGGGGTCACGGTGGACCCGTCAAATCAGTGCTATCCCCGGCGATGTGGAGCGGCGTGTCGCTCGCTCAGGGGTCGGGGTCGAAGACCTCGGTGTTCTCCTCGCCTTCGCGAGAGATGACCGCCAGCGCACCCTTCCGGGCGACCCGGGAGAGCGCGTGGTCGACCAGCTTGATGTTGCCTGGCACTTCAGCGTGGAGCGTGGTGATGGCACACGACCCCGGTTTGACCGGCGTCGTCTGGACGAATCGGTGGGGGTCGCTCGCAATGGACCCCTGTGGGTACACCTCGTCCCACACCGAGCCGATGGGGTGGAAGCTGGAGTCGAGGTTCGGCCCGCCGGTGACGAAGTAGACGCGGGCGTCCTCACCCACGTTGACGGTTGGCGAGCCGTATTTGTCGGGCGTGATGGCGGTTTTCTCCCCGTTGATGAGGACGTAGGTCGGCTCCTCGGCGGCCATCGCGTCCATGTCGAAGTCGTGATGGCCCTTCTCGCCGGTGTCGCCGGTCGTGTACAGCTCCTGCTGGCCGAAGTAGAACTCGTGGTCCACCTCGGGCAGGCCGTCCTCGGGTTCGACGAGGATCATCCCGAACATCCCCGAGGAGATATGGTAGTCCATGTTGGGGACGGCGCAGTGGTAGATGAACGCGCCGGGGTAGGTGGCCTTGAACTGGAAGGTCGCCGTCTCGCCGGGCGCGACCGTGGAGTCCTCGGCCCCGCCGCCTGGCCCCCGAACGGCGTGGAGGTCGATGTTGTGGGGCATCACGTTGCTCTCGTCGTTCGTGATGGTCAGCTCCACCGTGTCCCCTCGGCGGACGCGTATCATCGGCCCCGGAATCTGCCCGTCGAAGGTCATGTACTCGTAGGTGACACCGGGCTCTATCTCCGCGACCTGCTCGTGGGTCGTCATCTCGACCTCGATGGTTTCCGACGTGTCCCGGTCTATCGGGTCCGGAATATCGGTCGGGTCGGCGGCGACACGGTCGACGTCGGTGCTCTGTGCGGCGTTCGCACTCGGAGTCTGTGGCGTCGACGTGGTCTGCTGTTCGGGCGTGGCCTCGGGACTGGAACTGCTGCAGCCTGCCAGCAGGACACTTCCAGCACCGAGCGCCTGTAGGACGCGCCGCCGAGTTGGCTCTGGTATCGTTGACATTGGGTAATCACCACGGAGCGCTCTCCGTCGTACACCTGTATGTTTGCACCACAGTGCCATAGGGTGTGAAGGAGTTTCCCAACCCCCGAGAAGGGCACGCGAAGATGTTCTACCCCCGGTTTATACATCCGAGGGGGAGCTGTCGTCCTCGGCGACTGGCTCCGGTCGCGGGCTGAGCGACCCCAGGAGGACTCTGTCGAACGGGTCCGGTCCGTGTTCGTGAACGACCAGCAGCATGTTCGCCGCGAACGCAGCGATACTCAGACCCACCATGACGCCGCCGACCGCGACGACAGGCGACGGAAGTCCGAGCCACGCCGCGCCGACGAGACAGACAGCGCCGCCGACCCAGAGCGCCCCGTCTGCGGCGGCGAGCCGGTCGTCGTACAGGTCGTCTATCATCGGCACCGCTTCGAACCCGAGGCGGTCGCTGTACCGCTCGACCCAGATGATAAACGGGACGATGTGATACAGCGTCCCGACGAGCACCGTGCCGACGACGCCGAGTGCGAGCAGGTGGACCGAGCCGCTCGCGCCGAACAGGTGGGCGCCGGCGGTCGGGGCCGATATCCAGGCCGGGACAGCCGACACCGCCCACGCCACGAGTGCGACGGTAACGACGCCGTAGCGGGTGTGCATCGGCTCCCACTCGACCTGCATCTCGAACAGCCGCCGGCCGAGGACGGCGCTCATCGCGAGCGCGGCCGCGACTACTAGCAGCCCCCCGAGCCTCGCGACGGGGACGGAACCAACGAGCCGGCCGCCGGCCAGCAGGACGACGCCGAGCGGGTGGGCGGCGGCTTCGACCGACTGCAGGGAGTGGTCGACGCCGTGGAGGTCGCTCTGCGTGAACATCGTCCCTAGCTGGTAGAGTGCGCCGTATATCGTCGTCAGCACGGCACCGAAGACGGCTAGTGTCGCGTGTGCCTGTCTGAGGTGCGCGTGGTCGACCGGTAGCGACGCCGTGAACGGATGGGTGAAATCGACGGCGAGTCCGAGCCCGAACAGCGTGAGCAGACAGAAGAACCCCAGCGCGTAGCCGAAGTGTCGCTCGGTCACGTCGTACTCCTCGACGGTAGCGAGGGTCCGCAGGATGTTGTACGCGAACGTCCAGAACCCGAGGAGCAACAGGGCGCCGAAGGGGGCCAGCCACGCCATCGCGCCGAGCGTGAGCGCGGCGACGAAGCCGCTCAGGCCGGCGACGACGAGCGCCAGCTGGAAGCTCGCTAACCGCGGTGAGTACAGCGACGCGCCCGACCACACCGGTACAAACTGCGTCATCGCCCCCATGATGGTCACGCAGACCCAGCCGACGAGCAGCAGGTGGGCGTGGGCCAGGGAAGCGAGCCCGGGGACGACGCCGGCGACCTGGCCGATGCCGACGAGCGCACCAAGCGCGAGAAATCCCAGGCCGACGACGAAATGCCGCAGCGGGAGCGCCAGCGGGAGGTCGGTGTCCGTATCGAGACCGCCGGGGACGGCGCCCATGCTACACCACGCTCCGGTCCGGGACCGGTCGTCCCGGCCCCGGCGTGACAGTCAGATGTCTCACACTGGGTGGTAGCCGACGGGCCCTCCAGTAACCCCGTGCGAACATCTTCGGGCTGGTTCCCACCGAACGGGAACAGCGTGGCACCGATATGTCCGACAGACCGTTACCGTCCAGTCATGCGACCACCGACGGATACGGCCCAGCGGCCGATGGTCCTCATCTGGGAGGTCACACAGGCCTGCGAACTGGCGTGTGAACACTGCCGGGCCGACGCGAAACCGGGGCGTCACCCGGACGAGCTCTCGACGGCCGAGGGGAAGGCCCTGCTCGACGACGTTCGGGAGTTCTCCGAGAACCAGCTCGTCGTGCTCTCCGGCGGGGACCCGATGCAGCGACCGGACCTGGTCGAGCTCGTCGAGTACGGCACTGACATCGGGCTCACGATGACGCTGACGCCGAGCGGGACGAGCGCGCTGACCGCCGACAGCATCGAGGCGCTGGCGGAAGCCGGGCTCAGCCGTATGGCGGTGAGTCTCGACGGGGCCACGGCCGGCGCTCACGACGAGTTCCGCGGCGAGCGGGGGAGCTTCGAGGAGACGCTGCGAGCGGCCCGGGCGGCGACACAGGCGGGACTCCCGCTGCAGATCAACACGACAGTCTGTGACGGGACCGTCGACGACCTGCCGGCTATCGCCGACCTGGTCGAGGACCTCGGCGCCGTCCTCTGGAGCGTCTTCTTCCTCGTCCCCGTCGGTCGCGGGCGGATACTCGACCCGGTCTCGCCCGGGCGGACCGAGGACGTGATGACCTGGCTCCACGACATCCGGCCGGACGTGCCCTTCGGCATCAAGACGACCGAGGCCCCACACTACCGGCGTGTCGGCTTGGAAGCGCGCGAGCAGCCGACGGACGACCAGCCGCCGGGGGCGAAGCGCCGCGGCGGTATCATCGCCGGGGACGGGTTCGCGTTCGTGAGCCACACCGGCGACGTCTACCCGTCGGGGTTCCTCCCGAAAGCCGCCGGCAACGTCCGCACCGACGACGTGGTCGACGTGTACCGCAATTCCGACCTGTTCGAGGCCCTCCGGGACCGCAGCCGGCTCACGGGGAAGTGCGGCGCCTGCGAGTACCGACACGTCTGTGGCGGGAGCCGGTCCCGCGCCTACGCCACGACCGGCGACCCGCTGGCGAGTGACCCCCTCTGTGCGCACGTCCCGGAGGGGTGGGACGCGGAGTCCGGGCAGTCAGACGTCGCGAGCGACTGAGGGGCGGGCGACCCCTGAACATGTTCGGGAAAACTGTCGCCCCCCTGTACGGTGTATCGGTTTCCATGGGAGAGCTAGACGGTTCATTGCTGCACCGGACTGACGCGCCGACCGACGCGCCGGTCGAAACGCTCGACGTGCGCCAGTTGGGCCCGCCCAAACCGCTCCGGAAGACGCTGGAACTGCTGCCGGAGCTGGACGACGAGACGGTGCTGGTACAGTACAACGACCGCGCGCCACAGCACCTCTACCCGAAACTCGACGACCGCGGGTACAGCTACGAGACGGTCACGCAGACGGGCGTGACGACGACGGTCATCTGGGCCGAGGAATGACGGACTCGAACGGGCTGGAGCGGCCCGCGGACGCCGACGCGGTTCGGGACGAACAGGTCGAGCGCGCGCTCGGCCGCCTGGCCAACTGCGGAGAGCTCACGCCCGAACAGCGGGCGACCGTCGAGCAGTTGGCCGACCGCCTCACCGGCGAGCTCCTCGAGCTGTTCGAGACGGACGAGGCGGCCACCAAGGGCCCGGATGCCGGTGAAAGCGAGCCAGAGATACTGCTGTGTTCGGACTAGCTTTTCGCGAGCGTCACGAGCGCCCGCGACGCCGTCGTGGCGTAGGGCGAGATGTCGCAGTCGCCGTCGAACCGGACTAGCTCGCCGGCCTGCAGGGTCTCGGTCTCGTCGTCGAGCGTCAGTTCGATCTCCCCCGAGAGGACCTGAAAGACGACGGCCCGTTCGGGGTGGGAGTGGGGTGGGACTCGCTCCTCGGCCGCCAGTGAGAGGAGGACGGTTCGGGGCTCGCCCTCGAAGAGGGACTGACGGCCCGCCTCGTCGGCGTCGACCGTGGCTCGTTCCACCGTCACTGTTTCGGGAGCGTCGCCACGAACTCGTTTACGCCCTGGCGCTCACAGCGGTAGTTCTCGGCGTCGAAGGCCTCGACCTCGGCCTGGAACTCGTAGAACAGCGGCTGAGGGTCGTGGTCGTTGACGATTTCGAGCCGTTCACCGCTCGCCAGGTCCTCGAACGCCGAGTGAATCTTCGGGTGTCGCTCCGAGGGCGGCACGTCGCGTAAATCGAGTGTCTCTGCTGGCATACATCGGTGATACTCCGCCACCGACCGAGGGCCTTCGTGCGAACACGTTCGGGTTGCGCTCACTCGGGCTCGAACGTCCCCTCGGCGAGCCCCCGGCGGACGGGCTCGTGGGCCGCCTCGCCCGGCGGCGGGGCGGTGACGAGCGTGGCTTCGAGTTCCGTCTCGGCGCGGACCCCGCGGGCTTCGCCGGCCGGCACCACGACGACCGACCCCGGTTCGACCTCGTGGCTCCGGTCGCCCTCGCGGACGATACCGGACCCCTCGCGGACGGTGATGGCCACGTCGCTGTCGGGCGCGTGGACCGGGATGAACTGCCCCGGTTCGAAGTACCCGAGCACGACTTTCTGTGCGTCCGATTCGTGGAGGACCCGCGCGCGAAACCGGTCGGAGTCGTACTCGCGCTCGCTGTCGAAGTCTGTCGCGACCATGGTGTCCCGTCGTCGGCCGAACGGCTCCCTGTTGTGCCGAACACGTTCGGGAGTGCGGATAGACTCGTCGCTACCATACTTACAGCCATGAACGTCCCGAACCCGTTCTCGGCCGAGGGCGGCGACACGTTCGACACGTACGACGAGTTCGTGCCCGACTCCGCGCCCGAGCCGGGCCCGTTCATCGCCGACCACGACGTGCTGACCGGGGCGGACCACCTCGCCACCCACCGGCTCGCCCGCTCGCTGTTCGAGGAGCGCGGGGTGTACGACATGACCTTCGGATACAATCTGGCGCGGCTCAACGTCGACCGCCGCCACCCGGACGCCGGGTTCCGGTACGCCCGGGAGGCGGACGACGGCGCCGTCCTCCGGGCGGAGTTCACGCCCACGACCGAGTTCTGCCCGCAGAGCGACACCCTAACCGTCGGTGCGATGCGGGCGTTCAACGGCGAGGCCCACCGCCACGAGTACGACCTCGTCCGCGTCCGCGTCTCACCCATGCACCAGGAGGCTATCGCTATCAACGGGAAGCTCAAACGGCAGGAAGCGGCGCTGCGGGACGGTGAAGAAATCTCAGCCGGTCCCGCCGGCGGCTCGTTCTAATCGGCGTGTCGAATCCTGACGCGCCACTCCTCGGGCGTGACCTGTTCGCTCTCGTACTCGAAGCCGCGGGTCGTCAACACGTCGTACAGCGGCTCCGGCTCGAAGCTGTTGACCAGTTCCAGCGTCGCCCCCTCGTCGAGTTCATCCAGGGCGGCGACGATGTCACCGAACGGCTCGCCCTCGACCTCGCGCACGTCCAGTACGGTATCTGCCGTCATATACAGCGTATTGTCGGTGTCGCCGAGTAGCGATTGTCCCGAACACGTTCGGCTCACACCGCCGAGATGTCGCCGACTATCTCGCGCTGTACGTACTCCTTGATTATCGCTTCCTCGGCCCGGTGGAGGGTGTTCGAGCAGGTGGACTTCGCGATGTCAATGCGGTCGGCGAGCTCGGTCAGCGAACACTGGCGGGGCGTGTCGTAGTACCCCGCGTCGACCGCCGCCTCGACGACCTCCTGTTGGCGGTCGGTCAACAGCCGCTCCCGGTCCGGCTCCTGACGGATGTACTCCACCGAGAAGTCGATACCGAACTCGTCCAGTTGGCCGCCCAGCTCGGAGAGCTGTTCGGTCGGGGCCGTCACCGTCCACGTGACCTCGCCGTCCCTGATGTCGAACGGCATTTCCAGGGGGACGTTCGAGCCGCGGGCCGGCAGGAGCAGGAGGGGGTCCGACGTCTCAAACTGCACCAGCGCCTCGTCGTCGCGCCGCTGGAGCGTCTCGATGTCGGTGACGTCGTCCTGCTCGGCCATCGCAGTCACGACGCCCTCCGCCGTGGGGCCGGTCATCTCCACCAGTCCGACGCCCGACAGCCCGTCCGGGATGGCCGCGAGCACGCGGATGCGGGTCTCCGGAAAGCGCCGAGTAATCTCACCGAGCCACGCCTCCTCCGGCACAGTGAGTCGGAGTTTCGCGTTTGGCATATGTGTCCGTTGTCGGTCCGCAATACCGTCAATGTTCCCGAACATGTTCGCCGATAACGCCCCACCCATCCGGAACATTGGCCCACCTAGGGGTACTACACCCAGCTATGGAGACTGTCACAGTCACCGAGACGCTCGACGACGACATCGACCGCATCAGAGACGCGGTAACGGATATCGGCCCGTTCATGCGCGCCGCCGACTTCGACGACGTGGTTGTCGACGGCGACATCGTTCGAATCACCAATCACGTCGGGCTCGCCACCATCGAGCTGGAACTGGAAATCGTGGCGGACAGCGACGCGGTCCTCACCTACGAGCAGCGGGACGGCATCTTCGAGGAGATGGTCACCCGGTACACGCTGACGGAGACCGACGAAGGTGTCGAAATCGAGGCCACCACGGAGTTCGCGGTCCAGGCGAAGCTCATCGGCCCGGTGCTGGACGCGACAGTGGTCTCCCGCCAGCGCCGGCTCGAACTGCGGTCCCAGTTCGAGTATCTCGAATCGCTCTCGGAGTGATGAGAACATGTTCGGCACGCGGACTACACCGCCGCGGCCGGAACTAGACCACATGACCGCTCACTCCCACGAATCGGCCGAGCCGGTTACTGACCGCACCCACGACAACTCGTGGTCGGCGAACCTGGAGAAACCTCAGCACGCCGACGACGAGGAACTTGTCCTCTCACAAGCGGAAGAGGCCATCGAACGGACGGTGCCGGGGAACCACGTCAACCTCGTCACCCACGCGAACCACGGTCACCCCGAGAGCTATCTGTTCCCGCACCTCGACGACGCCTACGGCGACGACGTCGACGTCGAGTACGTCCAGCAGTGTGGCTGTGGCGGCCACGTCACCCGCGTCCAGGTCCGCTGAACGCGGGTCCGGCGAAAATATCGCTTCTTGCGGCGGTCCGTCTCTCCTGCTGACCTCGCGGCGCCGAACCGCTCGGTTTCGGCGTCACTACCCGGGAACGTGAACTGACAGCGACCGATTGGAAGGCTACGGCAAGCCCTAGAAGTCCGAGTAGGCGACGCTGCCCGAGTCGACGATAGTCTGGCTCTCGGGGACGTCACCGTCCGGCGGCATGCTCCCCTCGGCGGGGCCGCCCGGTTCCCCGACGACGATCCGGCCGACCATCCCCAGCGACTTGTGGGGGCCACAGAAGTAGTCGTACGTCCCGGAGGTCTCGAAGGTGTGCTCGAAGGTCCCGCCCGACTCGGTGAGAATCGAGCTCTCCCAGGAGTCGGCGCCATCGGGGATGCGGGTCGTCGACGCCTGCCCGACCCCGTCTTTGTACGCCAGCGAGGAGTGGCTGCCGCTCTCGTTGACGAACGTGACCGTGGTCCCCGGTTCGACGGCGAGGCCGATCGGGTCGAAGTAATACTCCCCGCCCTCCGTGATCATCTGGACGGTCGTTCCGTCGACGGAGCCGGACGGCGAACTAGAGGAATCGGACTGTGAATCGGTGGACTGCGGGGTGTCCTCACCCGCGGTATCGTCGGACCCGCCGCTACAGCCGGCCATTCCGACGAGTCCAGCAGTCAGTGCGGCGCCGCTCGTTTTCAGGAGTTGTCTCCGTTCCATATGTTCATTACAGGGTCCGTAATTGTGAGCCCATTCCCGAACACGTTCGTATATATTGCGTGACATCGCGTCCTAGGCACTACCACGCCCGGCCTTGGCGTCGAGAGCGGATTCGCAGTAAGCTCCCCGGATAGGTCCTCACAGTCGTCTAGGGAGTGGTTTCTGACAGTACCAGACGGAAGACAGCACCGCGGAAAAGCGGGACGGCCAGTGATGTGAGCGCGCCGAGCGGAAAACGACGGCTGTCAGGCGACCCGGTGCAGCTAGCTACTGATCGTAGCCCGCGTAGTCCATGAGCTGCTGGAAAACGTCCGTGTCCATGACGGATTTGTACACGACGCCGGTGAGCATCCCGCCGGGATAGAACGAGCCGTTCATGACGTGGTTGACTTTGTGGCAGTGCATGAGGTAGACGCCGGGGTCCGCATCGGCCGTGAACTCTATCGTGTGCCGCTCTGCGGGGGCGATGTTCGTCACGTCCATGTCGTGTCGGGCGGCCTGCGGAATCGTCCCGCCGTCCTTCTCGACGCGCTGGAAGCGGTGGTTGTGAATGTGCATCGGGTGGGACATGTACCCGCCGTTGACGAGGTGGACGCGAACGGTATCACCCTCCTCGACGATTATCGGTGAGCCCTGCTCGGGGTGGAGCGTCCGGGGCGCGCTCTTGCCGTTGACCGTGAAGACGTCGGGGTTTCGGCTGGACGTGTCGTAGGTGAAGTCCGACTCGCCGGCCCACTTCTTCGGGACACGGGAGTCCCAGTCCTTGATTGTGAGGAAGTACTCGCGGTCGGCCGGCTCGTAGCCTTCGGGGTCGACCCGGTAGATGCCGTACATCCCCATGTCGATGTGACGCTGGGTCTGGAAGTGGCAGTGATAGAAGTGCGTGCCGGGGACGTTGGCCGGAATCTCGTACGTGTGTGACTCGCCCGGCGGGACCTCGATGCCCGTCGTCGTCGGGACGCCGTCGTTCTCCCAGGTCTTCTGGACGCCGTGGAAGTGAATCGTGTGTGCCCGGCGCCCGTCACTGTTGTCGAGGGTGACCTCCATGTCGTTGCCCTCCGTCGTCCGGAGAATCGGGCCCGGAACGCTCGGGTCGTTGTCGTCGGCCTGCCACGCCCAGACCCGCGGGAACTCGACGGGGCCGCCCATCGTATCGAGCGGGTGGACATCGTGTCGAGCCTGCTGGGTCCGCATCGTCACCTCGCCGCCCTGCTCGTCGACGTTGACGACCGACGGCGGGCTGGTGGTAGGGAGGTCCTCGGCGTCAGACTGCGACTGCGGCGGCGTGCCCGTGGCCGTGGTCGTCGCCGGTCCGTCAGATCCACCCGTCGAACAGCCCGCTATCGCCGAAAGGCCGGTTGCACCGGTGGCCGTGAGAAACTCTCGCCGCGATAGCCCCGTTCCAGGAGCCCCGAAACGTTTGGTCATGATACGTACTACGCTTCGTCGTGGCCCGGTATAGGGGGACCGCGGATTCTTACTTCGCGGGATAGTATGCGAACATGTTAGGCGACAGCCGGATGGGTGCCAGCGGATAACTCTCGGAGTTCCCCGTCTGGTACCACGGGGAGAGTCAACGAGGGCGAACGGGTAGCCCATCCGTCGCCGCATCGACGTGCGCAGCTACCCACGGGCACCCCGCGAGCCCCGCGGTTCGAGAAAGAAGTACCGCCGGTCGGGCAGGCGACCTCGATACGGCATCGTCGCCTGCTTCGTTCGTCTCCGGCACCACGAGCGTCGCGAGAAAACGATGGAGTCCGCAAGTCCGCCCCTCGGTCGCGTCGGCCGCGACAGCCACGGAACGCGGCTGTCACAACGGGGGGGCGTTCGTCACCCCGGCGACACCGAAAGTCCGCGCGTCAACGGTCTCAGTCGTCGTCGAGTACGCCCTCCGCCACCGCCATGTCGTCGACCGCCGGCTCGTCCTCGGACCGGCGGAGGACGAACCGCTTGCGGACGAGGTCCGCGGCGTACAGCGCCGTGCCGACGATGATGAGCGTGTCACCGGGGAGGCGCGCCCAGAAGAGGTTCTGGACGATGGGCTGGTTGTAGAAGGCGAGGCTTCGCCCGACGGCGTAGCTCTCCGTGAACACCGCCTCCAGCTGGAGGAACCCGACCGGGAGGACGGATACGAACACCATCAGTGCGAGGCCGACGTTCCAACACCAGAACGCCGCCCGGAGCCACGAGCCGTCCCAGCGGCCCGGTTTGATGGATATCTGTAGCATGTAGGTGACCATCCCCAGCGCGAGGAAGCCAAAGGCGCCGAACATCGCCGCGTGGGCGTGGCCGACCGTGAGGTAGGTCCCGTGCTCGTAGTAGTTGATGAGCGGGAGGTTGATGAAGAAGCCCAGCACCCCGGCGCCGACGAAGTTCCAGACGCCGCTGGCGATGATGAACATGAACGGCAGCCGGTACGGGAAGCTCCCGCCCTCGTTCATCGCCTGGTACTGGCCCAGCGCCTCGTAGAGGATGAACACCAGCGGGATGAGCTCTAGCGTCGAGAAGACGCTCCCGATGGGCACCCACATATCGGGCATCCCGACCCACCAGTAGTGGTGTGAGACGCCGATGACGCCGGTGCTCATCACCAGCAGCGCCTGCAGCATGACCGCCTTCTCGGCGCTCCGGCGGCTCAGCAGGTTCATCGACACCAGCGTCAGGCCGATGATGGCGACGATGAAGAACTCGAAGGCGCCCTCGACCCACATGTGGACGACCCACCAGCGCCAGAACTCCGTCACCGCGATGTTGGTCGTCGGGGTGAAGAAGAACCCCGCGGTGAACAGCAGGGCGATGGAGCCGCCGGCGTACAGTATCATGTGCGCGAGGCCGTACGGCGGTTCCTTGTCCAGCAGCGGTTTGAGCCCGCGGACGGCGAGGGCCGCCCAGAGCCCGAAGCCGACCAGCAGGCCGCCCTGCCAGACCTTCCCGACTTCGAGGTACTCCAGGCCCTCGTTGCCCAGCAGCCACCACAGGTTTCCGTCGAAGTAGCCGTTCGCGCCGAGCCAGATACCGCCCAGCCCGCCGACGGTGACCACGACGATAGCGCCGAGCAGCCCGTCGACGAGCGTGGACTGGTGTTTCGGTTCGTGACCGGTCAAAAGCGGCGGGAGGAACAGCCCCGCGCCGAGCCACGTCGCGGCTATCCAGAGGATGCCCAGGTCGATGTGCCACGTCTTGGCCATCGCGAAGGGCAGTATCTGGAGGATGTGGACGCCGAATATCTCCTCGACGCCGAAGAAGCCGGCCCGTTCGATGTAGAAGTGCGCGAGCAACCCGCCCAGCAACACCTGTGCCAGGAACAACCCGGCCGCGACCGGTACGAACCGCAGTGCGGACCGCTGGCTGGGGAAGACGCTCACGTCACCCGGCTCCGGCACCGAGAGCCCCTCTGCCGACGGCTCGGGGAGTCGGACGGAGTTGTACAGCCAGATGCCGAACCCGGCGCCCGCGACCAGCAACACCATCGCGATGACGCTCCAGGTCATCGCCGCGCCGGTGGCGTCGTTGCCGGCACCGGGCGCGTAGGGCCAATCGTTCGTGTAGGAGTGGTCACCCGCCGGTCGGTCGGTGTGGGAGAACCACGCCGTCCACATGGCGAAGTCGGCGAACTGGCGGGCCTCCTCCTCGTTGTCGATCATGTCTACGGGGACGCCGCGTTCGTGGCTCCCCTCGTGGTACCGCTGGACGTACTCCTCGCGGACCTGGTTGTGGGCGAACAGCTCCGCCTGCGAGTACTGGATGTTCCCGCCGTCGTAGCTGTCGTCCATGTCGGACTTGACGACGTCGGCGATAGCGGCTTGCTCCTCGGACGGGAGGTTCTCGTACGTATCGCCGTACCGCTGTTCGGCGTAGTACGTCCGCATGAACTGGGTCTTCAGTTCGAGCGCGTCGGCGGTGTAGTCCTCGCCGTAGTACGCGCCGTTCCCGAGAATAGACCCGTGATTCATCAGCCCGTCACGCTGGAAGGCCTTCTTCCCGTCCCTGATGTCCTCGCCCGTGGCGACGGTCTGGCCGTCCGGACCGACCATCTTGTCCGGAATCGGCGGGGCCTCCTGATATGCGAACCACGCTCCTGCGCCCATCACGACGAGATTGAAGATGAAGGCCGCCGCGATGACCTTCGCAATCGTCCTGCGCTGTAGCTCCATATGGGGAGGTGCACCCTGGAAGGGGTAAACCGAATTCCCGAACATGTTACCCAACCTCCGCTCCACTGGCGAGGGAGCTACATCGGGCGGGCCCCGCCAGGGCGCGACCGGCGGCAGGCGACCCGTCACCGTGTTACCGCTCGAACGACGTGTCGTTGCCGCTACGTCTCCGCCGCGCGGACGGTGAGGACCGGGGCGTCGGCGGTCCGGACCACTTTTTCGGTGACGCTCCCGAGGAGATAGCGGTCCACGCCGGTCCGCCCGTGGGTCCCCATCACGACCAGGTCTGCGCCCTCCTCGTCGGCGTAGGCGAGGATGCGTTCGTAGGCGTTCCCGCTGCGGACCGCCGTTTCGACGGTCACGTCGTCACCGACCGAATCGGCGACCCCCGAGACGACGGTCTCGCCGTGTTCGACGATAGCGCCAACCCGTTCGGAGTCCTCGTTCGTCATCCCCGAGGACTGGGTCTCGTCGTGCTCGCCGACCATGTCGGACTGTTCGATGTCGTCGTGTTCCCCGTGGACCAGCCCCGAGGGACCGAAGTCGTCCCGGGCGACGAACAGCACGTGCAACGCCGCGTCGTACTGCCTGGCGTGGTCGACGGCGTGGTCCAGCGCCGCAGCTGCGGCCTCGCTACCGTCGGTTGGGAAGAGGATGGTCTCGTACATGGGCCTCCAACGTAGATGTTGGCTCGCCGAGGTTGTAAAATTGCTGTCCATATGCTCGCGAATGTAACGAGGATTGAGAGGCGGGGCCCGACAAAACGGTCGTTCTCTCCCACGACAAACCCCGGCGAATATATCCCGAGCGCAGTCGCGACGGCGGTATCTACGGTGGATAGCCGGGCCTGCAGTGTCGGACTTGCGGGGTCGGCGACACCGGTCGTCGACCGCCGGAATCGAAAGCGATGTACGCTCTCGCGCGGAGTGGACGGTATGGCAGACCATGACAGCGAGCGCTCGGTCATCCGCCCGGGCCGGGAGTTCGAGCAGGAGTACCGACTGGACGCGAGCGAGGCCGGCGAGTTCCTCATCGCTATCGGCGAACAGCTGCGCGACGGCGACGAACTCACTATCGTCGACGACGAGTGGGAACTCCCCTTCGCCTTCGGCGAGCCGGTCGAACTGGAGATTGACTTCGAGGGGATGGGCGAGCCGGAACTCGAAATCGAGATAGAGCTGCCCGGCCGCACTGACGAGCGCGCGCCCAGCGTCGAGTGAGTCCCCGCGGGGTCGGTAATCGGAGGCCGGCAGTTACCGCTGTTGGGCGACAGTACGGCGCAGCCAGTCGTAGCCGTCCCGGAAGACCGGCATCCCGTCGTAGACCCACAGCGCGAACGTGAGCCCCCACAGCGAGAGGAGCGCGAGCAGCTGGCCCGAGAGCTCGCCGGCCAGAATCGTCGCGCCGATGTCCTGGACGTACGGGCCGACGTTGCTCATGAACTCCCGGACGAAGCTGTCGCTCCGGCCGCCGCCGCCCTCCGTGACCGGCCAGAGCAGCGTCGATATCTCCAGGCGGCCGGTGTCGAGAAACTCCGGCAGCAGGTCGCCCGGGAGATGCAACAGATAGCCGGTAGCAAACGCCAGCCCGAGCCGCGGTCGTCCCCGCCGGGCAGCGGCCGCGACGGCGGCGGCCGAGAGGGGAACGGCGACGAACACGGAGTGGGCAAGCGTCCGCCCGCCGAACAGGCCGAACTGCCAGGCCAGCGGCTTGTCGACCAGGTCCGGGAGCAACGCGCCGAACGCGACCAGCGCCGTCTCCCTGGTGGAAGGGGCGGCCCTGGCGAGCGCGTGTGAGGTGAGCGAGAACGCGATGTAACCGACCACCGCGTGGGTCCAGGGCATCACGACGAGGGCGCTCCCGTCGTGGCGGTTCCGGGCTCGCCCGCCCCCGGGCTCGTCTGGTTCGCGGTGTCGTCCGGTAGAACGGTCACCGCTCCGGTTCCGGGTTCGCTCGCTCCCGGACCCGTCTGGTCCGTGGTATCGTCCGGTAGAACAGTCACCGTTCCGGTTCCGACATCGACCCACAGATGGACGGAGCGGTAGGCGTTCTCGGCAGTGGGCGAGTCCGGAACCGGCCCCATATAGAGGAGGAAGACCAGCCGGCGGTCGTCGCCGGTGAGCCGGTTGGAGACAGTCAGGTTTCGGTTCAGGTGTCGGGTCTCGGTGGGCCCGAGCGTCGCGGAGAACCGGTCGACGGTTTCGCGTTCGGCGACGGCCGACCCGTCGGCACCGCCCGCGCGGCGCTGGAGCTGGACAACGACGGAGTAGTCGATGCGGTCGCGCTCGTAGTTCTCGATGCCGACCCACATCGGCTCGGGCTCGCCGGGCGTAACCGTCTCAGGGTAGTCCGAAAACGAGAGGTTCCCCTCGCCGTCCTCGGTCGTGACGTAGAACTCGGTGTACCGCTCGCCGTCCGGCGGGGCCGCGACGGCGAACGCCGACGTGCCGAGCGCGAGCACGACGACGGCGACGAGACCGACGTTCAGGGCGGCCTCGAACCGGCTGTCGGCGGCCCCCGTGAGCCGCGTACGGGCGGCGAACCAGCGCCCGACGGGGACGCGAAACCGCTGTCCCCGGGGGAGCCGAAACCGGCGGACGGCCGCGACCGGTGTCAGGAGCGCCGTCCAGAGGGTGAGCGTCACCGTGACCGGGACGGCGGCGAAGGCGTACCGCGAGACCATCAGCCCGAACACGAGCAGCGGAACGAGCGCGATACTGAGCGCGAACGAGAGCGCGGCGCGTTCGAGGCCGTCGATACTCCGCTCCGGTCGCGATTTGTCGAACAGTGAAACCGAGCCGTCGGTCGGTGACTGCCCGGCCTCGGGGAACAGCGCGGCGAGCAACACGTACCCCGGGACGAACAACACGAGAACAGTCCCGAGAGCGACGCGGACGGCGGCCCCGCCGGTCACCGGTCGGAAGACCACCAGATTCAGCAGGGCGACGAGCCCGACGATAGCGACCAGATCGACTCCGTCTCGTAGCGTAGATTGCACCTGTGTCATATCTTGCTGGCGTGACGACCCGCCCCGGCCACAGCGAAGCCACGGTTTCGAAACGCCACTCGTCTGTCGGTGACCCGGGTTTCCGTGGGCATAAAAAGAGAGCGGCTACCCCCGGTAAGCCGGCGCTACCGCCCGCGTGCGCGCCGACGCGGCCGGTCACGTCACGACGGCGACCACCTGTCGGGGTTCGAGTAGCCCGGTCGTCACGGACAGCACCGCCCACACGAGGACCCCGGCCCCGACGACGAGCGCGAGCGTGAGCCACCCCGAGATGTACCCCGAGAGCGCGAAGACGACCGCCGCCATCACAAGCGAGACCCCGACTATCTTGCCGGCCCGCCTGAGGAGAAAGCCGGCGCGGAGCTGGAACTCCTGGGCGGAGATGTAGACGTTCGTCGCGGTGTAGAGCCCGTGGGTGATGAGCGTCGCCAGCGCGGCGCCGGTCACGCCGAAGGGCTGGATGAGCGCCACGGTCAGACCGACGTTGAGCAGCGCCGTTATCACCCGCGCGACGGCGCGTTCCCGCGCCCGCCCGAGGTAGTCGAGGCCGTTGTCCGAGACCTTCGTTATCGCCTTCAGTATCACGTAGAGCCCGAGGACCTGTAAGACGGGGACGGCCCCGCTGTATTCCGCGCCGAACACGAGCGTGACGGTCGGCCGAGCCACGAGGACCAGTCCCACGCCGGCGGGCACGTACAGCAACAGCCCGTTCAGGAGGGCGTCCTCGTATATCCGGGACATCTGTTCGACGTTGCCGGCCGCCTTCTGGGCGCCGAAGGTCGGGGAGAGCGTAAAGCCAAGCGCCGACAGCGGGGTCTCCAGGAAGTTCACCACCTGTTCGGCGATGACGTAGAAGCTCACCGCCACGGGCGAGAGGAAGTAGCCGACGAGGAGCGTGTCGACCTGGTGGTCCAGATATCTCGACATGTTGGTCGCCGTCGTCGGTACGGCGTACTCGAAGATGCGGCGTCTGAGCCCGGGTTCGGGCCCGCTCCCGTCGGTGTCGTACTGCCGGAGCTGTCGGAGCAGATAGGCCGTCCCGAGCGCGGTGGTCAACAGCGCGCTGACCACGTAGCCCCAGAGCGCGCCGAGCGCGCCGAAGCCGGCGGCGACGAGGCCGAGCGCCAGCGCCACGCGGCTGAGACGGCCGACGCTCCCCATGACCGCGACGAACCGAATCGCCTCGAACCCCTGGAGGACCTTCTCGAGGAACGTGATAGCCATCCAGAGGACCACAAACAGCGACCCGACCAGCAGGAACGGCCGCAGGGCCGGTTCGTCGAACAGTGAGGCAATCTGGGTCGCCGACCCCGTCAGTACGAGCACCGCGACCAGCATGACCGCGACCAGGATGAGCGACGAGTCGCGGACGATATAGCGCAGCTGGGACCGGTCTTGCTCCCGGTACTCGGCGATGTACCGCCCCGCGGAGCGGCCGATACCTATCGTGACGAGCTGGAAGACGGTCACCACCGAGAGGGCCAGAAAGAGGAGCCCGTAGCCGTCGGGGTCGAGCAACCGCGCCAAACCGACCGTCAGCAGGGAGCCGCCGACGGCTCTGATTATCTTCCCCGCGAGCTGGGCCCTGAACCGGCCGGCGAGTTCGTCTCTCAGCCCCATTCGTTCCCGGGACGAGTGTGTGGGCGGTACGCTGGCTGGCCGCTGTCGATACCCTGGCGAGACACTCTTGGGTGCCGTAGTGGCGAAAAGTGCATGCTATCAGTACAGAGCGCAGTCGGTCGGACCGCTAGCTCGGGGCGGGGTCCGACGGTTCTACCGGCGGCGTCCAGGTGGCCGGCGCGTCGATTCGACATCCGTGCATGGGAGAACGCATGGGGAAGCCGGCTATTGGTATTCAGTACATACCGCAGTCACCGTAGGACACGCGCTTCCGGCGGAGCGCTGCCCGCGCTGGACCTTCCATCGGGACCCCGGCAGCGAACGGTGTCACGGCCCGCAGGACCGCGGTAAGGTGGTCCTTCGGGCGGAGGCTGGCCGCTGTGAGGACTGTATCGCACTTTGACAGCAACAGCAGCCGGTCCATACTCATGTGTTATCGGCCGAAACCGGCGGTATGTCCGACGAGGGGCAGCCACGCGGGGAGAGCGCTGGAGGCGGTCAGTCGCACAGTCGGCGCCGACAGGTGCTGGCGCTCCTGGGTGCCGGAATCGCCGGCGGGGTTGTCGGGTCGGGGCTAAACGAACTACTCGAAGACGACGACGGACTCGACGGGACTGTCGACGTCCACGCGCCGAACGATTCGAGGGAGTACGACGTCGTACTCTCCGAGACCGACGACGGGTACAGCGCCGTCGACCCGGAGGGCGGGACGATCAACTCGGGAGCCGACGGCTGGCGCGTGCTCGAAAACAGCATCGATGCCGCCCCCGACAGCGGCTCTATCCTCGTCTCGGGGGAGTACGCGGGCAGGTCGGCTATCGACGTGAACAAGTCCCTCAGGATACACGGGAAGAACGCGGTTGTCGACCATCGCGGGGACGGCGAGTTCGCGTTCCGCTTTCAGGGGACCGAACGGTTTCAGACGTCTCTCGCCGCCGCCGTCGACGCCGGGACCAACAGTATCGAACTGGACAGAGCGTCGGGGGTAGAGCGCGGCGACATGGTCCTGCTCGAAGACGCGGACGGGGCCGGTGTGCTCGGGCGCGGGAAGCCGCCCGGCGAGCCCCACAGCGTCCTGTCCCGGGACGGGCGCACCCTCCAGCTCGAGGACTCGGTCGTCTGGCAGGAAGGGTACGACGCGGGAACGCGCGTCTACGTTCTCGACCCTATCAGCGTGCAGATGTCGGGCTTCCGGCTCCAGTCACAGAACGGGAGCGGGGACTACTTCGGGGTGCTCGCACAGGCCTGTCGGGACTCCCGCTTCGAGAACCTCTGGCTCGACCGGTTCGGGAACCGCGGGATACTGTTGGAGGCCTGCGCGAACAGCCGAGTACACAACTGCACCGTCCTGCGGAGCGCCGACATCCAGAACGGCAACGGCTACGGAATCCAGGTCTGGGCCGGCTGCCACGACATCCTCGTCTCCGGGTGTACCGCAAAGGAGTGTCGGCACCCGCTCTCGGTGACCGCCGGCGGTCCCCGGGAGGTCGCCTCGCGGTCGCTCACGTTTCGCGACTGTTTCGTCACGGCCGACGGGTCGGCCGCGCTCAACTGCCACGGCGGGTCGGCCCACGACGTTCGGTTCGAGGGGTGCAAGGTCCACACCCGTGGCGACCCCGGCGTTCGGACGGGCGCCAGAAAGACCAACGTGGCGGGGTGTGAGTTCCGGATGGACGGTCACAACGCCATCGACACGCGCGACGACGGCCAGGCGATGCAGCTCACGGTCACCGACACGGACGTCTTCGGTGCGGGCACCGCGGTCCACCTCGACGGGGAGGCGGAGTTCGAGTTCGCCCCCAGCTGGAAGCTCGTACAGCTCGACGGGGTGCGAGCCAACGGGTGTAGCCGGTTTTTCAACCTCGACACCGAGAACATCGACCGGGTCCGCGAGCTGGTCGTCAGCGGGTGTTACTGGGACGAAGTCGACGGGGAGGGGTTCCGGATTTCGAACCGTATCGACGGCGGCATCATCGAGGGCAACGACTTCGGCGGCGCGCTCTCGGAGTCACACGTTCACGCTCGCGATACCCCCAACACCGACGTGAACAATCTGCAGATAGTCGACAACCGGTTCCGCCAGCCGACCGGCGGGACCACGTTCGTGCGGCTGGCCCACAGCCAGCAGTGTGAGGTCTCGGACAACACGTTCGAGGCGGACGCCGACGTGGGGATATACGTCGACGGCCCCGGGTCGACCGGAAACATAGTGAGCGGGAACACGTACTACGCGCCGTCGCCCGCCAGCGACCCGGCCGACGTACACAGCGGGTCGGTCGCCCGAAACAACGCGGTCTACGACACGGACAGCGGGCGATGGCGCTGACTGGACGATAGACGGACCCTTCCCGGTGATATCGGCCGACAGCGCGCGATACCCTCCAGCTACTTATATCGGAGACATGCGGGAGTAGCAACTGATGACGCTGCTAGAGAAAGTGAAAGCCGGGGTGAACGAGCCGCGCAAAGTCGTCCGGGCTGTGAACCAGCAGTACGACACGCGGGTCCGGCGGCCGGACGTCGACCGGACCCGGGTGTTCGAGGCGGACTGGGACAACCTGCTCTTGCTCGACGCCTGTCGGTTCGACCTCGCGGCGGACGTCTTCGAGGCCGACGTAGCCGCTCGGTGGTCCGGCGGGTCCAACTCCGAGGAGTTCCTGGAGTTCAACCTGGACGGGTACGAAGCCGACGACACCGTCTGGGTGACCGCGAACCCCCACGTCAGCAAGTACGACGACCGGATTTTCGAGGTGGTCGAGCTGTGGGACACTCACTGGGACGAGGAGCTACAGACCGTGCCGCCGGAGGCGGTGGTGGAGGCGACGCTGGCGGCGGCAGAGCAGTATCCCGAGAAACGCCTCGTCGCGCATTTCATGCAGCCCCACTACCCGTTCATCGGCGAGATAGGCCGCGAGCGCCTGCCGAGCCACGGCTCCTTCACCGGGAACGGCATCAGAACGAACGGCCGGGCCCACGAGGACATCTGGACGTTACTCAGGGAGGGGGAAGTGTCCCGGGAGGTCGTCGCGGCCGCGTACCGCGAGAACCTGGAACTGGTACTCCCACACGCCGAGGAGCTCGTCGACGTACTGGACGGGCGCTCGGTGATTTCGTCCGACCACGGGAACGTGTTCGGGCGCGAGATAGGGCCGATTCCGATGCAGCTGTTCGGCCATCCGTACGGGTTCCGCCTCGACGACCTCATCAAGGTCCCGTGGGTCGAGTATCCGGCCGACGAACGCCGGTCGACCGAGGCGGGCGAGATAACGACCGCGTCGGCGGAGAACACCGAAAAGCGCGAACAGCGGTTGCGTCAACTCGGATATCTGGAGTAGCCCGCGCCGGCGGACACTCGCGTCCGCTGAAAAAACGGGCGCGCCTCAGTTCGGCGTTTTCGAGGAGGACTTCTTCTCGGTCGAGACCTCCACGTCGCGTTTGTAGCCCCGCACCCAGTCGAGCAGCCCCGAACTCGGCACGTCGAGCGTCCGGGTCTGCTCGGTGTAAGTGGGGTAGCCGCCGACGTTAGACTGGCTGTCGACGAAGCCGTAGTCGCTGTTGAGTCGGCTGACGATGCCCTTCTCGACTTCGGGCCGCCGCGCCGGACGGGGGCCGGTGCGCGCGAGGACGAACTCCTTGACCTCGGAGGCCGGAACCACGTCCTTGTCGATGTCGAGCCCGTCGGGCAGTATCGGCGGTGAATCGACCATCTCCGAGTCGCCGTCGGTGAGCGGGTGGTCGTTCGGTTTGGTCTCGACGCTCTGGGTGTACAGCTTCGCGCCGTACTGGAAGACCTCGACCTCGCTGTCGGAGTCGTTGCCCTCCTCGTAGAGCAGGCCGGCCGCGGTGACGTCGGGGTTCGACGAGCCGTTGAAGTGAGCCATCAGCCCCCCGTAGTTGTAGACGTAGTTGTTCGCGATGACCATGTCGCCGCGGCTCATCGGGTTGCGCCGGTTGGAGTGGGAGAACAGACAGCCCATGACGGCGAGGTCCGTGCTCCCCTCGTCGTTGAACAGCATCCCGCGCGAGTGTGTGCCTTCCGGGTGGATGGAGTCGTACAGCGCCTCCGCGAAGATGGAGTTGATGAACGAGCCGCGGGCGACGGCGTTGGACGCGCCCGCGTTCTCGTCGGTCCCCCAGGCGACCGTACAGTGGTCGACCATGATGTCGTCCGCGTCGAGGACGAGCCCGTCGGAGGCGCCGTCGGTCCCGTCGCCGATGAGGACGCTGATGTGGGACATGATGACCCGTGGCTCGTAGATTCTGACCCGCCCCCGCGTGATCGTGATACCGGGGTCGGGCGCCGTCTCGCCGGCTATCCAGACCTCGGGCGAGCGGACCTTCAGTTCCTCGTCCGGGTCGAGCTGGATGACCCCGCCCACCTCGAACACGACGACGGTCGGGCCGTCCGCGGCGTTGTCGAGCGCCGCCTTGATAGAGCCGGACCCGGTCGATTCGGTCGTCGTGACCTTCTCGACGTTGAGGTCGTCCCCGGCGGACTCCACCCAGGAGGTGTCCGTGAACGTCTGGTCCCAGCCGAACCCGCTATCGGTCGGTGCGGTGCTGGTATCGCTCCCGCTGCCGCCGGCCGCGCCGGCCGTGACCCACTGGCCGTTGCGCCGTAGCTTGGGCGTGCCCTGATTCCAGCTCCCGCTTCGTTTGAATTTCATTGGTACTCCGAGGTGTCTATCCACAGCGCTCGTGGACTCACGTTCTCGAACTCCTCCTCCGGGTCGCGCGGACGCATGTATATCTCGTCGACGTCCGTCGAGACCGGGCACGTCACGGTCCGCTCCTTGGCGCCGACGAGCCAGTCGAAGAAGTAGTACCAGCTACCGACCGGCTCGTTCCAGGTCGCGGTGGGCGTGTTTACTGTTCCCTGCAGGAAGTTGACCTCCGGGTCGCTGTAGCGTTCGTCGGAGTAGTCCGCGGTGCTCCAGTCGTTCTCGTCCGCGAACCGCCGACGGAGCGGAATCGGGTCGCCGCTCGGGGCCCCGCGCTGGAGGACGTACTCGTCGTTCGGGTCGGCACCCGACGAACCGGATTCGGGAACGGTGAACCCGAGGTCGATTCGCTCGGCACCGCCCGACAGCGTCACCGTCTTCGATGCGACGACGGGCGGGTTGTCGGCGCCGCCCCGGAACTGGCGGAGTTCGACAGTGAGGTCGGCGTTCGAGACGCTCGACAGGTCGGCGTCGACCACGACGCTGTCGATGTCAAGGTCCGACGCGGTGAACACGACGCCGTACCCGCCGTCGGTGTAGGCGGAGTCGTGGTAGGTCCCGCCGATCAGTGCGCCGACGTTCGTTCGGACGGAGTCGATACCTGTGACGGACCCACCGGCGCCGTCGGCCGCGTCCAGTGCGGTCTGGATGTCCTCGTCGATGAGCTGCCAGTTCTCGTTTATCGGTACGTGCCAATCCAGTTCGCCCCGGTCCGGTAGATTATAGCCGCGATTTTCAGTAGTCATTGTCGTTGTAGTAGGTCGCGTTCGGTCGGTTCGTGGCGTCCATCACATCCGTCGGGCGTCGCCTCGACACGTCGGTCCGCCAACAGGCGGTGCCTATCGAGTCGCCGTCGGGTATGGTCAGGAACCATGTGGTGGTAGGGCCCTGTTAATATGATAAGTATTATTACAAATTTGCTATCGTTGGAGGCGTTTGCGGACCAGTAGGTGAGTTCCGTACACCAGATACATACCGGATTTCAGTTAGCCAAATTATATAATACCACCCACCCGGCTGAGCGGGCGGCCCCGAAGACAGCCCGTAATGCCATCCTACTGTCGTGTTAGCGGGTCATTTCCGGCGGAGCGGGCGACAGGCCTACGTCGCTGACGTTCCGTTTCGCGCGCCGGCCGGGTCGACGAGATACAGGTCGTAGCCGCCGTTCGACTGGACCTTGTCGATGCCGGGTTCGGTGTCCAGATACGCGAAGTCCGCGTCGCTGAACCTGAACCCTTCCCAGAGGACAGGGTCGCGGACCCGGTCCGCCTCCGGAACCGGGACGTACTGTTGCCGGTCGTAGTACGTGCGCAGGGAGCGGTTGGCGAAGTGGTCCGGGATGCCGTGCTCGCCGGAGTGGATGCCCCTGTTACCTTCAGCGTAGTACGACTCCCCCGGTCGGTCCGACTCCCCGACCGCGTGGCCGTACCGGTACGTGCTGGACCGGATGTCGTCGAAGGTGGTCGACCGGTCCTGGTACTCGAAGGTCGTCTCGTAGCCGTGCATCCCCGACTCCGTGACGTGCTGGGAGTCGTAGTAGATGTACGGCGAGGCGAAGACGACGGGGAGCGAGAGGGCGAAACACAGGCAGAGCACGACCACGACGAGCCCCGTCGAGACCGAAGGCGACAGCCGCTCGCTGAGAGCCCGGAACCCGCGTCCGAGCGCGATAGCGCCGAGAATCGTTCCGAACACCATCATCATCGCGAGGTGACGGAAGTACTGGTCGGAGACGCCGCCGACGAGGAAGACCACGAACAGCAGCGTGAGGGCGACGAGGCCGCCGTAGAGATACATCGGCAGCATCTGTCCGCTGGTGCGCGAGGCACGGGTGTACCACCGCCGGCCGCCGCTGACGTACCTGAGTGCGATTACCAGCAGGAGCCCGGTCAGCAGGACGTAGAGCAGCTGCACCGAGAACAGCTTCAGGAAGATGCCGAGCAGACTGCCGCCGATCTGTTCCAGGGACCCGGTCCGCGTCGCGGCCTTGCCCCCGACCGTCGTGTCCTGAAACGGAATCAACGCGACCCGCTGGAGGGTCCCCCAGAACATCTCGAGGTTCCAGACCCAGAGCGAGAACACGGTCGCGAAGAAGCCGACCTCGGGGAGGAGCCAGCGGCGCCACTGGTCTGTGTTGACCCCGCGCCAGAAGTCGTAGCCGACCTGCCCCGCGACGACGACGCCGGAGAGGAGGAGGAGATTCGCCGCCTGCTGGGGGTGGAGGATGACGAACGTCGTCGCGACGACGAGAAACAGCCCCGACAGCCTGACCGTTCGCTGGTAGAAGACCAGGAAAAAGACCAGGAGAAACGCCGGCGCGAACAGGACCGCCTGACTCGTCGGGAAGACGTACTGGTGGGCCCCGAGATGGTTGATGGGGAGCAACAGCAGTCCGGAGAACAGGCCGATGTACGTCGTCAAGGTGTCGCCGGTTAGCTCCCGAACGACGAGCGGGACGAACACGAAGAAGCAGACGAGGAACACGACAACAGTCACGAGCATGACGTGCCGGACCGAGAGCCCGGTCACCATGTGTAACACGCTGCCGAGCGTGTGTACGGCCGGATACCGGCTCTCGGTCATGCTCATGGCGCCGCTGCTGAGGACCTTCGCAGTCCCGAGGTGTGACAGCGGGTCGGCGTCGCCGATATAGTAGTACCCCCGGATGATGGGGAGCGACACCGTCACCGTCATCGCCAGCAGGCCGAGAGCGCCGCCCGCGGCGCGGACGTGTGGCTTCGCGGCCCAGAACACGACCAGCACTGAGAGCAGGACGGCGAGGGAAACGAGCCCCCAGAACGACGCCGGCGTGCCGGCATAGATATCCAGTTCGTAGCCCGTCACCGGCGCGTTGTACGCGACGGCAACCGCGGCGCTAATCCCGAGATACCCGACGAAAAGCGCGCTCTTCGTAAGTGTGTGTGCTCGCATCGTATCGGTTTCTACTACCGTATCACGGCAACGGTCACATCGTTATACTCGCCCAAATCGCCGGTAAGTGACTGCAACTCGGGGCGTGCAACACGGCGCCGGCCGCGCCGGAGGCCGACCGGGTCGCCCGCCGGCGGCTCGCCGCGGGTTCGCCGTCCCCCCGGAGCCGCAGCTGCGTCACGGCCCCGAGATGATGTCGGTGAATATCCCGGCGTACGTCTCGTAGACCGCGTCCAGGGCGTAGTTGTCCTGCAGGTACTCACGGCCCGCCCGCCCCGTCGCCGCGGCCTCGTCCCGGTCGTTCCAGAGCCGGTCTACAGTCTCGGTCAGCTCGTCCATCGTGCCGGTCCGGTAGCCGACCCCCGCGTCCGCGAGGAGTCCGTCGAGGACGGCCCGCAGCGAGACGACCGGCACGGCAAAGCGCCACGATTCGAGGACGGTGTTGGGGAACCCCTCGTAGGCCGACGTGTTCACGTAGGCGACGGCGTCCCGGTAGTGGCGGTCGATTTCGTCGGGCGGGACGAACCCCTCGAACGCCAGGTTCGGGAGCGCGTCCGCGCGGTCGACGATGCCGCTCCGGTAGGCGGCGTCCTCGGACCAGCCGACCATCCGGAAGTCGACGCCGGGGAGCCGCTCGGCCAGGTCGAGGAACCGCTCGGGTCGCTTCTGGTCGGGGTCGAGCGTCCCGACCCACAGCACGTGGCCCCGCTCCGACGCCGGAACGACCTCGTCGTCGGGAGGGACGGTGTAGCCGTTCGGGACGACCGTCGACTGGATGTCGAACACGTCCGCGAGGATGTCGCGCTGGTGGTCGGTCTGGGCGACGACCCGGTCGGCCCGTCCGATGGCGTCGACGTAGGCCAGTTTGGGCAGGGTGTACTCGAACAGCCCGTGGTGGGTGGACAGCTTCGAGAGCTCGACGTTCGAGTCGTTGGCAACGACGTAGACCAGCGACTCGTCCAACAGCGCACAGCAGTAGCTCGCCAGGATACAGAGGGGCGGGTTCCCGCGGACGTAGAAGAGGTCCGCGTCGACGCGACGGATGGTCCGGAGTATCTTCGCGAGCGCTTTCGGCGCCGCGACCGCGTCGTTCGTCGCCGGGAGCGTGTTCCAGACGTCGAACCCGTCGATTCGTTCGCGGGTGTCGCCCTCGGACTCGAAGGAGACGAACGAGACCGTGTGGCCCCGCTCCCGAAGCCGCGTCGCGAGCAGGTACTGCTGTCGCTGAGCCCCGCCGACGTGGGTCTCGGCACCCGGCTCCAGATACGCCCGGATGTACGGGCTGATGAAACAGACGTGCGAGCGCGGGGGGAGCGTCACGTCCGCGTCCGACGGCGCGTGAACGCTGTGCCCGGACGCGGCCGCCTGACCGTTCGCCGGCGCGGTCATTGCTCCAGGACCGACTCGTAGATGGAGAGTATCCGCTCGCCCATCCGTTCGAGGCTGACCTCCTCGACGAACTCCCGCCCGTCGGAGCGTGCGCCCGACTCCAGGACGGCGATGAGCCCGTCGACCAGTTCGGAGTCGGTCGAACAGACGTAGGAGTTGTCCACCGGCCCCAGCCGCGTCCGCGTGTCGCCGGCTTCGGTCGAGACGACGGGGAGGTTACAGGCCATCGCTTCCTTGACCGTGTTCGGCGACCCCTCGCGGAGCGATGGCATCAGGAGCGCGTCGGCGGCGTTGTAGTACAGCGGCATGTCGTCGAAGTCCACGTCGTCGACGACCTGGAGCCGGACCCGCTCGTCGACCGCCTCGTCGACGCGCTCGACCGTCTCCCTGGCGACGGGGTAGCGTTTCTTCTCGTTCGACGGGTGATACGGGAAGATGACGTGGCGTTCGTCCGGGTTCCAGCCGACGGCCTCCTGGGCCCGCACCTGGTCCATCGGGCTAAAAAGCGACATGTCGACGCCGCTCGGGATAATCGTCGCGTCACAGGGCAGGGCGTCTTTCATCTCCTGGCTCCGGACGATGACGTGGTCGCTCCGGGTGGCACAGAGCTTCGTCAGCTTCGGCTGTAACCCGCCCAGCCGGTCGCCGAGTACGTCGTCGCCCCAGAAGGTCATGACGACGGGGCGCTGTGGCTGGCCCAGCCCCAGCGGCGCGACGACGCCGGAGTTGATGTGGACCAGGTCGTAGTCCTCGACCAGCGACGACTTGAGAATCTGGGGGTACAGTATCGACCCCCGAATCGCGTAGTAGACCGGGTTGTGCCCGGCGATGCTGTTCAGCAGGCCCGTGTGGATGTTGTCCCCGCCGTAGACGTGGCCCCCGTCCCGGAAGTCGCCGGTGTACACCGCGTCGCAGTCGACGCCGAGCTCGTCGAGGATGTCCAGCTGGTTCAGGAAGAACTCCATCCCGGCGCTCGACACCTGCAGCACCTTCAGCGACGAAGCGTCGCTAGCCACGATACCACCCCGGACACCGCCGGCGCGACCCGTCAGCGGCCGACCCCCTGGGCGGAGGTGCTCGACGCGGCGCGCTCGTCGAGAGCGGCGGTCTCATAGCTCTCGCCGGAGGTGATACTGCCGGCTGTCCCGAACTACCGGCGGTTGCCACCCGCGGGTGGCGGCTATCCGTCCGAGCGTGCGACCGACCCCGGAGCGTACGGTGGCCGGCGAGCCAGTGGCTGTGCGAGCGACGTGGGAGACAGCGCGGACTCGCCGGGATGTCGGGAAGTCGAATGCGAATGTCATTGCCAATGTGGCACCTTCGGTCCGAAGCTACTGTGACTTGAGAGATAAGTATCGACGCCCTGTCCCGGGATAACCCGGACATAACCGCACATAGCGGGCGGTCATCTGAGGACGTATCACGGAGTGTGGGTGCCGTATCGGCCCGCCGGAGCCGACACCGCCGGCGTCGGAAATTGCGGCCTCCTTCGGGAGTTTGGACGGCGAAACGAAAGCGGCCGCCCGGCGTATCGTCGCTATTACTAATATTTCGGTGCCGGTAGCTGGCAGTGCTCGAATGAGAGTTGTCACTGATACGTTTGGTGTAAGTGTGCCGGCCGGAGCGGGTGCAGGTCGGCGATATTCGTTTTCGGACTGCCCCCGACCGGCAGCGGACGCCGAGGCCGTCCAGGGACACCCCTGCGGACGGTCCGGACACACGGTCGACGACCGCAATCGACACGTGAGGACGGCCTGATGAGCGCCGACAACCGACGACACGCCTGTATCACGCTCGACCTCGAAAACAACTGGAATTTCGACGACCCGGAGCTACAGTACGCGACGTTCGACTATCTCGACGAGTACATCGACCTCATCGACGGGCTCGACCTCCCGCTTTCGGTGTTCGTCGTCGGGGAGACGATAGAGGAACGGCCGGACGCCATCGAACGGCTCCAGGAGCGCCTGGAGGTCGAGTTTCACCTCCACTCGTACACGCACGACCTCTCCGGGTCGGCCGACCTCCGCCGGGAGGTCCGCAGGGGGAAGCAGGCGTTCGAGTCCTTTTTCGGCCGACAGCCGGCGGGGTACCGGTCGACCCAGGGGCGGGTCGACCGGTCCGACCTGCGCCTCCTCGAATCGGAGGGGTTCCAGTTCGATTCGAGCGTCTTTCCGACCTACCGCCCCGGGGTGTACAACAACCTGGACATGCCGATCGAACCGTACCGGGCGGGCGACCTGTACGAGATTCCGGTCGGGGTGGTTCCGAAGCTCAGAATCCCGCTGTCCCAGGCGTACATCAAAGCGATCAAGACCCCGTTTCTCCCCGTGCTTCGGCGCGTGCCGCTACAGGACGTCGTCGTGTTCAACACCCACCTCCAGGATTTCTATCACACGCGAGCACACGAGGAGCTCGACTACCCCAAGCGGTTCTTCTACGGTCGGAACATCGACGCCGCCGAGAGCGTGTTCAGGCAGGTCGTCGAGACGCTCCGGCGGAAGGGTTTCTCCTTCGTCAAGATGACTGACGTGTACGATAGCTGTACCGCAAGCGCCGCGACGGAGCGGAACATCCGGCAGTAAGCTCCGACGACGACCGCCCTGGGGCGTGATTGCGCGGCTGGGACCGCGACTGCGCGGGATAACGCCTGCATACTAACGACCCGAACTCCCGTCTGCTCGAACTGATATGTCAACCGGCTTGTCGTCGGCCCTGTCTCGAAGACCCGAGGAACCGTCGTTCGAACCCGTCGCCGGACTGCTCGCACAACAGTCACGCGGCCGCGCCAGGGGAGGACAGCGATGCTAGACTCGCTACAGACGACCGAGCAGTACACCGTAGACGAGTGCGATGACAGGCGGGCCTGGAACGAGTTCGTCGACCGCAACGACGGCCCGGCGTACAACCACTGGGGCTGGAGCGACGCGGTCGCGTCGTACGGCCACGACCGCTGGCACCTCGTGGCCCGCGAGCGGGCGAGCGACGAGATAGCGGCCGCGCTGCCGCTGTACCACGTCGAAAGCCGTCTCTTCGGGTCGAAGCTGCTGTCCCCGGCGTTCGCCGAGCGCGGCGGCATCGTCTGTGCCGAGACGGCGCAGGCATCGAAGGCCAGGCGGCTCCTGCTGGAACAGACCAAGCGGCTCGCGGCGGAGCTGGGCGTCGATTACGTCAGCCTCCGCGGGGACCGGGACACCGACGCGGCGGAGTTCGACGTGAAGAACAGATACGTCACGTTCCGGCGAGCGACCGACGTCGGGGCCGACGCGGTCTGGGAGGGAGTCCGGGACAGCCGGCAGCGCCAGATAACCCAGGCCGCCGACAACGACGCCCTGGAGTTCAGAGTCGCGGATTCGATGGCCGACCTGAAGACGTACTACCGGCTCTACCTCAGAACGATGCACCGCCACGGGAGCCCGGCCCACTCCTTCGAGTTCTTCGAGACGCTCTGGGACCGGATGCAGGCGGACGGCCACTTCCGTCTCAGCCTGATACTGCACGAGGGGGAGGCGATAAACGGGATGGTCGACCTCTCGCTCGGGTCGACGGTCTACCAGTGGGGCGTCGTGAACAACTACGACTACCGCGACCTGAACGGCGGGAGCCTCCTCCTCTGGAAGTCCCTGGAACGCGCCGCGGAGGACGGGTTCGACGCCTACGAGTTCGGCCGCACGCGGGAAGGCTCCGGCGTCTACATGTTCAAGAAGAGCTTCGGCGGGACCAAAACCTGGTACGACGACGTCCACTACTTCCCGGGGGAGACGGTCGACCTCCCCGACCCGGAGGCGGACAAGTACGAGCGGGCCAAAGAGGTCTGGAAGCGGCTGCCGCTGACGGTCACACGCGTGGTCGGGCCGCAGGTTCGAAAACAGATAGGTATCTGACTGGCATGGAGATACGACGCCTTTCACTCGACGAGTGGGGGGACCTGCTCCCGGACTCCGGGGTCGGTCCGTTCCACCAGCCCGAGATGCTCGCACTGATAGACGAACACGAGGCGGGCGACATGCAGCTGCTCGGCGGGTTCCGGGGGCAGCAGCCGGTCGGTCTCCTCCCGGTCTTCGTGCGCACGATGTATCCGTTCCGGTTCGTCATCTCGCCGCCGCCGGGCCTCGCCGTGCCCTGGCTCGGCCCGGTGTTGCTGCCGACGAGTCCGAAGCAGCGAAAACGGGAGAAGCTCAACGAACAGTTCACCGAGGCGGCGCTCGACGCGGTCGACGCCGGGAAGTTCCGGACCCTGTTCGGAATCGTCGGGAGCCCCAAGTACGGCGACCCGCGGCCGTATCTGTGGAGTGACCACAACGTGGAGCCGCGGTTCAACCACGTCCTCGAACTGGCCGACCGTGATGCGGAGTCGGTCCTGCAGTCGTTCACGCGGGACCTGCGAAAGGAGATACGCAAGGGGGACGAGCTCGCCGTGGCCATCACGACCGAGGGGGCGGCCGCGGCCGAGCGCATCTGTGGCGAGCTCAAGGACCGACACGCCGCGCAGGGCCTCGCCTATCCCACGCCGCGGTCGTTCGCACGTTCGGTCGCAACCCGGCTCGGAGACAACGCGAAAGTCTACGTCGCACGGGGACCGGACGGTGAGTTCCTCAGCGGCATCACCCTCCTGCACGCGAACGGTGACGCGATATTCTGGCAGGGCGGCACGAAAGCGAACTACGAGGGAGTGAGCGTGAACAGCCTGCTCCACTGGGAGATACTCACGGATATCCTCGAGGACCCCGACCTGGAGAGCGTCGAGCGCTACCACTTCGGGAACGCGCTCAATCGTCGTATCTCCCGGTACAAGAGCAAGTTCAACGGGGAGCCCGTCGTCAACTACGAAATCAAATCCGACCTGATGGTTCTCGCTCGGAAAGCACACACGGCCCGCAACGAGCTGGCCGGAAAGGGCATCGACGACGTGACGGACTGGGCACTGCCGACGTAGCGTCCGGCTATCCGAATAGGCCCCCGTTACGGGCCGGATGGATGGAGCCGACGCCCGCGTCGGACGTATCCCCGGACCGGCGAAACGAGAAGGCGAACCGGGACACCGAGACCGGGAATCGAGGCTATCTCCCGTCCTTGTAATAGGTAAATTACCGTTTTTTGATAATTGTTCCGCGTCGTGAGTCAGAGAGGGGAGCGCCGTGAGCGCGCTATCGGTAACTGGCCGATATCGGCGTTTTCAATCCTTCAAAACGGGTCCACCGTCCCATATTGAGGTGAAAGTCGGTGTGGAAAGTGGCGCCCGAAGCGGTCCTATAATCGCACTATTGTTGCAAAGCTATCTATAACTATTCATATCCCACTGGGGGTACCGGACAAGATGGCGCATCTGAGCATCGTCGGAATGGGATACGTCGGCTTGCCCCTCGCACTGGCCTTCGACGAGGCGGGACACGACGTCGTTGGCCTCGACACGGACGAAGAGAAAACAGCGCGTTTCAGGGACGGAGAGGACCCGACCGACGAGGTCGGCTCCGAGGCCGTCGACCGAAGCGACATCAGGTTCACGACGAGCACGGGCGAGATTGAGGCGAGCGATTACTACGTAATCACCGTTCCGACGCCGATAGACGAGGAGGGACGGCCCGACCTCTCGTTCGTGGAATCGGCCGGGAAGACCGTCGGCGAGAGCCTCACCGACGGGTCGACCGTCGTCCTGGAGTCGACGGTGTATCCGGGCGCGACCCGGGAGCGGCTCGTCCCCGTGCTGGAGGCGGCGTCGGGCCTGGCGGTCGGCGAGGATTTCTTCGTCGGCTACTCCCCGGAGCGCATCGTCCCCGGAAACGGCGACAGGGGGTTGTCCGACATCGTCAAGATAGTGAGCGGATACGACGACACCGCGCTCGAGCGGCTCTGTGCGCTCTACGGCGATATCGTCGACGCGGGCCTCCACCGCGCCCAGACGATGGAGACGGCCGAGGCCGCAAAGTGTCTCGAAAACACCCAGCGTGACGTCAACATCGCGCTGATGAACGAGTTCGCCTACGGCTGTCAGCAGCTGGGCCTCCCGATAGACGCCCGCGAGGTCATCGAGGCCGCCGCGACGAAGTGGAACTTCCACGAGTACCACCCCGGGAGCGTCGGCGGCCACTGCATCCCCGTGGACCCGAACTACCTCATCTGGAAGTTCGAGCAACACGGGTTCGAATCGGAGCTCATGCGGGCCGCCAGAACGGTCAACGGCGAGTTCGCGAGCCAGATGGTCACGGCCACGCTCGACGCGCTCACCGAGCGAACGCGGATACAGGACCGCGAGCGGGAGGCCGTCAACACCGACGGGGGACAGGTAGCGGACGGGGTGGGAGTGGAGACGGCGCTACAGTCCACGGACGGGACGCCCCGGCTGCTCGTGCTCGGGTTCGCCTACAAGGCCAACACGACGGACACCCGCTCACCGGTGCTGAAAGACGCCATCGAGCAGCTCCGGACGGCCGTCGACGTCGTCGGGGTCGACCCCCACGTTCCGAACGAGCGAGTCCGGCGCGATTTCGACATCCCGGTCCAGACGGAACTCTCCGCCAGCGGCTTCGACGGCGTGCTGTTGGCGACGCCCCACGACCAGTTCACCTCGCTGGACCTCGACGCCCTGAGCAGCGAGATGAACGACCCGCCGGTACTGGTCGACGTGACAGGCACCTACGGGGACGAAGAGGCCGCCGAACACGGGTTCATCTACCGAGGGCTGTAATGTACGCCAACGAGCGCGTCGGCGTGGTCGTCCCGGCGTACAACGAGGAGCAGTTCATCGGCGACGTCATCCGGGGGATTCCGGGGTACGTCGACCGGATATACGTCGTCGACGACGCCTCGACCGACGACACGTGGACCGAGATTCTGGCGGCCCGGAGCGACGACGCCGACCGACAGCGCAGGCGGACCGACGGGGGGACCGACCGGCGAACGGCCACCGACGGGCAGAACCCCGCCGACGCGACCGAGATACTCGACCGACATCTGCCGGAGGAGCAGCCGGGGTTACAGCGGGCCTGGAGCGTCGACTCGCTCGCGGCGAGCGAGGACAGCGTCCGGACTGCCCTGGCAGACCGCGCGAGCGAGATACGCCGCCGGGGGCGCATCGTCCCGATACAGCACCGCTCGAACCAGGGCGCGGGCGGCGCGATAAAGACCGGCTACCTCGCGGCGCTCGTCGACGGCGTCGACGCGGTCGCGACCATCGACGGCGACGGGCAGATGGACCCCGAGGTGCTCTCGGACCTCATTGACCCCATCGTGGAGGGGGAGGCCGGGTACACGAAGGGGAACCGACTGCTGCGGCGGGAGTACCGCAGCGAGATGCCGACGCTCAGACTCGTCGGGAACTTCATCCTGACGTTCCTGACGAAAATCGCGAGCGGGTACTGGCGAGTGATGGACCCGCAGAACGGCTACACCGTCATCTCCCGGGAGTCACTCCAGGCGGTCGGCGTGACGACCCTCTACGAGGACTACGGCTACTGCAACGAGTTGCTCATCAGGCTCAACGTCGCCGACGCGCACATCGCGGACGTACCGACCGACGTGGAGTACGCCGACGAGGAGAGCCACATCCGGTACTCGTCGTACGTGCCGCGGGTGTCGACGCTGCTGTTGCGCGGGTTCCTCTGGCGGCTGAAGACGAAGTACCTCATCCTGGACTTTCACCCGCTGGTCTTCTTCTATCTCTTCGGGGCGGGCGTCACGGGGCTGGGCGTGCTCGGCAGCGTGTACGCGCTCGGCCGTCGCCTCGCCACGGGGTCGGGCCTCGGTTTCGACGGGATGCTCTCGCCGCTGCTGGTCGTTGTCGGCGTCGCGTTCCTCCTGTTCGCGATGGTCCTCGACAGACAGGAAAACGAGTCGCTGGTCCGACCACAGCAGCTCGGCACGAACAGCGCGCGGATGGAATCGTAACTCAGGGGAGAGCGGGCGGGGAACTCACAGAGTGTTCATAGCTAGCTGAGACGGCAGCGCCTCCGTCTCAGGAATCGCTCTGTAAGGAGAGCGAATAGATGATGAACCCGATACCGACGATTTTGATGATGTTACTCACGAACGGCGAGTAGAACGTGTACACGATTAGTTCGAGTCGGAACTGCAACGCGGCGGCCGAAATCACCAGCGAGACCATCGGAGAGGCGACAGTGATGAGCGCGAGCCCGATAGCCAGAAACAGCATCTGCTTCCTGTCACTCCGACGGTACCCCTGGTACGCCTGATAGACGATAAACAGCCCCATCCCGGCGGCGACTAACGTAGCTACCAGCAGGAGCAGGTAGTGCGGGGGAATGACGGAGGGGTCAACCTGCGCTGGGTGCATCAGATTTCCCCCCACATTTCTGTGAAACGGTCGGCCATCTTTTCCGTCGGTTGCTCCTCGATGTCGATCGTAAGCGTATCATTTTCTAGCTCTATTGTGAGGCGTTTGAGGCGCGCCTTGTAGACGCTGTAGTGGTGGCCACCGTCTTCTATCTGGGTCTGTTCCTCAAGCAGTCCACACTCGATGAGACGCTGCGTGCGTCGATAAATCGTCGGGAGCGAGGCGTCACACTCGTCACTGAGTTCCTTCGCCGATTTGCCCGTCGTGCTCGTTGACGTGAGGATGGCGCGAGCGTACTCGTCGTCAAGCAGCGAGTAGATTTCGCTCGACTGGATATCCTCACTCACACGTGTCCATTCTCGCAGGCATGCTTGGTATGGTTGCTGATTTTCTGGCCCTGAAAACCGGCCCACTCTATTTACACGCGCCCGAGACTGGCTGCCCCGGCGTCCGTCAGCCCTCAGTCGGAGGGCGGTTCCGGATGCACGGATACGGCCCCCACAGCGGCCAGCGAGGCAGTTTTTCCGGCCCGGAAAATCTGGATTCCCGTTTATCTATCCCGTCTGCGTCTGTCTGTTCATGCGACGAGACCCGTTTCGGCACACACGTTTCGAACACAGACAGGGACAGCCACTCGACCGCTACGAGATAATCGCACGTTCACAGCCGGCAGGACCTCACTGGGGGATACGAAATGAAGCATAGCAGTATCGCGGGCGTCCTCCTTGTCGTCGTGTTGACGGTCTCGGCGGGAACTGCTGCCGCCGCGGTCAGTGGCAGTCCGGACCTCGATGTCACGCTGTCCGAGGACACCGTCTCGCCGGGCGAGGAGACGACACTCGACGTGGTACTCTCCAACAGCGGCGACCTCGATTCGGCGTCGTCCGCGAACCCGAGCCTGAACAGCGAGGTGACGACCGCCCGGAGCCTCAGCGTCGACGTCGAGGGCGGCAACGCTCCGATAACGGTCATGACCAACCGCCGCCATACCGGGGACCTCGCGACCGGGTCACCGCGAACGGTGTCGTTCGACATCAGCGTCGCCGACGACGCCGAACCCGGCACGTACCGAGTCCCGGTCAACGTGGAGTACGACTACTACAACCTCATCTCCGAAAGCGGGGGTGCCCGGTCCAAGTCGAGCGTCTCCCGAACCAGGTACGTGACCGTTCGGGTCAGCGACGACGCCACCTTCGAGACGGTCGACATCGACTCCAGCGTACGTGTCGGTTCGACCGACCGGGTCGGTCTCACTATCCAGAACACGGGTGAGACGGCCGCCACCGACGCCGCGGTGACACTGACGAGCCAGAACAGCGAGTTGACCGTCGGCGGCAGCGAACAGAGTTCCCGGTTCGTCGAGACGTGGGAGCCCGGCGAGAACCGGACCTTCGAGTATCGGGTCGGCGCGTCCAGTGACGCCAAAGCCGAACCGTACAACTTCGGCCTCTCCGTGGCGTTTGACGATACCGATGGCGTCCGGGAGGAATCGACCGACACGACGTTCGGCATCGCACCCCAGCCAGAACAGGAGTTCTCGCTCTCGAACGTCTCGGGGACTCTGCGGGCCGGCGATGACAGGACGCTCGAAACCGAACTGACCAACGACGGCCCCCGGGCCGTCGAGAACGCAGTCGTGGTCTGGGGGAGCGACCACAGGAACCTCTCCCCGCAGGAGACCGAGTACGCCGTCGGCCGTCTGGAGTCGGGCGAGTCGACGACGGTGAGTTTCGGAGTCGATACGTCCGAGAGCGCCCGCGAGGGGCCCCGTCAGTTCGACTTCTCCGTGAACTACAACGACGGCACCAGCGAGCGACAGACGAGCGATACGCTGTCGGTCCAGTCCGACGTGGCCGCCAGCGAGGACGCGTTCGACCTCGCGGTCACGAACAAGACAATCCCCGTCGGGAACTCACGGACCGTCTCGGTCGAAGTGACGAACAACCTCGACGAAACGGTCACCGACATCGAGGCGCGGCTGTTTACCGACGACCCGCTCAGCACCGTCGGAACCGACTCCAGCTACATCGAGTCGTTAGCGCCCGGTGAGTCCGCGACGTTGGCTTTCGATGTGTCGGCGGGGTCCGCCGCGACGGAGGGGAGTTCGTATCCGATGTCGTTCGACTTCCGGTACAGCGACAGTGATGGCGACACCCATCTGTCGGACACGTTCAGGAAACCGGTCGACGCGGTGTCCCAGAGCGGCGGCGGGCCGCCTATCGGTATCATCCTGGGGCTGGGAGTGGTTATCGTCGGTGGCGTCGCAGTCTTCTACTGGAGGCGCGACTGATGTCACTGGCGGAGCGGGTCGAAACGGCGACCGAACTCCTCAACACGACAATCGTGGACCACCCGCGGGCGGTGGTCGTCGTGTTTCTGCTCGTCACGGGGGTCTTCGTC
The DNA here is from genome assembly GCF_025457605.1 of Haloarcula laminariae. NCBI lineage: Archaea > Methanobacteriati > Methanobacteriota > Halobacteria > Halobacteriales > Haloarculaceae > Haloarcula > Haloarcula laminariae. The sequence continues at coordinate 1,326,368 of NZ_JAMZFY010000001.1, read as the reverse complement.
GGCGGGTTGGGGTCCGTACAGATGAGCGCCGGCGGTCTCGACGCGTTCACGGACGGGCTCCCGGAGCAGCAGGCCGAGGACCAGGTCGCCGAGAACTTCGAGGGGTCGTTTCAGACGGACTCTCAGGACACGACACAGCTCATCCGCACGGACAGCAACGTGTTGACCAAAGAGGCGCTCGTCCGTGACACGCGCCTTCTGGAACGCGTTTCGGAGCGCGACGACCTCCGGATGGAATCAGCCAACGGCCCGGCGCCGGTCATTGCCCAGCACCTGAACCCGTCAGCGACGACCCCGGAGGAGTACCGGCGCACGCTCGAAGGGGCGACCCAGTCCGAGATCAGACAGGCCGTTCGAGCGCTCGAAGACAACCCCCGACTGACCGGCTCGCTATCGAACGATTTCAATCCCACTAGCGTCTCGGCCTCCGCATCGATTACGACGGTCTCGCACGACTTCCCCGCGAGTTTCGACGGGCTGACCGCTGTCCAGACGGACGTCCAGTCGATAGCCGACGATGGGCCCGGCGACGTTCGCGCGTTCGGGTCGGGGACGACCGAATCGGAGATACGCCAGTCTATGACGGATTCGCTCGGAATCGTGATGCCAGTGGTGATACTGCTGTTACTGTTCTTCCTGGTGGTCGCGTACCGCGACCCCATCGACGTCCTGTTGGGGCTGGTCACGCTCGTGATGACGATCATCTGGACGTTCGGGTTCCTCGGGTACGCCCGGATTCCGTTCAGCCAGCAGATGATATCGGTCCCGGTGTTACTGCTCGCCGTCGGCGTCGACTTCGGTATCCACATCATCAACCGCTATCGAGAGGAGACCGAGCGCGGGTACGTGGCGGTCGAAGCGATGCGAGAGGCGAACAGCCAGCTCATCGTCGCGTTCGTCATCGTGACCGTGACCGCAGTGTTCGGCTTCGGAGCGAACGTCATCTCCACCCTGTCACCGATTCGGAACCTGGGCATCGCGTCGGCGGTCGGGATTCTCTTCACCTTCCTCCTCTTCGGGGTGTTTCTGCCCTCAGCCAAGCTGGTGAGCGATGACCTCCGCACGTATCTCGGAGTGCCGGAGTTCAACTCCACCCCGATTGCGTCGGAGGACTCGGCCCTCGGGCGGGTGCTCGCGTTTCCGGCACAGGTGAGCCAGCACGCGCCGGTGGTTATCGTCCTGGGGCTACTCCTGTCAGGCGGCGTCATGGGCGCGTACGGGTCGGGCGTCGGCACCTCGTTCGAGAACGAGGACTTCCTGCCGCCCGAGGACATTCCGGCCTACCTCACAGAGCTGCCCGAGTCGCTTAGCCCGGGCGAGTACACCGTCACGTCGACGATAAACCTGCTCGACGACAAATTCGGGAGTAGTCAGGGCGATACTGTGACAGTGTATGTCGAGGGCAATCTCAAGCAAGACCACGCGCTCGAAGCCCTCGCCGCTCCGAACGACAACCCCCCGGAGGCGCTCGCAGTTGGCGCCGGCGGGCGGGCGGAGGCACAGAGCATCATCACCGTCATCCAGTCCCACGCGGACGAAAACGAGGAGTTCGCCGCCTTGGTCGCCCGGAACGACCAGAACGACAACGGCATTCCCGACCAGAACCTCGAGAAGATTTACGACGAACTGTTCGCGTCCGCGGCGGGTGACCGGGCCGAGCAGTATCTGACCGAGGACTACCGGTCCGCCCAGATAGAGTATCGGACTGACGCCGACGCCTCGCAGACCGAAGTGACGGCCGGCGGGTCCGAAATCGCGGACAGGCTCCGGTTCGAAGCGACGGCCACGGGGAGTGTCGTCGTCCTCGCGGCGGTGATGGACCGCATCTTCCAGTCCGCGATTCAGGGGCTCGCCATGGCGGTCGGACTGACCGCCGTGTTCCTCGTGCTCATCTACGGCATCCTGGAACGAAAGCCGCTGCTGGGCGTGGTCAACATCTTCCCGATACTGGTAGCTATCGCGTTCCTGCTCGGGACGATGCGATACATGGACATCACGCTGAACGCGCTGACGGCGACGATACTCTCCATCTCAGTGGGCGTCGGAATCGCCTATTCGGTGCATACGACCCACCGGTTCATCGATGAATACGACGCGAAGACCGGTGCCCACGAGGCGATGATGACGACGCTGACGGGAACTGGTGGCGCGCTGTTCGGAAGCATGCTGACGACCGCGCTGGGGACCGGCGCGCTCGCCCTGGCGATCACCCCGATTCTCGGCAACTTCGGGGTCCTTATCGGCCTGAGCGTCACCTATTCGTTCCTCGCGGCGGTAATCGCGCTCCCGCCGGCAGTGCTGCTCTGGGAGCGGATACGGCAGTGGGACGTCGACCTCGTGGCGCGTCTCCGGCCAGCAGTGCGATAGCGGGACCCAGATACACGATTTTCTTCAAGCATGCAACACCCGTCTCACAGTGAATTGCAGTAGTTGAGACTGCCCCACTCAACGCATGCGGTCCGCGACTCGTCGTAGCCGGGAGTGGTCATCAGCCAGAACCGTTGCTCCCCCTCGGACAGCACAGAGATTCCGGGATGTTGCCCACACCACGATGGACGGGACCCGGCACCCGAGACGACAGTTCTATCCTGCCCCAGACAACAGGTGGGTGGAACCCGCAATTCCAATACCTCTGCGGCGGAATATCTGTCTACGGATGGTCCCCGACTCCGTTCTTACAGCCGGCTTCCTCATCTGCGGTACGTTCACCGTCGTTCTGGGAACCGTTCACTTTGCCATGCCGTGGCTACTGGACTTCGACGGCGCGGTACCGACGGCGGGCGACTCGCTGCGTCCGCTTGATCTACTCGTCGTCACGTACCAGACGAAGCGGTCGGATGTCCGCGGAATCGCGCAGATCATGAATCACGCCGTCAGCTACGCCCTGGTTTCAATCGGGGTTGTCGACTTACTCGCCTCGCGCTGGCTTTCGGCGTGGTTCGCGCCATACCTGCTCGCGTGGATCGCCGGCTGGTGGTTTCTCCGCGCGGCGACACAGCGCCACATGGGGTCCCGACCGGGCGACTGGCTGGTCGCAGCGGGGTTTACGCTCATCGGCCTGTTCCATCTCGCGGTCGCTGTAAGTTAGAGAAACCGGGGCTGAACTTCTCATCGGGGCTTGTACCTGCCGAACCAACCGACAGATGGCGAAGTGGTCCAAGCGGTTCACTACCGAATTTCGCCGGGCGGTCGAGACAGCTGCACGGACTCTCCCGGTGTAGTCTAACTTCCGAGCCCGGAACTCTGTATATCGCTCAGCGATTTATGAGACAAACTCAGGACGGTTCGACCCAGATGGGACCGACCCACGCCATACCGGGATAGCGGCGCGAGCTGGCCTGTCGGACGCAGACGGCGTAGACGTCCCCGTCGGCGCCCCGCTCGTCGTCCCAGTCCATCCCCGCCACCGGCTCGTCGTCGGTCCAGGAGCCGGCGGCGGTGTAGGCCTCCAGACCCGCATCGGGGTCGTCGGTCCCGTCGACGGTCCGCCAGTCAGCGTTGTTCTTGACGACGGTGACGGCGGCGATGGGCTCCGTCCCGGCGACGGAGACAGCCACCTCGCGCTCGGCGTCGGACGAGTCGACGGTGACGGCGTCGGACTGCTCGGCCACGTCCACGCCCTCGACCGTGAAGTCGACGAGGATGCGGTGGGGCTGGGTCGTCGCGTACACCGACCGGGACCGGAGCGCCTCGAATACCCCGCTCCGGGTCAGCTCGGGGGCGAGGAAGGCGGTCAGTCCGCCGGGATAGCTCCGTTCGTCCCAGACCCGCCAGATGTTCCCCCAGCCGACCCCGTTCTCGCGCCACTCGCGGCGCGACGGGAGGTGGGGGCGAGTGTGGATGAGCGAGTGGCCGGGGTGGGGGCCGTGGTAGTCGCTACCGCCGACCATCCCGACGCGGTAGCCCAGTCGGTGTGCGTCGCGGACGTAGTGTCCCGGCTCGCCCACCTCGCCCTGGCCCATCGCCAGCGGGAACGGGTTCCCCTCCCGTCCCGGCCGCTCGCTGGACCCCCACTGGGAGTACACCTCGACGAGCGGGGCCAGCTCGTCGTCGTAGTCGACGGCCGAGAAGTCGAAGGGGTACATCGCTTCGGCGGGGTGGTGTGGCACCGTCACGACGCCCGAGTCGTGACGGCGGTCCCACTCCCGGAGGCGGTCCCAGAGCTTCTCGTAGGTGTCGGTCTCCGAATCCAGCGAGTCGAACAGTTCGGCGTCGCCGCTGTCCTCGAAGTAGACGTTGACGTGGCCGCCCATGTTGGGCTGTTTCGTCCACTCGTAGGCCGGCAGCGTCACGAACGAGCCGGGGTCGTCGAACCGGTCGGCGACGGCACACAGCGCCTGGAAGTAGCCGCCGTGCATCCGGTCGCGCTGCCACGACGGCGGGATGAAAAACCCCATCGTGTCGTGGTCGGTGTAGGCCACGACGTCCAGGTCCATCACGTCCCGCCCGAACCGGTATCCCCGTTCTGCGTCGCCGGCGCCGTCGGACCGGGTCGAGTGGAGGTGGATGTCGCCCCAGAACACACGCCTGTCGTGGGACTCGGCGACGCGAACCGGGTTCGAGACGAACTCGGCGCCGGTTCGCCGGTCCGTAAGGACGATATACTGCGTCCCGGGCGACTCGAACAGCACGTCGTCTATCGTGACGACGCCGTCGTCGCTCGCGGCGAACGACACCGTCTCCGGGTGGGTGGCGTCCGTGTCCGTGGTCTCGACGCCGGCGCTGCCGTCGAACGCCGGGAAGCGCCGCTCGCACTGGTCCCAGGCCTGGACGGTTACCGAGAGCGGCTCCCCCGGGGCCGCCGTCGACGGGGCGATGGCGTGCAAGCGGTCGAACCGCTGTCGGCGGTTCGCCAGCAGTTCACCGACCGAAGGCGCGGACCCGGCGAACACTGCGACGGACTCCTTGGCCTTGAACAGCGGGCCCAGGCTCGCCCTGTTCATCGCCCGTCGCCCTGTTCAAGCCACCGCCGCGAACCGTCTGCGGGTCGGGGCCTATCTGATTTCGGCGCCACGGACGTTCGTCTTCACGCTCCGGAGGCCCTGCTTTGCCTTCTGTTTCGACGAGTAGCCCTGCCCGCCGTCGGCGATTATCTCGCCGTTGTCGTGGCGGAGCCGCCAGCGCCACTTCGCGCCAGTGTCGGCGAACAGTTCGAAGGCGGCGTTGCTGGCGCCCTCGTCTTCCGGTTCCTCGTCTTTCGACAGGTCGACGACGTCCGCGCCCGGCGCGTTCTTTCGGACGCTTTCGAGCCCCTGTGTCGCCTTCTGCTTCGAGGCGTACCCCTCGCTGCTGTCGGCGATGATGTTCCCGTTGTCGTGGACCAGCCGCCAGCGGTACTCCTCGGCGTTGTCCTCGTAGAGGTCGAACGTCGCCTTGCTCGCGTGGGCCTCGGTGTCGATGATGCCCTTGTCAGCGGGCCACTCGACCTCGATTTCGAGACTGACCGTGTCGTCTTCCTGCTCAAGTTCGACCTCGAACTCGGGGTCCTCCGGTACCTCGACGGTGACGGTCTGTTCCTCGTCGGCCGGCACCGGCTCACCCCGGCTGAGCCGCCTGGCCAGCCGGCGGAAATACGTCGCTAGACCGCGGCGGCTTCGTTTCTCCTCGCCCTCGTAGATGGTCTCTTCTGGCATACGCGATGGTATACAGATGGCTCGCATATAGTGATACCCCCGCTACCGGCCGGGGGCCATCTCGCCAGTGAGACCCGGCGGTGATTGTGTCGACTGCGACGGGTCCGGGAGCCGCCCGCTTCGACCGCCCCGCCGCAATCCCGAACGCGTGCGAACAACAGCCCTCACCGTCGGGATGGTGTACACCGCAGGTGTGCGAGAAGATGCGTGTTCCCCACCGACTGCGGTCGCCGAAATGGGGAGTCCCGGCTATCCGAGGAACGCCTGGGCGACCGCATGCCCCACTCGGGCGGCATTTTCCGTCCCCAGCTCGAATACGTCGCGTTCGATACTCTCGGTCGGATTCCCACCGGGCGGTTCGCGGTCGAAGTTCGAGGCCGCCCGGATGGAGAGGTACTGGTCGAGGAGGCCGAACCGCTCCAGGGCGGTCACGGTGCCGGCGTCTTCCATCTCCGTCGTGGCGAACCCATCGATGCCGTACGACGCACAGAGTTGCTCGACGTGGCCCGCCGTGGCCGTCCCGTGATAGACCTCGTCGCCACACACAGTGGGACCAGTGTCGACGGTCGGCGACCGGCTGTCGTCGTAGCTGTCTCGAATCTCCTGTGCAGCCGCGCTATCCGCCAGCGATACGTCCTCCGTGGCCGCAACCGCCCGGTCGACGAGGTCCGGGTCCAGTTGCCAGACGTAGTCATCGACGAGCCACTGCATCCGGCTCGTGGTCTCGCCGATACGGAGCTTGATATCGCCGTCGACGACGCGGTTCGCGACGAAAACACTACCAAGCGTTCCGGCGGCGGGATTACAGCCGGCGATACCGACGGAGAGTATCGTCGCCGCTGTGAGGTCGACCGTGTCGCCGGCGGCGAGCGTAGCGACCGTCGTGGCGGCCGCACTCTTGCCGATTCCGGTCGGGACGAGGGCGAGCTCGGCGTCGCCGTCGTACAGCAGTTCGTGGTTGCACCCGGGGATACTCACCCGCCGGTCGAAGTCGTACCGGTCGCGCCAGGGGGCGACCTCCGACGCGTCGCCAGTGTACTCCGCGTTAGTGAACGCCGGGAGAACCACCACGGCCGGGGCGAGTGTCATACCCCCACTCACAGCGCTTGGTACAAAGAGGTCCGTGCCGCGGCACTGTTCGGGCGCCTTCAGGGTGTTGCGTGGCCCGTGATACTGTCGGCGAGCGTGACCGCGACATCGTCCGTATTGACGTGCTGCTCGAAGCGACGCTCGGCAAAAGCGAGGAGCGTTGACCCGCTCGTCGCTGACCGGCCACCGAACGCTTCGCGCTCGGCCAACCACCGTGGCGATTACAGCCCAATCATTTACCTGTATCCGTGACGGAGAGCAACTAATGGGTCCAGACGAGCCCCACGCCGGGGAGCCCGTCGGTGACGAGCCGCCGGTCCCCTGTGCGGACTGTCGCTCCGCGCTCGCGTCGCCGTCCCGCGAGGCGGTCTCGTTCCTGTTGCTGGACCAGTTTACCGTCCCGGTGGTCGGCTGTCGGGACCACCTGGAACAGTTCCGGGCGGTCTGTGGCCTCACGACGGAGGGGCGAGCGCGGCTCCTCGGCCATCGGCCCGCCGGCGGCATCACCTGTCCCGGCTGTCGCCACGCCTCCCACGGCACGAACCACGCGCTGTTGCCGGTCGACGGGGGCGCCGCGGTCGTGCTGGGCTGTCCCGACCACCAGTCGACCATCGTCAGCCGGTACCAGACCGGCCAGCGGACCCGCCAGCAGCTCTTTGCCGACGTCGACTCGTAGGGTCAGAGCGCGATGTACGCGGCGACGGCGAGACAGGCCACGCCCACCGCACGCGTCGCCCACACCCAGCGGTCGGGGAGGGCGTCGTCGCTGCCGTACTCGCCGCGGCGGCGTCGCGGACCCCCGGAGAGGACCGAGAGCTTGAGCGCCGCCCGCGGCGCGGCCAGCAGGAAGAGGCCGAACAGGGCGCCCAGTCCGACCGCGAGGAGCTGGCGGACGTCCACCATCTACGAGCGGAGCCGGCGGATGCGCTCCTCGGTCGGCGGGTGCGTCGAGACGATCTTCGTGAGGAAGCTGTCGGAGTCGCCGAAGATACACAGCGCGCTCACCTGGTCGTCGACCGCGGAGTCGCGGGCCCGCTCGTGGCCGCCGGATATCTTCTCCAGGGCCCGTGCGAGCGGGTCGCCGCCGCCGATGGCGTCCTTCGCATCGGCGTCGGCCACGTACTCGCGGTACCGCGAGATGGCGAGCACGAACAGCATCACGAAGAACTGGACGAGGTTCCCGACGATGATGGCCAGGAAGAAGTCGGCGATGTCGTTGTCCCCGGTCGCGAGGACGATGAACTGCGCGGCGATGCCGACGATGGAGGCGATACCCTGCCCGATGACCATCGTCACCACGTCGCGGTTGGCGATGTGGGCCAGCTCGTGGGCGAGGACGCCCTCCAGTTCGTCGTCGTCGAGCAGCTGCATCAGCTCCGTCGAGATGACGACGACGCCGGCGCCCTTGCGGCCGACGGCGAAGGCGTTGGGCACGCCCATCCGGGCGACCTTCAGCTTCGGCTTCTCGATGCCCATATCGCGGGACAGCTGACGCACCTGCTGGTGTATGTGCGGGTACTGCTCCTCGGAGAGGTCCTCCGCCCCTACGCTTCGCAGCGCCGCCCACTTGCCGATCTTGTACTGGACCCCGATGAGGAGGACGCTGCCGACGACGGCGACCGGCCAGATGTTTGGCCCGAAGGCGACCATCGCGAACGCGACGACAACCAGGTAGAACCCGGCGAGGATCGCACCGACGACCGCCATGCGTAGCTTCAGGCCGACGTGTTTCATGTGGTGAGAAAGTGGACACTGAGACGTAAAAAGGGATTGGACCGGACTGACCCGCGTAGGCGCCCCAACTGGTATGGGGCGTACCCGCCAGTACGGACGTATGAAGCAGCGTCAGAAGCACAAACTCGCCGATACCGCCCAGCAGATAGTCGGCGGGTTTCTGCTCGCCGGCCCCTTCGTCGTCACCCAGGAGGTGTGGTTGCTCGCACAGAACATGACGATGTTCCACAGCCTGTTTCTCGTCGGCGCAATCATGGCCATCGGCTACGGCGGCCTCTACGGCGCCGACAACGACCGCGACCCGCGGACCGAGGCCGCAGTCGCCGGGATACCGGTCCGGTTCATCTCGGTGATGCTGGTCGCCTTCGGCTCGGTAGGAACGCTGGCGTTTGCCATCACCGCCCCGGACCTGTTCCTGAGCGAGCTAAACGACCGGGCCAGACTGTTGGTCACCTTCCGGGCGCTCAGCGTCGCCGCGGTGTTTTCGGTCGTGGGGGCGGTGACGACCGACAGCCTGTTTTAGTCTCCGCGGAGCACGTCGAGAGTCTGTTCGTCGACGGACCGGTCCTCACGGCCGGCGGTGTAGGCCTTGGCGATGGCGATGGCGCGACCGGTCTCGGAGTCCCCGAGCGTCGGGGAGAGCTCCGATTCCAAGAGCTGCGTGGTCCAGGCACAGTCCTCGTAGTCGATGTCACCCTGGACGAGCGACAGACAGAGCGAGACGACGATGGCGTGCATCGCCGAGGTGACGTAGTTCGTCTCGGCGCCGGCGGCGGCCGCCAGCTGGTCGATGTCCACCTGGGTCTGGTTGGTCGTCGCGGCGAAGAGGACGGCCCCCGCACCCAGTTCGGCGGCGGTGAACTCCCCGCTGTCCCCGTCGAACTGGTCGATCGACCGGCGACTCTCCGCGAGCACGGCCTCGGAAAGCTCCAGCTCCGCCACCACGTCCTCGACGACGTCTCCGGGCTCCCGCCGCGGGATATCGGCGTCGACCGCTTCGTCCAGCGTATCCAGCCACTGGGCGATGGCGCGCGGTTCGAAATCCCGATGGTTTCCGACCGCGCCGACGTCTATGTCCCCGCCGCTCATCCGGACCGCGGCGACGACCATCGTGGCGGCCAGCTCCGCGGCGTCGGCCACGTCGGCGTCGTCGACGGCGTCGCTGACCATCCCGCGGGCCAGCAGGCGGGTCGAGGAGTCTATCGACAGCTCCTCGACCAGGGCGTCTATCTCGGTCTCGACGGCGTCGGCGGTGAGCTCGGTCCCGGCCTCGTCCCCGCCGGCGGGCATCCAGACGTCGACCGAACCGGCCCGCTTGCGCTCCAGCGCCCCCTCGTCGGCCAGCGCCGTCAGCGCGTCCTCGGCGGCCGATTCGGTCGTGTCGTGGGTCTCGGCCACGTTGGCCGTCGTCGGGAGCTCCTCGGGATAGACGGACTGAACGGTTTCGAGAACGGCGTCCGTCGACGCGGCCGCCTCGTCCCCGGCGCCGTCGGCGGCGGCCCCGTCGTCGCTCGACGCGGTCGCCGCCGTGCTCCCGGCGCTCTCGTTTGCCCCGTCGGCGTCTGAGCCGGGCTGGTCGGGCGCCTGCGCGGCCGGTACCACCCGGTAGCGGTCGTTTTCGAGCCGGTCGTCGAGCAGGTCACTGAGGTCCTGACAGCGGTTCCGGACGGTCACCTCGCTGGTGCCCGTCACGCTCCCGAGCGTGCGCTGTTCGTAGGTGTCGTCCAGCCCGTTGACGAGCGCGGCCAGCGAGAGGACGCCGCCGGCCGTTGCCGCGGGCGCGGGTCCGCCGGAGACGACCGTGGGGTCCAGCGCGAACGCGTCCTGGAGGAGTCGGTGGCCGACGGTGATGAGTTCGTCTGGCATATCGACGGCCTCGCCGAAGCGCTGGACCAGCGAGTTCGGGTGCGGCGGGACCTCCTCGATGTCGAAGTAGTCGGAGACGGCTTCGAGCTGCTGGCCGGAGATGCTGATATCCGCATCCGGCGTGTCCATTGCCCCCGCCCAGGCGCCCGCGATGTCCTCGTCGCGGACCGGGAGCCCGTCCTCCCGCGCGGAGAGAGCCAGCGCGGCGGCGGCCGTGTTATCGAGGCGGTCCTCGTTTACGTCCGGCTCGTTGCGTAGCTGGTCCAGACGGACCAGCGTTATCTGCATCGTGTTGTTGGGGATTTGCAGCTTCTCGCAGACGCTTACGAGCCGGTTTTGTATAGGGGTATCCGAGGTACTAGCCATTGTCTGTCGTTGTGACCCTCAGGGTGTTAAGTTTTGCATACCATCAACAAACGGGTCGGCCGGATGTGGCCGCCGCCGGCGCGTTGTCGGTCGGTGGAGGGCCGTCGCTGCCCGGCGTCGCCCGCGTTTTCTCCGCCCGCGACGACCCTAATATTCATGAATGTATGGATGTGTACCAGTGTGTATGGATAGCACGGTCCGGGTCCTCCACGTCGACGACGACCCGGATTTCCGGGAGTTGACGGCGCAACTCCTGGAGCGGGAGGACGACCGGATTACGGTGTCGACGGCGTCGGACCCGACCGAGGGGCGGGAGCGCCTGGCGGCGGAGGAGTTCGACTGCATCGTCTCCGACTTCGACATGCCCGGCGAGTCCGGTCTCGCCTTCCTGGAGACCATTCGGGCCGACTACCCCGACCTCCCGTTTATCCTGTTTACCGGGAAGGGAAGCGAGGAGGTCGCCAGCGACGCTATCTCGGCGGGAGTGACGGACTACCTGCAGAAGGCCGTCGGTTCCGAGCAGTACGAACTGCTGGCCAACCGCATCGACACAGCGGTCGACCAGTACCGGACCGCCCGCGAGCTCGAGCGACAGAACGACCTCTTCGAAAAGGCCGAGCGCATCGGGAACGTCGGCGCCTGGGAGTACGACATCGTCTCGGGGACCACCTACGTGTCCGACGAGGTGTTGCGCATCCACGGGCTCGACCCCGGGACGCAACTACCGCCCGAGGAGTCGATGAGCACTACCACCCCGACGACCGGGACACGCTCCAGCGGGGCTTCCGTCACGCCATCGAATCGCGCCGGCCCTACGACCTGGAGCTCCGGATGCGGGGCGCCGACGGGACCCAGCGGTGGGTTCGGACACGCGGGGAGCCCCAGTCCGAGGACGGTGATATCGTCCGCATCCGGGGTATCCTCCAGGACATCACCGAGCCCAAGCGCCGCGAGAAGAAGCTCAAGCGCCAGAACGCCCGATTGGAGGAGTTCGCCCACGTCGTCTCCCACGACATCCGCAACCCGCTCCAGGCCGCGAGAGACCAGCTCGAACTCGCCAGGGAGAGCGGCGACCCCGATGCGTTCACGCGGGCCGAAGAGGCACTGGCTCGCATCGAGACGATCGTGGCGAACATCCTCACGCTCGCGCGACACGGGCGGGCCGTCGACGAGACGGAGCCCGTCCAGTTGGCTGCGGTCGCACGGGAAGCCTGGAACACCGTCGAGACCGAGGGAATCACGCTGTCTATCGATACGACGGTCGAGCTCGCGGCCGACCCCGAGCGCCTGCGACAGCTCCTGGAGAACCTCTTTCGAAACGCCGTCGAACACGGCGAGGGTATCGAGAGCGTCAGAGTCGGGGAGATACAGACGCTGTTTACCGCGACCCGGGCCGACGGCGACACCACGAACGGGTTCTACGTCGCCGACGACGGCGTCGGTATCCCCGACGACATCCGCGACGACGTCTTCGGGTCGGGGTTCACCACGGTGCCGGAGCGGACCGGCTTTGGCCTGTCTATCGTCGCGCAAATCGCCGAAGCCCACGGCTGGGAGACGACGGTAACCGACAGCCTGGCAGGCGGCGCCAGGTTCGAGTTCACCGAACAGCCGGCTGGCGGTCCCGAGTGAGTGGTCCGGCGTCGGTCGTGGACGGCCGAACGTGACGCCGGCCGCTCTGGCTTACGGGAACGGGCGACCGGTCCGACCCCCCGTCGAGTGAGCCCGCGGGCGAGCGAGCCGCCCCCGGTTTTGCGCCCCGCCGTCTCAAAAGTACTGCTTTCAGCGTCCTTTCGGCGGTGTTTTGCTGGCCGCCCGGATACCGGTCAGCGGTGAGTTGCGTCCGGTCAGAGGCGATTTAGTTCCCAGTGTCCCCGCCGCGAGAGAAGTTTCTTGTTGTTCGTTTGAGAAGAAGCTCCTGATATGGCCACCATCGTAATCGGGTCGGTCCCGACAGCTGAGCTCGCCCTGGCACACACGTTCGAAGCACTGCCGTCGGTCACCTTCGAGAGCGAGCGAATCATCGAGAGCGGCGACGACGCCGTCATGCCGCTGTTGTGGGCCCGCGACGCGGACCGGGAGCCCCTGGAGGACGCCATCAGCGGCGACCCGACGGTGAACAACGTCAGCTTGCTGGCCGACTTCGGCGACGAGTTCCTGTACCGGATGGACTGGGTCGACCAGGTGCAGTTGCTGTTGCACATGCTGACGAACTCCGAGGCGACGATACTGGACGCCCACGGCCGGTCCGACGGCTGGCGCTTCCGGGTGATGTTCCCGGACCGCTCGCACCTCTCCGAGACCCACGAGTTCTGCTCGGACCACGGGATGGAGCTCACCATCGAGTCTATCCGGGAGATGGACGGCCAGCCCTCCGGGCGCTTCGGTCTCACCGAGAGCCAGTACCGCGCGCTCATCACGGCGGTCGAGGAGGGGTACTACGACGTGCCACAGAAACACACGCTGGCGGAGCTGGCCGAGGAGTTCGAGATATCACACCAGGCCCTCTCCGAGCGGCTCCGGCGGGGGACCGAGTCCCTCGTTGAAGACACGCTGCTCGTCGGAGCGCCCTCTGACCGCTAGCGGAACCGTTTGAGCAGTCGCACCAGGACGCTCACGACGACGCCGGCACCGCGTACCCGCGTCGAGAGCGCCGCCGCCCCGAGCAGGAGGGCGCCGGCCCAGCGGTCGCCGCGGCGAATCGCGACGGCGGCGTCGACGAGCGTGGAGATGATAGCGATGTTATCGAGCGGTGAACCGCGAGTACGTGTTTTCATAGCGGCCCCAGATACGCCGACGGCGAGCGAGAGGCCGTCCCCTGTATCTGCGGGGTGTTTTTACCGGCCGAGTCAGCGGTGTCGCCGGCGCGTTCAGACCTCTGCCGTGTAGCCGGCCTCGTCGACGGCCGCCACGAGCGCGTCCTCGTCGGCGTCGCCCTCGACCGTCGCGGCGCCTCCCTCCAGGTCGACGGCGACGGCGGTGACGCCCTCGACGCCGCTGAGCGCCTCCTCGACGCTCTGCTCGCAGTGTTCACAGCTCATTCCGTCCACGGTGAGTTTCGTCGTCATACGGTCATCTAGAGGGACGCCTGATTTATGCCGATTGTCCCTTCGATTACCGCGGTATTCTCCAACGGTTGCTTTCGATACCGGAGTGAGCGGGGCCGGGAACTTTTCTTGCTGGACCGCGATGGTCTCCTATGCGCGACCTCGACGACACAGATATGGAGATACTTCGGCTGCTACTCGCCGACGCCCGGCGTCCCTACAGCGAGATAGCGGAGGCGGTCGGGCTGTCGGCGCCGGCCGTCTCCGACCGGGTGGCACGCTTAGAGGAGGCCGGCGTCATCAACCGCTTCACTGTCGACATCGACCGGTCACAGCTCCGGTCGGGGATTCCGGTGTTGCTCACCCTCGAACCCGCCGCGGGCGGCCCGGACCCGTTGCGGAGCACGCTGCTGGAGACCGACGCCGTCGAACACCTCTTTACCACCGCCGAGGCCGACCTCGTGGTGTTCGCCCGCGTCCCGGACAACGACGTCGCCGACTGGCTCGCGGACACGGTCGACGGCGACGCGTACGCCGATTTCGAGGTGGAGCTGCTGGCCGGCGCCGCGTGGTCGCCCGACCTCGGCGGCACCGAGTTCGCGCTCTCCTGTGCCCAGTGTGGCAACACCGTCGACAGCGAGGGCACCGCCGCGCGAATCGACGGCTCGCTCTACCAGTTCTGCTGTCCCTCCTGTGAGGCCCGCTTCAGCGAGAAGTACGAGGAGCTACAGGAGGGGGCCGACTGAGAACCGCTGTCCGGTAGCTCGGAGCGCAAACGAGCGCGTGGCACACGGGGCCCGGTAACACCGGTGTCAGCGCGTATTCAAGTGCCAGCAGTGCGTAGCAAAGGGTATGACAGTATCCACACCAGGTATCCACCACGTGACCTGTATCGCGGGCGACCCACAGCGCAACCTCGACTTCTGGGTCGAGACGCTCGGGCTCCGGCTCGTCAAGCGGTCGGTCAACCAGGACGACCCCGGCACCTACCACTTCTTCTTCGCCGACGCGGAGGGGACGCCGGGGACGAGCATGACCTTCTTCCCGTGGGAGGGGATGCAACAGGGGAAGGTCGGCTCGGGCCAGGTCGCACGCACCGCGTTCCGGGTGCCCGAGGGCAGCCTCGACTACTGGGAGGAGCGGTTCGACGAGTACGGCGTCGACTACGACGACCGCGTCGAGCGGTTCGGCGAGACCGTCCTCCCCTTCTCGGACCCGGACGGGCTGCCGGTCGAACTGGTCGAGGTCGAACTCCCCGAGGACGAGCCGACGGTGCCGTGGACGGAGTTCGTCCCCGAGGAGTACGCCATCCGGGGCTTTCACTCGGTGACGCTGTGGCTTGCCGACCCCCAGCGCACCGAGGAGCTACTGCTGGAGATGGGGCTGGAGGAAGTCGGCACCGAGGAGGCCGAGGGCGACACGCCGGGCGACGAGCGGACCCGGTTCGCCGCCGGCGGCCCCGTCGGGAAGTACGTCGACGTCCTGCCGACCATCCAGGGCGGCCGACAGGGCCACGGCGTCGTCCACCACGTCGCCTTCCAGACCCCGACCGACGAGGACCAGGAGGCGATGCGGGAGGTCATCCAGTCGGCCGGACTGCGTCCGACACAGCAGATAGACCGCCACTGGTTCCGCTCGGTGTACGTCCGGGAACACGGCGGGGTCCTCTTCGAACTCGCCACGAGCGGACCGGGCTATACGAGCGACGAACCGCTCGACGAACTTGGCGAGCGCCTCGTCCTCCCCGGCGAGTTCGAGGCCCGCCGCGGGGAAATCGAGCCGCAGCTGACCGATATCACGGTGCCGCGGGCTGAGACGACCGAGGCCGACGACTGAGCGCGGCACAGTCCCCCCACGGCCGGCTGTCGCAGTTTCTCCACCCAACAGTGGTAGTCGCTCGCCGCTAGCGGACGGTGGCCTCGCCGACGGTCTCGGCGAAGGCGACGGTCTCCTTGACGTCGGTTATCTCCACCTCGACGCGGTCTCCCGGTTTGGTGCCCGGGACGATGACGATGAACCCGCGCTCGACCTTGGCGATGCCGTCGCCCTGGTCGCCGAGGGTGTCGATGGAGACCGTTCTGACTTCCCCTTCCTCGACGGGCGGCCCCTGGGAGTGGGACCCGTCCGGTTCCGGTTCGGGTTCGGGACGGGATACCGACGAGGGCTCCGTCTGTGACGGGGTCGGGTCGGACGTGTCGGTCTCGTCGGTCTGTTCGGCGGCGAGCAGGGCGATTCGGTACGTCTCGTCCGTGTCGATGGAGCCGTTCTCGACGAGTTCCGGCGGGATAGCGACCGTGTACCGGTCGTTCTCGTCCTCGACCGAGGTTTCGAACAACAGCCGCAGCGAATCGGATATCTGCGTCATTGCCCTGTCTACGAACGCCAGGGCTAAATCCTACCGGAATCGCACTGCATAATTCGCCCCGGTTCGCTCGGCCCGACACGACGCATCAGCCGATGGACAGTAACCCTGGGGGATTTTCCCGGCGGGGGGCAATTGCCCGCTATGGACGGCACAGTACCGCTCAGACTCTGGTACGTGGGCGTGCAGGTCGTCTCGGCGGTGGTTCTCGCCGTCACGGCCTACCTCGTCTACACGCGGCCCGACGCCCACCACCGACGGGAGTTCACCGCCTACGTCGCCGTCCAAATCGCCTGGCTGCTGGTCGCCACCGCGCAGTTCCTCGCGGGGACGACCGGGCTCAAGCACGCCCTCAGCCTGGGGACCGACCTGCTGGCGGTTGGGGCCATCGCGACACTCGGCTACTTCGCGACGGCCTACACCAACCGCTCGACGTCGCCCCGACGGCCCCGGAACGCCCTCTTTCTCGGCTGGGTGGTCGTCGCCGTCGGCGGGATACTCACCCAACCGGTGTTCGGGCTGCAGTACGCCGCCGTCGCCACCCGAACGGAGCCGACCGCGTATCTGGCTATCACGCCCGGCCCGATGTACCTGCTGAACGAGGTGGGCGCAGTCGTCGTCGTGGTCGTCAGCCTCGGCTACCTGGCCCGGCTGTTCGTCAGTTCGACCCACAGGCCGACCAGTTCGGTGCTGTTGCTGGTCGCCGCAGCGGCCGCCTCCTTACTGCCCAACGCGGTGTCGACGCTGGCCGCGGTCCCGCTGTTGCCCGGCTACGACCCCACCGTCTTCGGCATCGTCCCGCTGACCGTCGTGCTGGCCTACACCGTCTTTTTCAGGGGGGAGCTCGACCTGGCGCCGATGGCGCGTACCGAAATCGCCGACGAGATAGACGACGCCCTGTTCGGGCTGGACGACGCGGGCCGGGTCATCGACTACAACGCCGCCGCCGAGCCCCTGCTCCCCGACGACGTGGACACCCCCGTCGGGCGGGCCCTGTCGGCGCTGCTGCCCGGGCTGGCCGCGGAGATGTCCCTCCCGGAGGCGGGCGACGACGACGTCTCGGCCACCTACTCGACGGTGGTCGACGGAAGTCAGACCCACTACGCCGTGTCGGTCTCGCCGATAGTCGAGCGGGGCACCGTCGCCGGCTACGCGGTGGTGCTCCGGGACGTGACCGCGGTCGAACGGTCCAGCCGGGAGCTGTCCCGACAGAACGACCAGCTGGAGCGGTTCGCCAGCACCGTGGCCCACGACCTCCGGAACCCGTTGCAGGTCGCGGACGGCGCCGCGACGCTGGTGTCCGGCCAGTTACGGACCGCCGGTACGGCCGACGCCGCCGCGGCGGCCGACCACATGGACCGGGTGACCGACTCGCTCGGCCAGATAGACGACAGGCTCGACGAGCTACAGACCCTCGCGAGACACGCCACGTCCGTGACCGAGACCGAGCCGGTCGAGTTCGGGACCGCGGTCCGGGCGGCCTGGGACGGGGTCGACACCCCGGGGATGACCCTCGACGTCCCGGCCGACGGGACCATCCAGGCCGAGCGGGGTCGGCTGGCCAGCGTCCTCGAACAGCTCGTCCGCCACAGCCGGGACCGCGACGCGGCCCGCGTCGAGGCCGCGCTCACCGGGACCGGGTTCACCTACCGCGACGACGGCCGACAGGTCCCCTGCGCGGACCCCGACGACGCCTTCCGCTCCGACACGACGACAGCGCAGGCGGGGGGACTGGGGCTCGAAATCGTCCGGACACAGGTCGAGTCTCAGGGGTGGACCGTCGCCATCGAGCGGATGGACGGCGACACCGTGTTCGTAATCACCGGCGGGGAGACGACTGTCGGGGTGAGGGGATGAGCTGGGTCCTCGGACTGGGGCCGGTGAGACACCCGGTCAGAGCGGCGTACCTGTCCGTGCTCCTGGTCGGCATCGTCGGTACCGGGGTGATGAACATCTGGATTAAGCGGGGGCAGTCGACGGCCCGTATCCGCGCGGTGCTCCCCCTCAACACCGCCGCGATGGCGTGGGCGGGCGTCGCCGCTATCGAACTCGTCGTGGCCGACCCCGCCGTCGGCCGCTGGTTCGTCTACCTCCGGACCGCGCTGTCGTACGCGGCGGTGGTGGCGTTCGTCTACTTCGGGACGGTGTACAGCGGCCGCTCGACGTCGCCCCGGCGGCCGTTCAACGCCGTCTTCCTCGGCGGGATGGCGGTCGGGTTCCTCGGGCTGGTGACGAACCCCTGGCTGGGCTTGCACTTCGACCCGCTCGTCCTGGCCACCGACCCGTTCCCCTACTACCGGACCGGGTTCGGACCGCTGTGGCAGCTGAGCTTCCTGTGGTCGTATCTCGGTATCGGGGTGTCGCTGTACTACCTGGCGGAGCTGGTCGCGACCTCGCAACACCGGTCGCGGCGGCCGCTCGTGGTGTACGTCGTCGGCATAGCTGTCGCGCTCGTCCCCGGCGCGGTGACGTTCATCGCGGAGGTGCCGACGCTGCCGGGGTATGACCACACCGTTCTCGGGCTCAGCATTGTCAGCGTGACCACCTGCGTCGGCGCGTGGCTGGGGATGGTGGAGATAGCCCCCATCTCCCGGGACCGGCTGCTCGAAACCACCGGGGACGGGCTCGTCGTCTGTGACCGCGACGGGACGGTCGTGGACCACAACGGGCGGGCCGAGGCGTTTTTCGCCGACGAGGGAAGCCACGTCGGGTCGCCGCTGGCGGCGGTTTCGCCCGTCCTGGCCTCGGTCCTCGACGACCCGACCGGCGCCGGCTCGACGGCCGAGTTCACCGACGACGGGCGGCGGTACTCGGTGGTCGTCTCGCCCGTCACCGACGGGGAGACGGTCGCGGGGTCGGCGCTGCTGATACGGGACGTGACCGAGCGGACGGAGAACCGACGGGAGCTGCGCCGGCAGAACGAGCAGCTCGACGAGTTCGCCAGCAGCGTCTCCCATCACCTGCGGAACCCGCTCCAGGTCGCCGCCGGTCAGACCGAGCTCGCCCGGGAGCGCATCGGGGCGTCGCCCCCGGCGGGCGTGGAGACGGACCGGCTTGACGACCTCGACCGGGCGCTGGACCGAATGACGACCATCATCTCGGACCTGCGGACGCTCGCCGAACAGGGGAAATCCGTCGAGGCCACCGAGCCCGTCGCGTTCGAGTCGGCGGTGCGGACCGCCTGGTCCCACGTCGACACCGGGGACGCGTCGCTCTCCGTCGAGAACGACGGGACGATAGACGCCGACCGGAGCCGGCTGCTCAGCGTCCTGGAGAACCTCATCCGGAACGCGGTCGAACACGGGTCCACGAGCGAAGGCTCGCAAGCCAGTCAGCACGCCGCGGAACACGGGTCCACGAGCGAAGGCTCGCAAGCCAGTCAGCACGCCGCGGAACACGGGTCCACGAGCGAAGGCTCGCAAGCCAGTCAGCACGCCGCGGAACACGGGTCCGCGGACGGGGACGGCGGAGGCCTCGCCGTCACGGTCCGTCTCACCGACGACGGCTTCGCCTTCGAGGACGACGGCCGGGGCATCGACGCCGACCACGAACAGCTGTTCGACTACGGCTACACCACGAGCAGCGACGGGACCGGGCTGGGCCTGCGAATCGTCGAGACCATGGCCGAGTCACACGGCTGGTCGGTGGGAGTCGACCCCGAACACGACGGGGCCCGCTTCGTGGTCAGCGGCGCAGTCACGAACGTCGAGTCGGCCGCGGTCGAGGAGCCCGAGGTCTGACCGGTGTGTCGGTGGTGACGAAGGCGCCCCGGTCCGGGGAAGTCGCCCGTCTCAGGTCGCCCCGTCGAGCGCGGCCGCGATGGCCTCTAGCTGGGCCTTCCGAAACGGCCGCTCGGCCTCGTCGGGGTCGTCGGTCTCAAGGTCGCCGATAGCGTGGAGGATGCCGGCCCGCATCTGTGGCTTGGGCGGCAGCCGGTCCGTGTCGATATCGTAGCCGACGACGTCACAGATTGCGGCCAGGGCCTCCTTGGTGAAGGCCGTCGACTCGACGCGTTCGTATCGGCCGACGGCGGTTCTGATGTCGTTGCGCAGGTCGTCGACAGTCGGTGACATGGGCACAGCGACGGTCGGACGGGTGGTGTCGGTTGCGGTTCGGCCGCGCGACAGGGAGGCGAGTCACGGGCGTTACTACCCGGAAACAACCACGTCGATACCGTGCAGTCACCGCAAGGACCAAGACACTCCTAATCGCAGAGAAACATATATGCATCACCCTGGGCCGCCGCGGTTCGTGGCCGCCGGTGACGAGGTGGAACTCGCACCGCGGGACCCTGACCCGACGGCAACCTACAGGTGGCAGCTCGTACAGATACCCGAGGGCTCGGACGTGTCGGTTGGCGACGACCCGGTCGAGCAGCTCGTCCCGGACGTCCCCGGCACCTACGTCGCGGAGCTCACCGCGCCCGATGGCACGCACCGACTCACCGTGCGCGCGTTCCCGAGCGGGCTGTCGCCGGCCGCCGTCGGTGGCGCCTCCGGCTTCTCCGGCCAGCGCAGCGGTCGGGTCAGCGGCGGCGTCTCGGGCGGCGTCAGCGGCGGCCGGAGCGGCTCCGGCAGCTACGGCGACCTCGGCACCCGGGAGAAGGGCGAGGGCGGCCGTCCACGCCTGACGCTGACGCCGGTGGTCGATGGCGACGACGCCGTCGTCGAGGCCGACCCCCAGCCCCACCCGAACGCGACGGAGACGGCCGACGACCTCGAAGTCGAGTTCCTGCTGGACGACCGCGACGACGTCGACCCCGGCGCCGTCACCGTGGGCGACCGCGAACTGCGGGTGCCCTTAGCGGCCATCGGGGACCGCTTGCGGGTCCACGCGGTCGCAGTCGGCGAGGACGGCTACAGCGTCGCCGACGCCGCGGAGTTCGAGCGGGACGAGGAGGAGCTGGCGACCGACGGCGGCGCCGCCGTCCAGGCCGGTGGCACCGTCACCACGAACCAGCCCTACCACCCGCCCGAGTGGGCCGAGGAGTCGGTCATCTACGAGATATACATCCGCACCTTCGGCGGCGGCGAGGGCGAGGCCTTCGACGCCATCGTCGACCGGTTGGACTACATCGAGTCGCTGGGCGTCGACACAATCTGGCTCACGCCGGTGCTGCAGAACGACCACGCCCCTCACGGCTACAACATCGTCGATTTCCTCTCTATCGCCGACGACCTCGGGACCCGCGAGGACTACGAGCGGTTCATCGACGCCGCCCACGACCGCGGCATCAAGGTCCTCTTCGACCTGGTCTGTAACCACTCCGCGCGCACCCACCCGCACTTCCAGGCCGCCGTCAACGACAAGTCGAGCGAGTACCGCGACTGGTACCAGTGGCGCGGCGACACCGAGCCCGAGACGTACTTCGAGTGGGAGCACATCGCGAACTTCAACTTCGAACACCTGCCGGTGCGGCGGCACCTGCTGGACGCCGTCGAGAAGTGGCAGCCCCTCGTCGACGGGTTCCGCTGTGACATGGCGTGGGCGGTCCCGAACAACTTCTGGCGGGAGATACACGACTACTGCAACGAGGCCGACGACGACTTCCTGCTGCTCGACGAGACCATCCCGTACATCGCTGACTTCCAGGCCGGCCTCTTCGACATGCACTTCGACTCGACGCTGTACTTCTCGCTGCGGCAGGTCGGCAACGGCGAGGACGCCGAGAAGGTGCTCGACGCCATCGACGAGCGCGGCGAGGCCGGCTTCCCAGACCACGCCTCCTTCATGGTGTACGCCGAGAACCACGACGAGACCCGGTACATCGTCGACTACGGCAGGGAAGCCGCCGAGGCCGCCGCGGCGGCGACCTTCACACTGCCCGGAGCGCCGATGATATACGCCGGCCAGGAGTTCGGCCAGCGGGGCCGTCGCGACGACCTCGCCTGGGACCACGCCGACGACGGCATGCGGGAGTACTTCAGCTCCCTCGCCGACGTGCGAAAACACACCCCGGCGCTGTCGGCCGACGGCGACCTCCGGCGCGTCGACTACGCCGTCGAAGAGGGGTGGGACGACCGCGTCGTCGCCTACGCCCGGTCGACGGGAGACGACGCGGTGGTCGTCGTCCTGAACTTCGGCGAGGAGCCGGCGACGGTGTCGGTGCCCGAGGCGGCCGGCGACCACGACATCGTCGCCGACGAGGACGTCGGTGCCGACGGCGGCGCAGTCACGGTCGACAGCGCCGTCGTGCTGCCGGCCGGCTCCCTCTGACAGCCGGGCAGCGGACAGCCGGTATCGGGGTTTCGGGGGCTGAATACGGGAATACGGCCGGCCTGCAACATTACGTGAAACCACAGGGGTTTATTGAGAGCGTTGTCTTGTGATAGCCATGCGACTTACGACAGCGCTCAACGAGTACAAGAAGGCTCGTGGCGAGCGCTTCCCCGAGGAGAGCAAGACCATCTCTGGCTCGTTCTCGGGACATGGGGATCGCCTGGTGCACATCGGGGCACACGGTTCGTTGCGGGACTACTCCGACTCACTGTCCGGTCTGTACGGCATCGACCGCTCCCAGCTTGGCATCCAGGTCGGGGACGAGACGCGGTGGTTCAGCGACCTGGAGACCATCAGGCAACACTACTACCGCGACACCCGTCTGGTCGAGACCGAGTACGACGCCGGTAGCTTCACCGTCCACCAGTACGACCTGACGCTCGGTCGCGCACACGCGACCCACGTCGAGGTCCGCGGGACCGTTCCCCAGGGGGCGAAGCTCGTCGCGTTCGTGACGATGGCGCCGGAGGGGAAAGACACCGGCGTCGGTTCCCTCATCCACGAAGACGGCGGGCCGGACGGCTCCCCCGTACTGGAGGTGTTCCACCGCAAGGAGCACGACTACGTCACCGCGTCGACGGGGCTCGACGAGGTCCTGGGCCAGCGCCCCGAGCGCCTGGGCGAGATACTCGGCGACGAGGCCATCTACTTCCCGCGACGACGCGGCACCGAACGGCGCGACCAGACCCGGCTGACCGGCGACTTCCTCGTGACCGCCCCGCTCGAACGGACCGGCCGGTCCAACAGCACGACGCTCATCACGCAGCTCTCGGACCACTCGGAGGTCAGCCGCGAACAGGCCATGGCCGACATCAGCGTCTGTGCGGAGACCCACACGACGGGGTCGGAGCTGCGACAGTCCGCCCGCGACCGGACCCGCATCGAGGTGCCGGAGTCGCTGCCCCGGACCGAGAGCGTTCGGACGGACCTCCGGGTGATGGACCTGCTCGCCTCGCCGTCGGGCGGGCGCATCGCCGCCCCGGAGTTCGACCCGTTCTACGAGAACTCCGGCGGCTACGGCTACGTCTGGTTCCGCGACGACGCCTCCGTCTCCCGGCACTTACTCGAGGCCGGCGACCGGCTCGGCATCGAGACCGATGACCTCCTGGCGGAGAGCGCGGAGTTCCTCTGTGAGCGCCAGCTCGCCGACGGCACCTGGCCCCACCGCGTGTGGGCGACCGACGGCTCGCTCGCCCCGGGCTGGGCGAACGCCAACGTCGAGCGCAACGCCGACTCCCCCGAGTATCAGGCAGACCAGACCGCCACCGTCACCGCCTTCCTGGCGACGCTGCTTCGCACCCGGCACGGGCGGCTCGACGACTCGCTGACCGTCCAGATAAGGGACACCATCGTGGAGGCGGTCGACGCGCTCTCCCGGGACGTGGCCGACAACGGGCTCCCCTCGGAGTGTCAGAACGTCTGGGAGGACTCCGTCGGGCAGTTCGCCCACACCGCCGCGGCGTACGTCGAGGCCTTCGCGGCGGTCGCGCGGGCGCCCATGACCAACCAGATAACGGAGCGCAGCATCCACGGGGCCGAGCGCGTCATGGACGGTCTCGAAGCGCTCTGGGACGAGGAGATGGGGGTGTACGTGATGCGACTGACCGACGGCGAGGTCGACCACCGCATCGACGCCGCGGCGCTGAAGCTCACGGACGCCTTCCGCCAGTACGACGCCATCGACGACGTCCACCTGAGCGACGAGCGGGTCGAGCGGCTGGCCGACCACGTCAGCACGACGCTCGATACCCTGTTCCGGAACCCGCCCCACAGCCAGGTCGCGGGGCTCGTCCGCTACGAGGGGGACCGCTGGCGGATGCAGGAACAGGACGGCGAGAAGATATGGTCCGTCACGACCGGTATCGGGGTGGTCTCGGCCGCACAGGTCGGCGTCATGCTCAACGAGCGCGGCGGGAACGGCGACGCCTACCTCAACCGGAGCAGCAACCTCTACGAGCTCATCGCCGACGACGGACCGATGGCCTCCGAGGCCGGCTATCTGGCCGAACAGGCCTTCGACTCGGGCGAGCTCGACAGCGCGACGCCGCTCGGGTGGTCCCACGCCATCCGGCTCCACGCCACCGCCCTCCTCGACGACCTCAACGCCCTGCCGACGACCGCCTCTACGACCGAGGCGCCCGACGAGATGCCGACCTGGACGACCGGCGAGAAGTTCGGCGTCGGGACCGTCGCCGACCACAAGGAGACGGACCCCTCGCGCGTCTGGTTCACCCTCACGGAGGGCGCGCTGACCGAGGCGCGGTTCCCGCAGGTCGACCTCCTGAACCTCCGGACGCTCGATTTCATCATCCGGTGTAACGACGAGTCGGACTACGCGGTCCGGACCCACAAGGAGGACCGGCGCAACACCGACACCATCGAGCGGCGGGTCGAACCCGTCGACGACGAGGCGCTGCTCTTCCGGCACACCTTCAGGGAGACCGGCGACGGCCAGGGCCACGCCTGGGAGCTGACCGTCGACTACGCCGCCGACCCCGAACACGACGCCATCCTCGCGAGCGTGGAGTTCACCGCCGACGACGGCCACAGCTACGACGTCTTCTCCGCCGCGAACGTCTCGCTGACGAGTACGAACAGCGCCGACCGCGGGCTCCGGTACGGCGAGGCGGGGAACTTCCACCTCGCCGCCCGCAACCCCGAGGCCTACACGGCCGAGACCGACAACGAGTTGCTGGTCGACGAGAACGGCAACGCCCTCTCGGTCGCGCTGGCGATGGCCGCCCAGGGCCGGTTCGACTGGGCGACGGTCGGCGCCGCGGGCAGCGAGCGGTTGAACGCCCTCTACACGAAAGGGGAGCTGCCCGAGCCGATAGAGTCAGTCGACGGCGAGAACATCGTGCTCATCGGTCGGCTGGGCACCGGGGAGACCGCCCGGGAGACGGTGGCGCTCGGGTTCGCCCGGCGGGCCGACACCGCCGCCGCGCTCGGTGAGGCCGACGGGGCCCTCGACCGCGGCTACGAGACCGTCAGAGGGGCCTACGCGGAGAGCTGGGCCGACTACCTCGCGGACAAGGAGCTGCCGGACGCGGTCCGCGACGAGCCGGACCTGGCCAACCAGTACCGCAGTGCCATCATGACGCTGATGGCGGTCGAGGACAAGACCTACCACGGCGCCTCCATCGCGTCGCCGTCGGTGCCGTGGGGCGACGCGGTCTACGCCGGCGAGCCCAAGAACTACGGCTACAACTTCGTCTGGTCCCGTGACCTCTACCAGGTCTTTACCGCCTTCGACACCGTCGGGGCGCTCGACATCGCGGCCAAGCAACTGGAGTACATCTACGAGTTCCAGCAGGACGAGGCCGGCTTCATCCCGCAGAACACCTACGTCAACGGGACGACACGCTGGGGCGGCGAGCAGATGGACAACATCTCGTTCCCGCAGGTGATGGCCTACCACCTCGCGGAGGCCGGTATCGACTTCGACGACGTGAGCTACGGCTACGAGAACCTCCGGCGCTCGGCCAACTACGTCGCCCGCAACGGGCCCGAGTCCTCACAGGAACGCTGGGAGGAGGAGGCGGGCTTCTCGCCGTCCTCTATCGCCGCGGAGATATCCGGGCTGGCCTGTGCGGCCAAACTCGCCCTGAACGAAGGCGAGGAGGCCGACGCTCTCGTCTGGCTGGCGCTGGCCGACCACTGGGCCAACAACGTCGAGGACTGGACCGCCACCGAGACCGGGACCGAGCAACACCAGCACACGCCCTACTACGTGCGCGTGACCCGGGACGGGAACCCCGAGGCCGGCCACCTCCGGACGCTGGCCAACGACGGCCCGACGCTGGACGAACGCAACATCATCGACGGCGGCTTCCTCGACCTCGTTCGGCTCGGCATCAAGCCGGCGGACGACGAGACGATGGTAAACAGCGTCACCGAGGTCGACGACACCATCCGCGTCGACGTCGAGGACGCGCCCGGCTTCTACCGCTACAACGGCGACGGCTACGGCGAGCGGGGCCGGGACGACCCCGGCGCGCCGTGGTCCGTCGAGCACAAGGGCAAGGGCCGGCTCTGGCCCCTGCTGACCGGGGAGCGCGGCGAGTACGACCTGCACCTCGACGAGCCGACCATCGAGCCCGAGACCGCGCTGCGGGCCATGGAGCAGTTCGCGAACTCCGGGCGGATGTTGCCCGAACAGGTGTGGGACCGCGAACACGAGACCGACTACAACTGGGAGTTCGGCCAGGGGACCGGCGGGGCGACCCCGCTGGCCTGGGCGATGGCCCAGTACATCCGGCTGGCCCACAGCGTCAGCGCGGGGACGCCCGTGGAGACCCCCGAGTTCGTCCACGAGCGCTATCGGGAACAGGCCCTCAACGAACCGGACCGCAGCCCGGCCCTGCGCGTGGACACCCAGTTCCGCGGCAACGACCTCGTCGTCTCCGGCGAGACGACGGGGGTGAAAGTCGTCATCAAGACGCCCGTCGAGAGCGTCATCCTCGACATCGACGACGGCAAGTTCGAGGAGTCACTCGCCGTCCAACCGGGCGAGAACCAGATAATCGTCGCCGCCGCCGACAAGGCCGACCTGGAATCGGCCGGCACGACCGTCTGGCGGATGAGCCTGTAGTCGGCGACGGAGCGAGCGCCGGCGGTCCGGTTTTTGACCCGTGTCGGCGCAATCACTAACCCGCTCGAATACATTGTATTCGATATGAGTTCGTCAATTCGCATCTCCGAGGAGACGAAAGCCAAACTCGAAGCGGTGAAGCGCGAAGGGGAGACGTTCGACGAACTGCTCGACCGGCTCGCAATCACCCGGACTGAGGAGGACGTGCGTGAGATGGCCGGATTCGCCGAGGAGGGCGTCGAGGAGCACATGAAACAGAGACGCGAGGAGCTCAACGAGTCGTTCGAATCCCGGCCATCGGGCGTGGAATGATTCTCCTCGACAACAACATCGTCCGAAAGTACGCGCGCCCGGACCCGGATGAAGCCGTTCTCGACTATCTCTCGGCCCACCGGAGTGAACCGTGGGGCATCTCGGCGCTGGTCCTCTACGAATTCCTGAGCTACTACGAGAGCCAGTCAAAACAGCGCGCCCGGCGCCACCAGCTGACCCAGGCCGTCGACGACGTGCTCCCGTTCGATGCCGACACCGCGGCGGAGGCGGCCAGCATGGAAACCTCGCTCGATGACGCCGGTATCTCACTCGACGGTGTCGACCTCCTCATCGCCGCAACGGCACGCCAGCACCAGGCGACGTTGGCGACCGCGGACAGGAACGATTTCGACAAGGGCCCGGTTCGCGAGCTCCTGGATATCGACATCGTCGACGCGTATTGAACGAGCCCGCACTGCGCTACGCGGAGCGCGCGACCCGACGGCGGTCACTCGACGTGGGATAGAGTGGACTCGGGCTGCCTTCGACAGCGACGGGCTCGCATCGGGTGCGGCGCTTCGACCGGGTATCCGAGAGCAGGGGGTGGTTACCGAATCGTCCGGTCGGTAACCAACATCAGCTCGGTAGCGATGTCGTCGTCGAACCCGTCCGTGGTGACCCGCCAGCGCCAGTTGCCGGTGGCCGTGCCCGGGGTGTTGAAGCGGGCCTCGCTGTCGAGCCCCAGGAGGTCCTGCATCGTCGTCATCGCGATGACAGCGTTCGAGTTCCAGACGGCCTCGATGATGTCCCACTCGATGCCCTCCCCGTCGGCCCCGAGGTTGTGCTTGAGACAGTCCCGCTGGCGGTCGCCGAGTTCGCGCCAGTAACCGACGACGGTGTCGGTGTCGTGCGTGCTCGTGTACCCCACCGACTGCTCGGGGTAGTGCATCGGCTGGTACATGTGGCCCTGCTCGCACCAGTCGGCGTACTGCGGGACGCGCATCCCCGGGAAGTCGTAGTGGTCACGCAGCGACGCGATGCGCTCGTCGAGAAAGCCCAGGTCCTCGACGAGGAAGGGCAGTTCCCCGAGGTGGTCGCGCATCCGGTCGAAGAACTCCCGACCCGGCCCCTCGCGCCACTGCCCGGCGGCGGGGCTGTCGGCCTCGGCGGGGATGGCCCAGAACTCGTCGAACCCCTTGAAGTGGTCGATACGTGCGATGTCGACCTGCTCGAAGAGGCGGTCGAACCGCCGGCGCCACCACGCGAAGTCGTTGTCCCTGCAGGTGTCCCAGTCGTAGACGGGGTTGCCCCAGCGCTGGCCGTCGTCGCCCGGGTTGGGCGGCACGCCGGCGACCTCGGTGGGCTGGTTGTTCTCGTCGAGCCGGAAGACGTCGGGCGCAGACCAGACGTCCGCCGAGTCGAGCGCCACGTAGATGGGAAGGTCCCCGACCAGTTTGACGCCGTGGTCCGCGGCGTAGTCGGCCATGGCCTGCCACTGCTCGTCGAACACCCACTGGACGAACTTGTGGTACCGTATCTCGTCGGCGAGTTGCTCGCGGCGGTCCTCAAGCGCGTCGGGGTCGCGGGTGACGATTTCTTCGGGCCACTCGGTCCAGAGTCGACCGTCGAACTCGGCTTTCAGCGAGATAAACAGCGCGTAGTCGTCGAGCCACTCCGACTGTGCCGCACAGAAGGCCTCGAAGACGTCCCTGTCGTCGCCGTTCGGGTCGGCATCGAAGCGCTCGTAGGCCGAGCGGAGTTTCGACTCCTTGAACTCGGTGATGCGGTCGTACCGGACCTCGTGGCGGGAAGCCGCGTCCGGCGGGTCGAGGTCGCCCTCGTCGAGATAACCGCGGTCGGCGAGGTCCCGGAGGTCGACCAGAATCGGGTTCCCGGCGAAGGCCGAGTACGCCTGATACGGGGAGTTGCCGTGGGCGCCCGAGGTCGGACCCAGGGGACAGAACTGCCACAGCGATTGGTCGGCCGCCGCGAGGAAGTCGATGAACTCCCGGGCGCCGGCGCCGAGGTCGCCGACGCCATGGGGGCCGGGGAGCGACGTGAGATGGAGAAATACACCACTTTGTCGTTCGAAACGCATACCTTCGGCTTCCAAGCACAGCTATTTCAAGCTATTGTCCGGCATAAGAGGCAACAGCGGCACGCGGCCGGTCTAGCCGCCGAGGTGGCGTTCGAGGAGCCGGTAGTTCCACCGGTTGGCTTTCCAGAAGGCGTCGAACACCGACCCGAGGACCGGAACGGAGCCGACGACGGCGTCTATCGTGACCAGCCCCAGCATCGCGGCGAGCGTGCGCTTTGGCGTCCCCAGCCGATAGGCCTCCGCTATCGGATACAGCGAGAGGGCCGCGCCGACGGCGTCTCCCGCGACCGGCAGGATGCTCAAGAGCGGGTCCAGACCGATACGGAAGTCGGTCCCGGGGATTCGGACCGCTTCGTCGAGCAGCCGCGTCACAGTGTGGACCCGGTCCAGCGTCGCCGCTTCGGCCGCCGTCAGCTCCGAGTCGAGCGATGGGTTCCGCGCCATAGACAGTCCAGGCGCCCCAGCATCAAAGAGATACTCCTCGGCTGCGAGCCAACTGACTAACCGACAGCGTCGGCTTTGTTGGGGGGTATTACCGCCGACATCGTTCCGCAGTTACGGCCGGTGTGGACTCCCGGTAGCGGAGGCGGAACGGCGGAAATGCCGTCCCCTCCGCCCACCACAAACGTATTTACCGCATTGACGTGATTTACGAATACGGGTTACTGATATGCCACCGAAAGTTTTGATGCTCGGCTGGGGGTTTCCACCGAATATCACAGGCGGGCTCGATACGGTCGTAGGGGAGCTGTACGAACAGCTCGAACCGCGTGACGACGTACAGTTCGAGCTGGTGTTACCGGACGAGTACGCCCCCGAGGACAGGCCGGGTATCCACGGTGTCCCGACGGGCCAGGGCGACATCATCACGCGTATCGGTCGGCTGGCGGGCGATTTCGCCGATATCGCCGCCGACTTCGACATCATCCACACGAACGACTGGTTCGGATACAATCCCGGGACGCGGGCCGCCTCGACGACGGACATCGAGTGGGTCACCTCCTTTCACTCCCTCTCCCAGGACCGGAACGTAAACCCGCCGGAGCGGGAGGTCCAGACCGAACAGCGCGTGGCCAACCGGTCGGACCACCTCATCGCCGTCAGCGAGTTTACCCGACGCCGTATCCGGGAGTTCTACGACGCCGACGCACGGGTCATCTACAACGGTTTCTCGTCCGTCGAGCCGACCGGGAAGGACATCAAAGCCGAACTCGGCATCGACGGGAAGATGCTCTTTTTCGTGGGCCGACACACCGACCAGAAGGGGCTGTCGTACCTCCTCTATGGGCTCTCGAAGCTCCGCCGTGACGACCTGACGCTCGTACTGGGCGGGACCGGCCACCTGACCGACCAGCTCAGGCGGTTCACCGAACTGCTCGGCATCGACGACGAGGTCATCTTCGCCGGGTACCTCGCACAGGAGGAGCTCGGGGACTACTACGCCAGCGCCGACCTGTTCGTCTCGCCCTCGCTCGCCGAGCCCTTCGGTATCACCATCGTCGAGTCGCTGTCAGTCGGGACCCGCGTCGTCGCCTGCGAGAGCGGCGCCGCGGAACTGCTTCCGGACGACTGTGTAATCGAAGTCGAACCCGACTCCGACTCCATCGCCGACGGCATCGAGCACGCGCTCTCCCTCGATACGCCCATCGAGTACGAGGAGCGGACCTGGGAGGACGTCGCCGACGAACACGTGGCGTTCTACAAGGAAATAACCGAGTAGTGCCGACCGGTCGGCCGGCTATCGGCGCCGGCGAGAGAGACTAGCGGAGAAAGCGAACGTCGGTTACCGGCTCCGGATGGACGATGAAGTAGCCGCCTGCCGTCGGTTCCATTCCGGTGACGGACGAGGCGTCGGGATGGGTCGAGTACGGGCTCTCCTGGGCGCCGCTTCGGGGCTCGTAGGGGCTATCGTAGGCGCTACCGTCGGGTTCGCGGTCAAAGTCCTCCGGCGGGAGGTATATCTTCTCCCCCGACTCCGACCGGACGATGACCGCCGTGTCGCGGTCGCCCGTGACCCGGATTTCGGTTCGCCCGTTACCGATGTCCATGTCGAAACCGACCGAGTCGAGCGTCGTGTCGTCGGTCCCCGAACTCTCGCTCATGACGTGGGAATGGAGGGTCGGTTACTTAGTCCTTCGCCAAGCCCTGCTCTCCGCCGGGATACCACGCGTGAGCGGAGGAGACAGAGATGAGACAGTCCGAGGCCGACCGGACCAGTTCGGGACGGTGGTACGTACGTGACGAGCGACGGCGGCACATCTGAAACGACTAGGGATATCACAGAGAGACGAGGAGATTCGAACAGCGTGGTGGTTCAGTCCAATGATTGATACGACACAGATACAGATGGCTGCCGTCGTGTTCCCGGTTATCGTTCTGATTACGAACTTCGCGATCAACTCCGTAACTAACGAGGACGACCGGCGGTATCGGGTGTTCGTCGGTGGGATGGGGATACTGGGACTGCTCACGGCGATGATAGCCGCGATGCTCCTGTTCCTCGGTGGCTTTCTCGGCCTCCAGATCACACTCGCTTACCGCTTTCTGATGCTATCGGTGATAGTGTTGTTTTTCCTCTCCCTGGGAATCATCGTCCACGAGCTGTCACGGGGACTCGAGACCGAATCGGACCGGATCTACGTCTTCGTCGGCATCGGCGTGTTCGTCAGCTTCGCGATCATCCTCTTTCGCGTATTGTAAACGAGCGTTCTGCGTGCCGGGCGAGGACCAGAGGAGCCACCATCGGGAGGTGTTTCGGGACCGGACAAGAGGTCGGAGTCACACGATTGAAAGGGGACACACCCACCCCACTGGTTCCGCTGTTAGCGGAGAGAAGAACGGCACCACCCCCATGGGAGGGGGTGCTTTGTCATTCTGTGAAGAACGGTGTACGGGTATGTTTTACAGGGAAGGTATTTAACGTTATTCACTAGCTCTAGAAACTTACTCCAACTCGTACTGGTAACGTCACCGTTCCTTCGGCCTTTTTCCGATAATAGGTCACCTCACTGCGTTCAACCCGCTTGCCTTCGCATCGCTAACAGCGGAACCAGTGGGGTGGGTGTCCGTCCGGCCGACATCCTGGTCAGAAGCGTCTCCGGATAACAGCGGAACCGGTGGAGTCGGAGCTATATAAAAGACTAGCAACAGCGGAAGCAACGGAAGCAGCGGAAGCAAAGGTTAAGTCCCTCCCTCTCACACACTGACTCGAATGAGTGACCTCTCGTTTACGCCGACGTCGTCGATTTTCGAGAAGCGTGAGGCGCTGCTGGAGGAGTGGACGCCGGAAGAACTCGTGGGCCGCGACAACGAGCTCCAGCGGTATCACGCCGCGTTGCAACCGGTCATCAACAACGAAAGCCCGTCAAACATCTTCCTCTACGGCAAGAGCGGCGTCGGAAAGACGGCCGCGACCCGATATCTCCTCAACGCGCTCAAACGCGACGCGGCGGACGTCCCCGAACTCGACCTCCACACTATCGAGATAAACTGCGACGGGCTCAACTCGAGTTACCAGGCCGCCGTCGCCCTCGTCAACGAGCTCCGCGACCCCGCAAAGCAGATATCGAACACCGGATACCCGCAGGCTTCGGTCTACCAGTTCCTCTTCGAGGAGCTCAACGAGGTCGGCGGCACGGTCCTCATCGTCTTAGACGAGGTCGACCACATCCAGGACGACTCGCTCCTGTATAAGCTCCCGCGGGCGCGGTCGAACGGCGACGTGACCGACGCGAAACTCGGTGTCATCGGTATCTCCAACGACCTCGACTTCAGGAACCAGCTCTCCTCGAAGGTCCGCTCGAGCCTCTGTGAGAAGGAGGTCTCCTTCTCGGCGTACGACGCCCAGGAGCTACAGCTCGTTCTCCAGCAACGGGACTCGGTCGCGTTCAAGTCGGGCGTCCTCGACGACGGCGTCGTCCAGATGTGTGCCGCCTACGGTGCCAAGGACTCCGGGGACGCGCGTCAGGCGCTGGACCTCCTGCTCGAAGCCGGTGACCTCGCCCGGGAGTACAACGACGACCTCGTCACCGAGGCACACGTTCGCGAGGCCCGACAGCGACTCCAGACCGACCAGGTGGTCGAGGGTATCAGGAACTACTCCGACCACGGACAGCTCGTTCTGTATGCGCTGACGCTGCTCGCGGAACGAAACGAGACGCCGGCCCGCACGAAGGACATCCTGGCGGCCTACCAGCAGGTGGCAAACGAGAACGGCATGGACCCGGTCTCGCTGCGGTCCGTGCGCGATTATCTGGGCGAACTGGACCAGTTGGGAATCATCTCATCGACGGAGTTCAACCGCGGCAAGGGCGGCGGGAAGTACAAGGAACACGAGCTGGAACAGTCCGTCTCCTCGGTGAAGACGGGGCTCTCCGAGATACTCGACGCGACCCCCTGACCCCACCGGTTCCGCTGTTAGCGGGTCGAATGCCTCGCTTTCGTCGTCGCTCAGGAATCGAGTAACGATACCTTTCCCCCTCCGTCAGTGAGTAAGGTCACTTATCGGGCGGGGTTACCCCACTGGTTCCGCTGTTATTGCCCGCTCGCCGCTCTCACCCCACTGGTTCCGCTGTTAGCCTCGGACGGCGTCGGTGAGGTCAGCGATCGGGTGGTCCGGAAAGTCTACCCCACCGGTTCCGCTGTTACCACGGACTGCTATTCCCGCGGCTCCGCTGTTCCTGCAGGCCCATACGCCCGCCGGACCCGTTGTTACCGCGAACCGACACCCCCACTGGTTCCGCTGTTAGCGCCGCTCTCACGACACCATCGCTTCCGCTGTTAGCCGACTCCGGGGAGATGAACCCCACCGGTTCCGTTGTTAGCTCGTTCCGGGGGAGTTGCTGTTCCGTCGCCGAACCGGCGGTAACCTCGACCGAACGCTTCGCACACGTCTGTCGGTCCGTCGTCGCGGCAGCGTCGCCGCGAACGCGACGGCCGTGGGGGCGAGTTTTGGACGGTTACTTTTGTTTACGGACTGTCAATAACCGCTATGGATATCCGAGAGGCGACACCGTCCGACAGCGAGCGTATCGAGCGCATCGCGGAGAGTTCGTTCAACTCTTCGTTCGCGCTCAGCCCCGAGGAGATAGCGACGATAATCGAGCAAGCGTTCTCGTCGGAGGCGCTTGAGGACCGGCTGTCCGAATCGGACGGCTGGTTCCTCGCAGCCGAGGCGGAGGTCGACGACGAGACGATTCTGTCGGGGTTCCTCGACGGCACGGCGGACGGGCGCATCCGCTGGCTCCACGTCGACCCGGAAGCCCGCGGGCAGGGTATCGCGACGGCGCTTATCGAGCGACTACGTTCGGAGCACGGCGACCGACCCCTCACCTGGGAGGTCCTCGACGCCGCCGTCGAGGGCGGGGGGTTCTGCGAGCAGTTCGGCCTCGCCGAACAGGGCCGCGATTCGCTCGAAGTCGGCGGACACGAGTTCGGGCTGACGGTCTACGCCGAGGGCGACCGGAACGAGGAGCTCAACGAGCCGGCCGTCCCGGTTCCCGAGACGGTCGACGCCGACGGCGAGGACCGCCCGCTCGACCGCGAGGAACCGATTCCCGGCCGTGAGGCGCCGTTTTTCCGCACGTTCGTCACCGAGGACCGGGAGTCGGCCCACGGCTACTTCTGCTCGCAGTGCGGGAGTACCGACGTGACCGCCGACGGCCTCGACCGACTGGAGTGTGGGGACTGTGGCAACGTCCACCTGGCCGACGAGTGGGACGGCGGCTACCTCTGATGGCCCGTGGACGCTCGACGCGCGGCGGCGTCCGACACGGCCGGTGTTCGGAAAAGCCCGCGTTACTCACGGTAGCCCCTCGAAAACAGTCGAAGCGTCGTGCGCCTTTATACTGCTCCGTCAGTAGCTATTACCACTGGCCCGGCGGGCAAACAGCATGACATCGGACGACTCTGACACACAACGGGGAGACGACGAGGGCACCGAGCGGCCGCCACGGGACCCGGAAACCGGGAAGTTCCTCCCCAAAGACGAGCGGCCGGACGGGACGTCGGATTCGCCGGAGAGCGAGCGGGACCGACCCGACGAGCCGGCTGACCGGTCGGCCGAGGACGCCGGGAGCGACCCCGCGCCGACCGGCAGGGAGTCAGAACCCGACAGCTCGGCCCCCGAGGCGGGCGGGCAATCGGCCAGCGAGGACGAATCGACACCGACGACAGGAACCCGAGGCCCGGAATCCGAACAGATGGACGAAGAGAGTGACCCCACGGACGAAGCGAACGAACAGGAAACCGAACCGGCGGACGTGGACCGGGAGACCGATAGCCCGCCGTCCGCGTCCGACTCCCCTGGCGAGACAGACGCCGAATCCCGGACGGCCGTACCGGGCGATACGACGGCGGGGACGGAGTCACCGGCTGTTCCCGGTCGGGGGCCCGAAGCGCGCTCGACATCACGGCCCGTCTTCGTCGCGAACCCGACCGGGTATCCGCGACCGCAGGCGGTCTACCTGCCCACGCACCCGTGGCTTCGGCTCCCGTCCCGCCCCCCGGCGTACGAAACGGTATCCCGGTAGCTCTCCCCAGCGGAAACCGTCCGATACCGCCGACGCTTCGGACTGCCGATTCTCGACTGCATAACAGCGATATCGTCGTGAAGAAACGGTGCTGTCCGGGTCGCCGACTCGGTGGTATCCATCGCGAAAGGCCGAGAGCGCGGCGACAAAACGGCTCGTGAGGAGCGGTGTCTGCGTCACCTACCCGTTCCTCGAAGGCGACGACAGCGCCTGTCGCCCGCCGAAGCGCCAGCCGACGACAGTTCCGGCCGTCACCCTCGTCGCTTACCGGTGCGCGAGCAGCCCCGGTCTACCGGCCGGACTGGCCCGGTCCGCGGGGGAACTGCTGGGTCTGCTGTTGCTGTGTGTGGCCGCTTTGCTGCGTCGGCGCTCCGTGCCCCGCCCCGCCGGCGCGGCCCTGTTCCGGCACCCCGGTCGGCTGGGGAGCCTGCTGGACCATCTCGTCGGGCAACACGAAGTGTAGCTCGGTGATCGGCACGAAGCCGTCGGCCCCTTCGTCCGATTCGTCCGCTTCTGATTCCTCCTCAGACTCGCCCGCTCGCGCCATGTCCTCCTGGAAGAACAGGACGCCGGAATCGATGGCCTTGAAGTCGGCACACTGTATCGTGGTTCCGTCTTTACAGATGATTTGCACTGTGAAACACCGTCTGATCCTTCGATTGGCCGACAGATAAGTACGACCGAGCTAGCCGCGGTACCACCGGATTACTCGGGTCTGAACGCTGAAAACGGCGGATGGGGCGGCCCTTAATTGCTGTCGACGGGGGCCTCTGTGCTGCTCGACTCCTCCTCGGGCACGCCGCCCGCCACCGCAAGCTGGCGCTCGGACTGCTGGGGCTGTTGAGGCTGCTGTTGTTGGGATTGCTTCTGTGGCTGCTGGGGCTGTCGCTGTTGGTACTCCGGGGCGGGCTGTTGGGACTGGACGGGCTGCTGTGACTGGACCGGCTGCTGGGACTGGACAGGCGGCCGCTGAATCCACTGCCTGGTGGGTTGGGCCGTCTCCCTCCCTTGCGGCGGCCGCTGTGCCTGTGGGTTGGCTGGCGGCTGCCGGGCCGGGGGCTGCTGTTGCCCGCGTTGCTGACCCATCGACTGCTGTGGCGGCTGGCTCCGCCCGTCGTATGCGGGCTGTTCAGCCCCCGGCTGTGGTTCGCCAGCGCGCTGCTGGCCGCCGAAGGCGTTGCCGGGCTGGAACTGCGCCTGCTGGGCCTGGAGCTGCTGTTGGCCCACGTTGCCGGCCTGCTGGAGGCCCTGGTCCGTCATGCGGGTGGCCTGCTCTATGCCCTGCTCGGTCATCTGCGCGGCGTTCTCGGCGGCGTTATCGACCGTCCGGAAGTAGGTGTCCATCGCCTCACGGGTCAGCTCGGTACTCCGGTTACCGATCCAGCTACTCATCTCCAGCCCGTTGAGAAACAGCTTCCCCGCGCTCCGCTGGAGTTCGATAGACTGTTTCAGCGGTATCTCGACGGCCTGGTCCAGGGCCTCCTGCCCGATGTCGAGAGCGTTTTGCTGCATTTGAATCGCGTTGCTCATCAGCTCGACCGTCTGTTGCATATCGGATTGGCTCATGGTTGGTGATGGGTCGTCCGCACAGTACACACGTCGGGCCGCCCCCGAAGCGCGACAGACCGTAACCGGGCTGTTCGAGGCGGTATCCGGCACGCGCTACGCGTTGTTCGTGTGCATCAGACCGGATGGCGGTGTCAGTAATAAACCGGCGGCACTGTTCAGCGGGTAAGCGTTACTCTCTCTCACGATGGGGCATCCGATACCGGGAGTCGGTCGGTGCGTCCGTCAGTTGCCGAGGACAGGTGGAGACGGGAAAAACCCGCTTACGCTGCTTTCACCGCGTCGGCTGGGGCGTCTGCTGTGGTGGGACGATAGCTATCTGTCCGTCGCTGTGTATCGTCACCTGGTGGTCCCAGACCGTCAGCGTGAGTGTCCCGTTGACGCGCTGGGCGCCGCCGGCCCCGGGTTTGAACAGCCGGTCGAGCGCGTCGGGGTCGATGTAGTCGTACAGCGTGAAACCCGCATCCGTCACGTCGACGCCGCTGATGTCCGACAGCGCGTGTGCGAGCGTGGTCGTCAGTTCGGCCGACCCGTCGAAGTCGTGCTTGACGAAGTACGTCCCGGCCCCCTGGTGTCGGGGCGAGTGATTCGCGTGTGTCTCGTTACGATACATTGATTGTGACACCCTTCCGTTGCCTGTCGGGTAACAAAAGCTTTCTCCCCGATTGGCATCGGTCCACGGCGGTGGAAAACGCGGGGCGACTCCCGGATTACTCCGGGCTACTGGCCGGCGGTTCCGGCGCTGTGACCGGGTAGCACGACCCTATCGCGGTTCGAACCGTCCGCGGCTGGTCGTCGCTGTCGAAGGCCGCGGTCCCCGGAATCGATAGCGACGGGCTACTCCCCCTCGCGTTCCATCCGCAGGACGACCTGGTCGTCGTCGATGTAGTCGATGTGGTCGGTACCCAGCAGGTAGCTGTCGTCGTCGTGGTCGCTCCAGCCCAGCGCGGTCCTGATGCGGTCGGTTATCGACGGGTGCGGGTCGACGTACATCTGGCCGTCGTCGACGTCGACGACCATTCCGACTTCCTCGCCGTCGGGGTTGACGACGTTCTTGCCCTCGTCTTCCTCCATGGGCATGACCCTGATGTCCGCGTCGTCGGGCATCTCGGTGTCGGCGGTCGCCGCGCCGCCGGCCCCCACGGTGGCCCCCGTCGACGCGTCGGTCGCGCCAGCGAGGTCGACGCCGTACTCCGACTGTTCGACGATTTCGCTGTCGACGACGGTGTGGGAGACCGCGTCGGCGCTGACGGTCTCCGCGTCGGAGACCTGTCCCGTTATCATCTTGCTGACGGTCATCTCCTCGTCGATTGTCTGGCGACGGAGCAGGTTCGTCTCGATGATGTCGTCCTCGCGGAACTGGCTCTCGACGTGGCCGCGTTCGACGGCGGCCGCCGCCGTCTCCGGCGACTCGACGAGTTCCCCCTGCAGCACCGTCTCCGTGACCCCCGCGATGTCGACGGTCTCGCGCATCGTGTCGCTCTCGACGGTCTCGGTCCCCTCGACGTCCGTGTCGACGACCTGACTCTCGATGGTGATGCGCTCGACGACCTCGCGCGTGACCGACCACTCCTCGTCGACGTCTATCTCGACGTCGTACGGGTCGTCCAGATTGGTCCCCGGCTGGAACCAGCTCAGGTCCGTCGTCGACTCCTCGGGGGGTTCGGCGCGCGTCACCGAGCACTGTTTTACGTCCGTCGCCAGCAGGTCCACGGCGACGATATCGCTCTGGACGGTCTCGCGGCCGACTATCTCGCTTTCGACAGTGGCCTCCTCGACGACGACGTGTTCGACGACACGCCGCTCGGTTATCTCGCTCTCGACGGTCTCGCCCTCCATCAGCGCCTCCTCGACCGCCTCGCTCCCGACGGTTGCGCGGCTGATGACCGTCGACCGGTCGACGACGTCGATGTCATCGGTCGACTCGCCGCTCCGGACTACGACCATCCCCTGGTCCCGTAGCTCACCTTCGAACTCCGTCCAGTCTATCTCCTGGTGGTCCGCGTGCATCTCGTCCTCCGAGACAACTTCGAGCCGCGGGTCGTCCCCGGCGTCCCGGCGGACCGGGACCATGGTGTGTGTCCCGGCCCACGACCGAATCGTGTCGGCGTCTGTCGTTACCTGGCTCTCCGTGTTCGGGTCTCTATCTTGTGACATCAGTGACAGTTCGGGCTTCTGGCCTTTAATTCCACGGACAGATATAGCCGGTAATCGGCGTATTACCGACTCGAAACCCGACTTTAGCGGAGCGTAGGCCGCCCTACATCTCCCGTCAACGGCTACCCGTGGCGAGCGCGGACGTTCGTAGTCTACTCTCGACACTGGTCGAGGTCACTGTCGACAGCGAAAAGCGGGGCCGCGCTCCGGGTGTCGCGCGGGTGTTGTGGCGCCGGCGGCAGGGCACGCTCAGACAGCGGCGACCCTGTCACACACGGCGGCGCGCTCGATGGCTATGCGGCGTGAGACCGTTCAGTATTCCTCGGACTGCTGTTTCTGGGACCGTTGCCGGAGCTGGAGGCCGCTCTGCTGGGACGGCTGTTGGCTGGTGTGTTGGAGGTTGCTCTGCTGGGACGGCTGCTGGCTCTGCTGGCCCTGGGGCTGTCGGGACTGCTGTTGGCTCTGCTGGCCCTGTGGCTGCTGGAACTGCCGGGACTGCTGGTGCTGCTGGCGCTGTTGTCCCTGCGGCTGCTGGGACTGCTGGTATGGCTGCTGGCTCTGCTGGCCCTGGGGCTGTCGGGACTGCTGCTGTGGCTGTCGGGACCGCTGGTGCTGTTGACTCTGGTGGCCCTGATGCTGGTGGCTCTGCTGGCCCTGGGGCTGTTGGAACTGCTGCTGTGGCTGCTGTTGGCTCTGTTGTCCCTGTGGTTGCTGTTGGTGCTGCTGGCCCTGGTGACCCATCTGCTGTGGCTGCTGGCGCTGCTGGTTCTGCTGATGCTGCTGTGGCTGCTGATGCTGGTGGCTCTGCTGGCCCTGGGGCTGTCGGGACTGCTGGTATGGCTGCTGTCCCTGGTGCTGCTGGCCCTGGTGACCCATCTGCTGTGGCTGCTGGCGCTGCTGGTTCTGTTGATGTTGCTGTCCCTGCTGGTGTTGCATCCCCTGGGACTGCTGGCGGCCGCTCCCCTGGCTGTGTGGCTGGAACTGGCTTGTCAGCCGCTGTGTCGACTCGTGCCCGAAGATACCGCTCTGTCCGAGGCCCTGCTCCTCTGTGAGACCCTGGCTCTGCTGGCCGGACCGCTCGGTGTGCTGCTGGTCGTGCTGCTGCTGCCCTTGCTGCTGATTTCCTTGGTAGTTCATAGTTCGGTAGTGGGGGACGGCGGTGACACCCCGACGGCGCCCGCCCGGTGACCTGACCGTCGGGCTATCCGACGCTGTGGGCCTGGTGACGGTACCCGTCGGCACCCCGCCGCTGCTCCCGTCCGACGCAATGACTGGCCTTGATAAACCCGTTGCGACAGTTCAGACCCGTATACGCCCACTACCCGGTGCAAGACAGCGCTACTCGTCGGTTTCGGGATTTAGGGTGCTGTCCGGAAAACGGCGTTCGAGACCGAGGCCCGGACGGTACTCCCGACACTGACCGTCCGCGTCAGTCACAGGAGCGCCGGGACCAGCGTGTCGAAGACGTTTTTCTCCGCTTTCCGGAGATGCTGGTGGAAGGTCGGCGGTGAGATGCCGAGCGAGTGGGCGACGTCCTCGCCGGACACCGGGCGGGGCCACTCGAAAAAGCCCGCGCGGTAGGCGGCTCTGAGGACGGCCGACTGTCGGTCGGTCAGTTCCGCGCCGATTTCGAGCGTCGTCGTCTGTATCCGCTCCCGCGTGGTCTGGCGCCGGGTCAGCATCTCGGCGCCGGGATACACCGTCTGGACCGTCTCGATGACGCTCCGTACGTCCCCGCCCGGCGGGAGCTGGAGCGTCATGTGGGCCCGCCCGTCCTCGACTCCGGCCTCCACGATACCGCCGCCGGCGTTCGCCAGGGCCGTAAGCACCGGCGGGTCCCGGAGCCGCGCCTCGAAGCTGGCCCGTCCCTCGCTGTCCCAGTCGTGTATCTCGGCCCCCGTCCAGTGGTCCAGCCGGTCGCCGACGGCCGTAATCAGCTCGGCGGCGTCCCGGGTCACCGTCCCGTACAGCAGATACTCGCCGTCGGAAACCGGAATCGTATCATCGACGGTCACCGTCCCGCTGCCGTCGTCGACGCCGAGGAGAGCGCCGATATCCCCCAGGTGAAAGCCCAGTTCGGTCACCGTATCGCTCAACAGCGCACGCTTGCGCTCGGCGGCCGCGATGGCGTGGCCGACGATTTCGCCGAGCTGTGTGATGACGGTCTTTTCGCGACCGGTGATGCCCGCCGGTCGGTCGGCGTAGACGTTCAGGACGCCGTAGACGGCCCCCTCGTGGACGATGGGAATGGCGGCCGAGGACTGGTAGCCGTACTCGTCGGCGTGGTCGCGCCACGGCTCGTAGTCCGGGTCCGTCCGGATGTGGTCGGAGGTCTGCGTCTCGCCGGTCAGAAACGCCCGTCCCGTGGGCCCGTCACTCCGTTCGTCGTCCGGGTCGACCGAGATAGTGGTCCCGTCGAGGTAGTCGTCGACGCCGGCCTCGGCTCTGAGCCGGACCCTCTGTGACCGGTGGTCGACGTCGCCGATCCAGGCGAACTCGTAGGAGTCGCTCGCGGCCAGGTGCTCACAGACGACTGACTCGATTTCGCTCCGGGTCGACTGGTCGATGACGGCGTCCGTGGTCACGCGGACGACCGACTGGAGGTTGGTCAGCGCGGCGAGTTGCTTGCGCTGACTGACCAGCGCCGCCTCGCCTTCGCGCCTGGTTATCGCCGACGCCAGGATGTTCGCGACCGACTGGACGAAGTTCACGTCGTAGGCGCCGAAGGACCGCCGCTCGGTGTCGTGGGTGCCGAGGATTCCCCACGGCTCCTCGGCGGTCCCGATGATGACGCTGATGCCGCTTGTGACGTTGTGGCTTCTCAGCAGGTCGGGGCCGCTGAACCGGCGCTCGGTCTGTAGGTCGTCGACGACAATCGGTTCGTCGGTGGCCAGTGTGTGGGCCGCCTGTGAGTCGTCGTCGGTCGCCGACACCGTGGCGGAACCGGCGATGCCGTCCCGCCAGCCGACGCCGGTCCGAAGCAGCAACGACTCGCCGTCCTCGGCCAGGTCCAGGACCTTGCAGTAGTCGGTCCCCAGGGTCTCGGTGACGCCTTCACAGGCCAGCTGCAGGACCGACTCGATGTCGTGGTCCGCGAGCGCGTACTGTCCCAGCTCCGCCACGACCTCCTGCTGACGGACGCGCCGTTCGAGGTCGGCCGTCGGCTCGCTGTCCCGCCACCAGATGCGGCCTTTGGCCCCCACTTTCTTCGTCTTCAACAGCCCCCGCTCCGACAGCCGCGTGAGACGCTCGTACGTGCTTCGCCGCGACACCGACAGCTCGCTCGCCACCTCGCTCGTCGTCAGCGGTGTCCCCGCTCCGGGCCGGTCGAACACCGCCAGCGTCTCCTGCAGCTGCGTGGACACTCCCTGGAAATCCATACTGATTGTCAGGTCGGCGCGCGCTTGAACCTTCCGTTGTCGGGAACTGTCCAGTGCGTGGCCGGCGACGCCGCCTGGGCGCTTTCAGCCCGCTGTACGACGGGGCCGCCCCTCTCGGGGACCGAACGGGTGGCCGCCGGCCCTAGCCG